>CAYZSN010000154.1:0-6441 GCA_964481095.1 uncultured Oleiharenicola sp. | reverse complement strand
TGTCGTAGGCCTTCACGTCGCCGCCGCCGAGCTGCTTCAGCACGGCCGGCAGCACGCGCACGGCGTTCTGCGCGTCGTCACGCTGGACCGTGAACGTCAGGTCCGCCACGCCGGTGCGCCCGACGTTCTGCACGATCATGTCGACGTTGATGTTCGCGTCCGCCAGCGCCTTGAAAATGGTCGCGGCGGTGGCCGGTTTGTCGGGCACGTCGGTGATCGCGACCTTGGCCTGGTCCTTGTCGACGGCGACGCCGCGCACGACGACCTTTTCCATGTAGGCGACTTCTTCTTTCACGATGGTTCCTGGGTTGTGATTAAAACTGCTCCGGACCTCGAACACGACGCCGTATTTCTTGGCGAACTCCACCGAGCGGGACTGCATGACCTTCGAGCCGAGGCTCGCGAGTTCCAGCATCTCGTCATAGCTGATCTCGTCGAGCTTGCTCGCGGTCTTCACAATGCGCGGATCGGCGGTGTAGACCCCGTCGACGTCGGTGTAGATCTGGCAGACATCGGCCTTGCAGGCGGCGGCGAGGGCGATGGCGTTGAGGTCCGAGCCGCCGCGGCCGAGCGTGGTGATCTGGCCCTCCTCGTTGATGCCCTGGAAGCCGGCGACGATGACGACCTTGCCGTCCTTCAGGTCCTTGAGGATGGGCTTGGGGTTGATCTTCTTGATCTTGGCCTTGGTGAAAACCTGGTCGGTGAAGATGCCCGCCTGCGCGCCGGTGTAGGAGACGGCGGGAATGTCGATCGCGTGCAGCGCCATGGCGGTCAGCGCGATCGTCTCCTGTTCGCCGATGGCGAGGAGCATGTCCATCTCGCGCGTGTCGGGGCGGTCGGTGATGGCCTTGGCCTTGGCGATGAGCTCGTTGGTCACGCCCGAGCGGGCCGAGACCACGACCACGAGGCTGTGGCCTTCGTCGCGGCTCTTCTTGATGCGGTTGGCCACGTTCTTGATCCGGTCGATGTCGCCAACCGACGTGCCGCCGTATTTCTGGACGATTAAAGCCATTTTCGTAAAATGCGCTGCGTGTGTTTTCAGGCTCGGCCCGCCCGATGGGCGACCCGAGGAATCATGGTGCAAGCGGAGAAGGATATCATGGGGCGTTCGCGAAACGCGTTAAATGGCGCGGCGGCCCGGAGGTTGGCAAGGCGCGATTGGCCACCTTGCGTCATATCACAACCGCAGAACCACTTGCGCGGGTCAGGGTTGCGCAGGCGTTTTTTTTGCGAACTTCGGCTCCGTGCCCGCCAGCAGGCGCTTGAGGTTGCCGCGGTGGCGGAAAATCACGAAGGCGCCCAGGGCCGTGGCGACGAGGCTGAACGGCAGCGGATTGCCGCGCAGCCAGCTCGCGGCCGGCACGGCCACCGCGGCGAGGATCGAGCCCAGCGAAACGTAGCGCGTGACCGCGAAGACGATGACCCAGACCGCGGCGCCGATGAGGCACGACACGGGAATGAGCACCACGAGCCCGCCGGCGGCGGTGGCGACGCCCTTCCCGCCCTTGAACCTCGTGAAGACAGAAAACGAATGGCCCAGCACCGCCGCGATCACGCCGACGAGGCCGAGCAGGCGCGCCTCGGTGTAGGCCAGCGCGGTGAACAGTGGCCAGCTTGCCGCCAGCGCGCCCTTCACCGCATCAAGGACGAACACCAGGTTGCCGGCGTTCTTCCCCTTGCGGCCGAACTTCTCGCCCAGCACGCGCTTGACGTTCGTGGCGCCGGGATTGCCGCTGCCTTCCTTGAAGATATCAACGCCGTGCGCCCGGGCGACGACGTAGCCGAAAGGCAGAGACCCGAGCAAATATCCGATGATGGCGGCGGCAGAGGACCAGGCGGGGGACATCAGAGGTTGACCACCTGAGCCTGCTTGATGGCGCGATGGCTGGTCAACTCCTTAAGGGCCGCTTCGGACGGCACGCTGTCGAGATTGAGGACGCAAAGCGCGACGCCGCCCGCATTGTTGCGGCTGAGCGACATCGCGGCGATGTTCACCTTGTCGCGGCCGAGCAGGCTGCCGACCATGCCGATGATGCCCGGCTCGTCGTGGTTCTCGTAGACCAGCAGCACGCCGCTCGGCGTGGCCTCGACGACGCGGCCGTTCAGGGCCACGAGGCGCGGCGTCTGCGCCTTGCCGATCAGCGTGCCGGTCGCCGAGAAAACCTCGCCCTTGGCCGACACGGCCTCGACGAGCATCAGCTCGGTGTAGTCGGTCTCCTGGTTGGACTTCACGACCTCCACCTGCACGCCGAGGCGGTCCATGACCACCGGCGCGTTGATGTAATTCAGGCTCTCGCCGCTGATGCGGCTGAGGAAGCCGCGCTGGATGGCGCGGATGACGGCGTTGGCGTCGAGCTCGAGGAGCTTGCCCCAATACGTGATGCGCAGCTTCTCGACGCGGTCGGTCGCGAGCTGCTGCACGAGCGTGCCGAGCTTGGTGCCGAGCTCGAGGTACGGCCCGATGACCTTGAGCGTCGCGGCGTCGAGCGCGGGCATGTTGACGGCGTTGCGGATCACGCCGCCGTTGAGCACGTCGGCGATCTGCTCGGCGACCTCGACGCCCACGGCGTCCTGCGCCTCGGCGGTCGACGCCCCGAGGTGCGGGGTGAGCGACACGTTCGGGAACTTGCGGAGCTCGCTGTCGGCGGCGAGCGGCTCCTCCTCGAACACGTCGAGGCCGGCGGCGGCCACGTGGCCGCTCTTGAGCGCGGCGATCAGCGCCGTCTCTTTGATGATGCCGCCGCGCGCGCAGTTGAAGAGGCGGACGCCTTTCTTGCACTTCGCGAGCGCCTTCTCGTCGATCATATACTGCGTCTGCTCGGTCAGCGGCATGTGGACCGTGATGTAGTCCGACTTCGCCAGCAGCTCGTCGAGGGTGAGGGCCTCGATCTGCATGGCCTTGGCGCGGACGGGCGACAGGTACGGGTCGTAGGCGACGACGGTCATGCCGAACGCCTGCGCGCGCTTCGCGACCTCGCTGCCGATGCGGCCGAGGCCGACGATGCCGAGGGTCTTGCGGAAAAGCTCGATGCCCGAGAAGCTCTTGCGGTCCCACTTGCCGTCGCGCATGGACTGCGCGGCCTGCGGCACCGGACGGGCGCCGCACAGGATGTGGGTGAAGGTGAGTTCGGCCGTCGCCACGGTGTTGCCCGAGGGCGTGTTCATCACGATCACGCCGCGCTCGGTGGCGGCATCGACGTCGACATTGTCCACGCCCACGCCGGCGCGGCCCACAACCTTGAGCTTGGGCGCCGCCGCGATGACCGCGGCGGTGATCCTGGTTTCCGAGCGGACGGCGATGGCCTCGACGTCCTTCACCAGTTCCAGCACCTTCTCCGGGGAGGAACCGTAGGCCTCAACGACTTCAAAGCCCTTCTGCGCGCGCAGGTAGGCAACTCCCTTGGGTGAGATCTTGTCGGCGACTAGGATTTTCATCGGAAGGTCCAGCTAGCGGGTGCGAAAAGAAAAAAGCAATCTCGCAGGCACGGGCCCGCCGGCCGGCTCCGGGGTATGACGCACAACCCGGGCCGCCGTCAGGCCATGGTCCCTGCGGGCGTGCTTTCCGCCACGGCCCGGGCCGTGGCCACGAAGGCCTCGACCAAGGGTTGTGGACCATCCCGCCGCCAGATGAGTTCCAACGTCAGGCTGCCGGATTTCGGCCGGAACTCGGCATAGGCCACGCCCGGCCGGCGCCAGTGGCGCAGCGATTCCGGCACCAGCATCACGCCCAGGCCCGCCGCCACGAGCGCCAGCGCCGTCTGCCACTCGCCCGCCTCGTGGTTGAAGCGGGGCGTGAACCCGGCCCGCCGGCAGGCCGTGACCACCAGGTCGTAGTACAGCGGGGCCACGGTGCGCGGCAGCATGATGAACTGCGTTTCCGCGAGTTCCGATAGGCGCGCCGGGCTCGGGTGGCGTCGCGCCACCTCGGCCGGCATCGCCAGCCACAGCGAGTCCCGCGACAGCTGCAGGGTCGCAAAACCCTCTTCCCTAACAGCCGAGCGCAAAAACCCCAGGTCCAGTTTGTGCTGGCGGAGCGCGACAAGCTGGTCGTCGGGGTCCATTTCGAAGCACCGGATCTCCACCTGCGGGCGGCGCTGGTGGAACTCCCGCAGGATCGCCGGCACGAGGTTGTACACGGCCGAGGTGACGAACCCGATCGCGATGCGCCCGGCCTCGCCGCGCGCCGCCGAACGGCCGAAATCCGCGGCCCGTTCCGCGTGCATCAAAACCATCCGCGCCCGCTCGAGAAACGCCCGCCCTTCCGCCGTCAGTTCCACGCGCCGGCTGGTGCGGTGGAACAGGCGCAGCCCCAGCTCCGCCTCCAGCGCCCGGATCTGCTGGCTCAGCGGCGGCTGGGCCACGCGCAGCCGGCGCGCGGCGCGCCCGAAATGCAGCTCCTCGGCCACCATCGTGAAATAGCGCAAATGTCTCAACTCCATGTCCACCGATATCTATTATGTCTCGATGTCCTGCCAAGATGATATTGGAAGTTTCAATGCCCCTGGGCGATAGTCGCCCGCACACCATGTGGATCGTCCGTCTCGCCCTCCGCCGCCCCTACACGTTCACCGTGATGGCCCTGCTCATCGTGATCCTCGGCCTCCTGTCCGTCGCGCGCATGGCCAAGGACATCTTCCCGTCGATCGACATCCCGGTGGTCACGGTCCTCTGGGTTTACGGCGGCCTGACCCCCGAGGAGATGGAAAAGCGCATCATCACGATCAGCGAGCGCGCCATGACGACCACGGTGAACGACATCGAGCACATCGAGTCGCAATCGCTGCCGGGCGCCGGCGTGATCAAGGTCTTCTTCCAGCCGGGCACGAGCGTTGACGCCGCCGTCGCCCAGATCACCGCCATCAACCAGACGGTCGTGCGCGTGCTGCCGCCCGGCGCGACCCCGCCACTCGTCATCCGCTTCAGCGCGTCCAACGTGCCCATCCTCCAGCTCGGCCTCGGCAGCAAGAGCCTGCCCGAGCAGGCGCTCTACGACATCGGCCTCAACTTCCTCCGCGCGCAGCTCGCCACCGTGCAGGGCGCCTCGATCCCGCTGCCGATGGGCGGCAAGGTCCGCCAGATCCAGGTCGACCTCGATCCGCGCGCGCTCCAGGCCAACGGCCTGACGCCCGCCGACGTTTCCAACGCCATCAACCTCCAGAACCTCACCCTGCCCTCGGGCACGGTGAAGATCGGCGACCGCGAGTACAATGTGCTCGTCAACAGCAGTCCCGATTTCGTGGCCGGCCTCAACGACCTGCCCGTCAAGGTCGTCAACGGCACCACCATCTACATCCGCGACGTCGCCCAGGTGCGCGACGGCAACGCGCCGCAGACGAACATCGTCCGGCAGAACGGCACGCGCGGCGCGCTCCTGCCCGTGCTCAAGAGTGGCAACGCCTCCACCCTCGACATCATCAAGCGCATCCGCGCCGCCCTGCCGCGCGTCCTCTCCACCCTGCCGCCGGAACTCGACCTCCAGCCGCAGTTCGACCAGTCGATCTTCGTCCGCGCCGCGCTCAACGGCGTGCTGCACGAGGCGCTCATCGCGACCCTGCTCACCTCGGCGATGATCCTCCTCTTCCTCGGCACGTGGCGCAACACGCTGGTCGTCGCCCTTTCCATCCCGCTGTCGATCTTTTGCTCGATCATCGTGCTCCATGCCTTCGGCCAGACGATCAACGCGATGACGCTCGGCGGGCTCGCGCTCGCGGTCGGCATCCTCGTCGACGACGCGACCGTCACGATCGAGAACATCGACCGCAACCTCGGCCTGAAAAAGCCGCTCATCCAGGCGATCCTCGACGGCGCGCAGCAGATCGCGACGCCGGCCTTCGTCTCCACGCTCTGCATCTGCATCGTGTTCATCCCGATCTTCATGCTCGAGGGCACGGCCAAGTACCTCTTCGGCCCGCTCGCGCTGGCGGTGATCTTCGCGATGCTCGCCTCCTATTTCCTGTCGCGGACGGTGGTGCCGACCTTCGTGCACTTCCTCCTCCACGGCCAGCCGGTCAGGCATGACGACGGCCATGGCCCGGCGGCCGGCGCGCCGCAGGGCGACATCTTCTGGCGCGTCCACGTCCGCTTCAACCGCCACTTCGCCCGGCTCCGCGACGCCTACACGCGCCGGCTCGCGTGGTGCCTGCAGCACGGCAAGGCCGTCGGCATCGGCGCGGCGGTCACCGTGCTCCTCACCGCCCTCCTCGTGCCGTTCCTCGGCCGCGACTTCTTCCCAACCGTCGACGCCGGCTCGTTCCGGCTGCACGTCCGCGCCCCCGCCGGCACGCGCATCGAGGAGACCGAGCGCATCTTCACCCAGGTCGAGAATGTCATCCGCGAGATCGTGCCGGCCGGCGAGCTCACGGCCATCCTCGACAACATCGGCCTGCCCGCGGGCAGCACCGCCCTCGCCTTCAGCGACTCCGTGACGATCAGTCCCGCCGA
>CAYZSN010000153.1:0-13327 GCA_964481095.1 uncultured Oleiharenicola sp. | reverse complement strand
GGCCCCGCAGCCGGCCGCCGCCCAGCGCCGCAAGGACGAGCGCGAGGAGCGGGAATACGAGGAGCGCGCCGGGGACGCCCCGGCCGCCGAGGCGGCCGCCGTCGCCACCGAGATCGCGCGCACCCGCAACGCCCGGGAGGTCAAGGCGGCCGGCAAGTAGCCCGGGCCCCGGCGCGGGATTCCGCGCTTGGCGGTGGGCGTCCCGCCCGTCTACGCTTTCCAGGATGGAAAGCACGGCCAGTCGCGAATCCACCGACGATCTCAATCGCCGGCTGGCCGAGCTCAACCAGATCGGCATCGCGCTCTCGCAGGAAAAGGACCTCAACCGCCTGCTCGAGACGATCCTCATCGCGGCCAAGAAGATCACCAACGCCGACGGCGGCACGCTCTACCGCCGCCTCGCCGGCAAGGACCAGCTGACCTTCGAGATCATCCGCACCGACTCGCTCGGCATCGCGATGGGCGGCACCACCGGCACCAAGATCCCCTTTCCGCCCATCCAGCTCAAGGACGCCCGCGGCCGCGAGAACGTCTCGATGGTCGCCGCCTATGCCGTGCTGAAGGACAAGACCGTCAACATCGCCGACGCCTACCAGGAAAAGGGCTTCGATTTCTCCGGCACCAAGGCCTTCGACCGCCACACCGGCTACCACTCGACCTCGTTCCTCACCGTGCCGATGAAAAACCACGAGGACGAGATCATCGGCGTCCTCCAGCTCATCAACGCCCGCGACCGCGCGACCGGCGCGACCGTCCCGTTCAGCGAGACCGACCAGCGCCTCGCCGAGTCGCTCGCCTCCCAGGCCGCCGTCGCCCTCACCACCCGCCTGCTCATCGTCCAGCTCGAGAACCTCTTCGAGTCGTTCGTCGGCCTGCTCAACAAGGCGATCGACGAAAAATCCGCCTACACCGCCGGCCACTGCCACCGCGTGCCCATCCTCACCATGGCGCTGGCCGAGGCCGTGCACGAGACGCAGACGGGCCCGCTCGCGCTGTGGCACATGACCGACCTCGACCGCTACGAGCTGAAGATCGCCGCGCTGCTGCACGACTGCGGCAAGGTCACCACGCCCGTCCACGTCGTCGACAAGTCCACGAAGCTCCAGACCCTCTTCGACCGCATCGCCCTCGTCGACACGCGCTTCGAGGTCGTCAAGCGCGACACCGAGATCGCGGCGTTGAAGGCGGGAGGGTCCCAGCTCGCGGCGCTCGGCTCCCAGCTCCAAGCCATCGACGACGACCGCGAATTCCTCCGCAAGGCCAACATCGGCGGCGAGGCGATGTCCCCCGCCGACCAGGAGCGCGTAAAGGCCATCGCCGCGAAATACCGCTGGCGCGACGCGTCCGGCGCCGAGGTCCCGTTCCTCTCGGCCGACGAGCTCGAGAATCTTTCCATCCGCGCCGGCACGCTCACCGCCGCCGAGCGCCAGGTCATCAACCACCACGTCACCGTCACCATCGAGATGCTCGAGGCGCTGCCGTGGCCGAAGCACCTCATGAACGTGCCCGAATACGCCGGCGGCCACCACGAGCGCGTCGACGGCAAGGGCTATCCCCGCGGCCTGCGCGGCGACCAGATGTCGGTCCACGCGCGCATCATGGGGATCGCGGACATCTTCGAGGCGCTCACGGCGCGCGACCGGCCCTACAAGAAGGGCAAGACGCTCACCGAGTCGCTGCAGATCCTCGGCCGCATGCGCAACGAGGGCCACATCGATCCCGACCTGTTCGACATCTTCGTCCGCTCCCGCGTCTACGAGAAGTACGCGAAGGAGTTCATGGACCCCTCGCAGATCGATCAAGTGGACGTGACAAAAATCCCCGGGTACTCCGGGGATTGAGCAGGGTCATCGCGAGGCGCGCGGCTTGCCAGCCGTGGGCTCGGCGACGGCAGAAGCGCTCCGGGGCGATCCATCTGTCCGAGGTTAGCCGTAATCTGTTCTCGGTCCTCGGTCCTCTGTTTTCTTTACTCGGTCCTCTGTCCCGACTCAGTGCCGGTCCCGATCGCGGTCGTGGTCGTCGTGATGGACATCCGGACCTGGGCGCCACGTGTGCGGGTACTGCTTCACGATGTCGGTGTGATGCCGCTCGGGCGCGTCGTGCAGGTGGATGCGCACGGACGGGTTCCCGCGCGCCCACGCGCGCGGCGGGTCCGTGCGATGCACCCAGGCCGAGCCGTCGCGGTAGTAATAGTAGCGGTGCGCCGGGCTGTAATAGACCTCGGAGCCCGGATAGTAGTCGTAGTCGTCTTCGCCGATGACGGCCGTGGCGCTCCCGGAATAGCCGGGGCCCGAGGCGACACAGGCCCCGAGGAGCAGGCCGCAGAGCGCGGCGGAAAGGAGCAGGATCGTTTTCATGGTTGGGGAAATCGCGTTCAGTTGGTCTTCCGGCCTTCGCGGACGTCATCATTGGTGGTGCGGGCCGCGTCGCCCGGCACGACGGCTTCCGGCGGCTGCCAGTTGCGCGGGTACATGCGCAGGACGTCCTGGTGGTGGCCTGCCGGCGAATCGTGGAAGTTCATCGGCACCGAGCGCGCGCTGCGGATTTCCGTCGCCCAGGCCGGCGCGGCGTCGACGGAGCGCACCCACGTGCTGCCGTTGTAGTAGACGTATTCCTTGCGCGCCGGGCTGTAGTAAACCTCGTACGCGGGATAGTAGACGTAATCGTCGCCGATCTTGTCGCCGGCCGTGCCGGTGAAGGCGTGGCTCGGGGCGTTCTGCGGTGCGTCGGGATCGGTGAGGGCGCTGTGGCAGCCGGCCAGCAGCAGCCCGGCAGTGGCGGCGGCCAGCGCCGCGGGCAGGCGGAAGGACGAAGCCTCCGAACGGGATAAGGACGGGAGATTCATGGTGACTAAGACTCCGCCACCACGGAAAAGGTGCCGGGATTTCTTTCCAGCCGGGGGCGAAAAGCCGGAACCGGCCCGGGCGCGGCCGGCTCCAAGGGGTATGAATCTACTCCTTCTCGTCCTGATTATCCTCCTGCTCGCCGGCGGCGGCGGCTTTTACTTCGGCGGCCCCGTCATCGGCGGGAGCACCATCGGGCTGATTCTCCTGATCGCGCTCCTCGTCTACCTGTTCGGCGGGCCGCGCAAGGTCTGAGACCGTTCCCCGATGCCGCGGTGCCCTACCGCAACGCCGCGCGGATCTTGGCTGCCACGAGCTCGAGCTGTTCCGGCGGCACGATGTCCTTTTCCGTCCCGGCGGCCTGGTCGTCGCCGGTGAAGCGCGGGATCACGTGCAGGTGCGCGTGAAACACTGTCTGCCCGGCGGCCTTGCCCGTGTTCATCTGCACCTGGATGCCCTCGGATTTCAGGTCGGTCCGGCGGATGGCCTGGCCGATCCGCTGCGCCAGCACGATCATCTTCTCCAGTGTCGCCGGCGGCACCTCGAGGTAATTGTCGGCGTGCCGCACCGGGATGATCAGCACGTGGCCGGGGTTGCGCGGCGCGCGGTCCATGAAGGCCACGACGCTGTCGTCGCGCCACACGATGGACGCCGGGCGCGTGCCCGCGGCGATTTCGCAGAACACGCAGGGCTTGGTTTCCCCGGCCGCGACCGCGACCGACCCGAGCAGGAGAAAGCAAAGGAGGAATTTCATGGGAGCAGGAATTGCCGCAAAGAAGCGCAGAAAGTGCAAGCGGCCGAACAGCTTTAACCACTAATCCACGCTAAGGGGTCACTGATCTGATCCGGGCATTAGCCACCACGGAATACGCAGAACCCAAACCGACAGATTCTTTGGCCACAAAAAACACCATAAGGCACAAAAATAAACCAGAGTCAGAGGCACTTCTTTTCGTGTCTCTTTGTATTTTTCGTGGCCAACGCCGCCTTGGTCCGGGCCACTGATCCCGGCGTTGAGCTCGGCTCCGGCCTACTCCTCCGTCACGTCGAGGCCTGCCAGTTCGCCGTCCTCGCCGACCCGCACCGCCACGGTCATCGGCCGGCAGCACACCTCGCAGTCGATGGTGAACTCCGCGCTGCCCTCGGAAACGTCGAAGGCGATCGAGAAGGTCTCCCCGCAGTGCGGGCATTCGATGGAAAGGGAATCAGTCACGAGACTTTGACTGAACACAAAGGAGCGAAGAAGCCAAGAGTCCCGGTCTCCGCCACCCGCCCCACTCTCCTCGGAAACAAGTAGTCTATTAAACTACTTACCGGCGGCCCTCCCCCCGGGAGACCAAGTAGTTTAATAGACTACTTGACGCCGCGCCGCCAAGGGACCGGGCATGATCCGAACTTGGCCTCTGGGCGTGAGCGTCTGCCTTGTGCAGGGTCGTCGCTTGCGACGGACCTCGACCGTAATCCGGCACGGCGACTGGCGCCGGCCCTACGGCCGCCGGCTTGAGTCAGGCAATTCTGTTTCAGCGAATCACGGCCATGAGCCGGCGCACCACCGGCCAGCCGCGCAGCGCGTCGAAGGCCACGAGCTGGTGCACGCCGATGATCAGCGTGAAGAAAAACTGGTAGGTCGGCTTGGAGGATTTGTGCCGCAAGCGCCGCTGGGCAAAGAATGCGCCGGGCCATCCGCCGAGGATCTCCAACAGGTGGAGGGCCCGCTCCGGCGCGCGCCACACGCCCCGCCTGGCCTGGTGTTTGTCGGCGGCATAGGTCAGGTAGGTGATGGCCGACACCAACAGGATCCACCCCGCAAAATAGCCCAGGGCCATCGCCCCCAGGCCGCGATAAACCGCCCAGCCCGGCAAGATCAGGAACACCAGGATCAGCGAGTGGACCGGCTTGATTCTGCCCGCGCGCGCGGCGCCGGTCCCCGCGCCGTGCAGCACCGCCCGGGTCGCACAGGACCGTCCCTGCCGGTCGGCACCCATCTCGAAGCTGACGGTGTCGCCGATTCCCGGTTCGCCGTGCCGTTGTTTGAATTCCCGGATGTGCAGGAAAATCCGGCGGCCCCCGGCCTGGACGTAGCCGAATCCCCGTTCGCTGTTCCACTCGGTGATTCGTCCGGTCAGGGGCATGGTTGGGCGGAGCCAGACGAGCGGCTAAACCCCGCGGTGCCAAGGCGGATTCGCCGTCCGTATGTTCTCCGTCTGAACTGTCCGATTCCTTGGCCGCAAAGAGACGCAAGAAGCGCAAGAGCTGAGGTCGTTTCTTTTCGTGGCTACCCTGCCTTGGTCCGAGCCATCAACCCACAATTCTGCAGAATTAGATTAGTGCCCAGTTAGTGATCATTAGTGGGGCCCTGATCCGACCCTGCATTGAGATCGTCCTTTTTCGTGTCCTTCGCGTCCTTCGTGGTTAACCGGGTTTGGCATGGATCCGCCCGAAGTTGAGCGTTGAACGTTCGCGGCGCTTTGCCACGCTCGGGGGCGCACACCTTCCCCCTGTGCCGCTCACCCCACCCCTGCGGTATTGTTCGGGCCCCGCTGCCAGCCGCCCCCTGCCAGCCGGCCGCCGGCCGTTGCCCGGCTCCCTGCGTGTAGGCCGGATGCCGACAAATCCTTCAGCGCGTGTCGGACAGACCGGCTTTCCCGGCTCTGGTTTACTGGGCGCCATGGGAATTCATTTCAACGCCGGCCGCCGGCCCAGCCAGTCCCCCTCGCCCTCCTTCGAATTCGCCAACGCCACGTCGTTCCGCGGACGCCTCGCGCGCGGGATCGCGGTCATCCTGCCGGTGATGCTGTTCTGCGCGGCCCTGATCGCCTCGGCCAAGGCCGCCCCGGCGCCGGCCGCCCTGACCGCCGCGGACAACGCCCTGCTCGACGACGTCCAGAAGCGCGCCGTGCTGTATTTCGCCGAACACTCCGACCAGGCCACCGGCCTCACGCGCGACCGCGCGCCGAAGGACGGCACCGCGGGCGGCGCCCCGGCCAGCATCGCGACCACCGGTTTCTCGCTCACCGCCTGGTGCATCGCCGACGCCCGCGGCTGGCTGCCGCCGGGCTATGCCCTCGAGCGCGTGCGCACGGCCCTGCGTTTCGTCGCCGACCACGCGGAGCAGGAACACGGCTGGTTCTACCATTTTGTCGACCACCGCACCGGCCGCCGCGTCTGGCGCTCCGAGGCGTCCACGATCGACACGACCCTCTTCCTGCAGGGCGCCATCCAGGCCCGCGAATACCTCCGCGATCCCGAGGTGACCGCGCTGGTCAACCGCATCTACGGGCGCGTCGACTGGAACTGGGCGCTCAACGGCGGCCGCACCCTGTCGCACGGCTGGCGGCCGGAATCCGGCTTCATCCCGTACCGGTGGGACAGCTACGCCGAGCTCATGGGCCTCTACCTGCTCGGCATCGGCGCGCCGCACCGGCCGCTGCCCGCCGCGAGCTGGGACGCCTGGCGCCGGCCCCGCGCCGAGTACGCCGGACGCTCCTTCATCCAGGGCGGCCCGCTGTTCACCCACCAGTACGCGCAGGCGTGGTTCGATTTTCGCGGACGGCGCGACGCCTACGCCGACTACTGGCAGAATTCCGTCGACGCCACGCTGGCGCAGCGCGCCTGGTTCGCCAAGCAGCGCGAACAGTACTGGTCGGACGATGTCTGGGGCCTGACCGCCTCCGACAGCCCGCACGGCTATCGCGCGTGGGGCACGCCCGGCCACGACACCGAGAGCGACGGCACGCTCGTGCCGTGCGCCCCCGGCGGCTCCCTGCCCTTCGCCCCGCGCGAATGCCTCGGCGCACTCGAACGCATGCGCGCCATCGGCGGGCCCGACGTGTGGGGCCGCTACGGCTTCGCCGATGCCTTCAATCCGGAAACCGGCTGGGTGTCGTCCGACGTCATCGGCATCGACGTCGGCATCACGCTCGTCATGGCCGAGAACCTCCGCTCCGGCATGGTCTGGGACACCTTCATGCGCGCCCCCGAAGTGCGCCGCGGCATGGAACTGGCGGGGTTCCGGCCGAGCGAAGGCGGAAGGCAGAAGGAAGAATTAAGAAGTCAGCCCAGCGCGACTGTCGCCGCGCAATAGGCGGGATTATTCACCGCCAACCGTCGACCGTTCTCCGTCTACCGGGCGCTCAGCAAAGCGATGTAAAGCTGCTCCACCTTCGCCCGGGCCCAGGGCGTCTTCCGCAGGAAGGTCAGGCTGGACTTGATGCTCGGGTCGAACTGGAAGCACCGAACGGGCACCCGCTCGGCCAGCCCTTGCCAGCCGTGATGCTCCACCAGCACCGTGAGGAGCTTCTCGAGCGTGACGCCGTGCAGGGGATCCTTGGCAGAGGGTTGGTGCATGCGACAGCGATAAGCTGTAAGCTGTAAGTTTTAAGCGTCGAACCGAAATCCGAGGCATTGGCCGGAGCTGAGCGTCACCGAAAGGTTACGCGGTCCGGGCTTAAAAGGCTGGAACCCAATCGTCCCGATCGGGCTCTATCAGCAGGAGACGTCCATCATGATCAAGACCATCGCCAGAAATTCCGCGCTGCTGTTTGTCGCCCTCGTCGGGTTCGCCCTCTGCATGCTGATGATCGTGCCGGGCTGAACGACCGCGTCCCTTTCACCATGAACCTGAACCGTCCGAGCCAGGAAGCCATCGCCGTCGCCGCGTATCATCTTTGGGAAAAACGCGGACATCCCGCCGGGGTGGACGCCGATATCTGGCTGGAGGCGGAAGCCGAGCTTGTGCGAACCGCTGACGACCACGCGGCCGTGCCGGGGGCAAGTGTCGCCCAGCACGCCATCGCGCCGACCCCTGCCGAACGGAAGTCCCTCGTGACCGAACTGCAGAAGCAGCAGGCCCGCGCCCCGCAGGTGCCCCATCACACCGGCCCCGCCGCCAAGCCGCCGGAGTCCGGCAAGCCCGTCTGGCCGAAAGCCCACTCGGCGTAGTTCCAGGACACGCAAGTCCTGAGCCAAAAATCGGATGGTCATCGCGAGTCCGTCGAAGGCGGACGCGGCGATCCAGGCCCTCGCAGGTTCGGGACCTTGAGTTTGTCGAAATGGCTGGATTGCTTCGGCCCCCGCAACTGCTGGATCCTCGCAATGACAAGGAGTGATTGATGCCCCCGCCGGGAAGATGGTTGCGACCCGTCGCAGGATGCTGAAGATAGCTCAGCTTTCGACGTTCGTCTCTGTCCTCTGTCCTCTGACTTCTGTTTCCCTGCTCCTTTCTCCCTGTTCCCTGCTCCTTACCCCCCATGTCCGACCCCCACGCCGAGTTCGACCACGCCGTATTGGACAAGATCGAGGCCAGCCCCGTCGGCGCGGTCCCGTCCACGCCCGCCTACCAGGATTCCCTCCGCCGGCTCTACGCCGCGCGGCAGGTTTACCCCAGCGCCGACCACAAGGGCGGGCATGTCACGGCGCGCTCGCTGGTCAGCCTGCCCTTTTTTCACGCGAACAACCTCGAGGCGTTCATGGCGGGGGAGATCGAGGACACCGCCCTCGAGCCCAACGCCAGCATCTACGACCGCTACGTGCAGTCCCTTGCCCTCGACCTGCGCGCCCGCGCCGAGGCGCAGCGGCTGACGGTCATCGGCAAGGCGGTCCACCACCGGGCCAGGCACGGCGGGACCGTGGTCCACGATCCCCTGCACATGCTCTTCCTCGTGCCCGGCGCCGGGCCGCATCCCGGCCTGCCCGGCAATTACCTCCATGGCATGATCCTCGAGGTCGGCGCCACGTCCCCGCACTTCGAGGTCCACGTGCATGACCGCGAGGACGGCGCCTGCCTCTTCAGCACGCCGAAACTCGCGGACGCTTTGGAGAAGCTGCAGGAAGTCCTCGCCAGCGCCCCGTTCCATCTCGGCGAGCTCGACGCGCTCGGCTTCCGCATGACGTAACGCTGCGCAGCCGTGAGAAGTTGAAAGCTGAAGGTTGAAAGACGGACCCTGACCAAGCCGCTCCCACAGGAACCAACGGAGGAAACGGAGCGACTTAGCGGAAGATGTAGTCGGCCAGAAGTTTCTTGGCGATCTTCCGGGTCCAGCGCGCGTCGATCTCGTGCCGGTCCTCGCGCCATTTGGGAAACACGGCCTTGTAGTGGCTCGCCAGCGGGCGCAGCACGTCGTTCCAGACCTTCCCGCGAACCTTGAAGAGTTGCCCGTCCCAGATCGGCCAGCTGTCCGCCTTGAGTGGTCCCCAGTTAGCCTGGATTTCCTTGTACGAAGCCGGAGGTGTAAACCCGCCGATCAGTTCGCCAAGCGGTTTCAGCGCATCGATCACGGCCCGTTGCTTGCTCGTGGATTTATCGAACAGCTGCTTGCCCGAGATCGCCAGGCCAAGATGCGCAATCCGGCCAAAATCCGAAAGGAAGTAATACTCACAATGCCCCTGGGGTGACACCCAGATCTGCAGGATCTCCCGGTGCTCGGTCAGGAGCATGGTCCCGCGGATACCCATCAAGAGGCCGTCTTCCTTTTCGGTGCTCTTGAGCTGGATGTAACGCGTGGCGGGTTGCGCCGCACCCGACCGGATCAGCACGCAGTCATACCCGTGGCGGTCCCGCCCGGACTCCAGCAGGTCCACTTCCTCCTCTGGAAATGTCTGGGCGAAGTCGAACAACACGTCCGCGTAAAACTGATGCGTGGTGAAGTGCTCCCGGTGCCAGTGGTGCATGGCTCAGTACTCCACGTCCCGGCAGCGGGCTTCGAGTTGGCGCGAGAGCAGATCGATTTGCTTGGGCGTCAGCACATCCTTTCGGAGGTTCATGAAGCCAGCGAGATAGGTGGTGTGAATCACACTAACAGGATGAACCGCATTCGGAGGGATCACGTACCAACAGGGGAAGACAAGGATCGGGCGGACCTCGAGCCGTTCCCCGGTCATAAGCGACAGCCAGTCCCGCAGCCAGGTCGCATTGCGCGCAGCTTGATCGAGGCCGTGGCGGTCCTTGTCCCATGGCCAGTCCAGAACCTGGCCATCGTAAAAGACCTCATGATCCTTCCGACCCGGGCGAGCGTGGCCCTTCCGACGCATTTTCGTTTCGATGGAGAATACCCCGCCGGGCCCAATGAGGACGTGGTCGATGTTGAACTCTTGTTTGCCGCTTTCCGCCGGCACGTCGTGGAAGACCTCCCAGCCCTTGGCCCGGAGCGGCTCAAGCTCCTCTGCAACCATGCGCTCGCCAAACCAGCCAAGGTAGTAGTTGCCCCGTTTGATCATGTCTTTGGCGAGATACCATGCCCCGAACCCGACCAACGACAACGCGACGACGAGCGGCAGCAGTGCGAGAGCCGTCTGTGAGACAATACCAGTCCCTTTCAAAGCGAAATGGACAATTGATCCGCCCAGCAACGGTACCGCCAGTAATCCCACGAGCAGGTAGATCTGATTTTCATCCATCAGCTCGACCTGCTTGCGGAGCGACTCACCGGGCCCTCGCAGCAGTCGCTCCTTCTCAGGCTTGAACGGCAGCCTGGGCCGACGGCGGGACTTCAGTACCTGAATGGCGACAAACAATGCGCCAAAGACGATTAGTGAATAGACGATCAGGAGTGTGGTTAGGCTCATTTCAGCAAGTATCGGAGTGAGCTATCGTGGTCGGAAGGTCCGTGAACATCGCCGTCCAGCCACCCGTGGCCCCGGGGATGGCGGAGGTTCAGGCAATCGACGCCGAGCGTCAAGCCGAGCAAACCTGATACGCCTTACAGGAACTGCCAAATCCGACCGGCCAGGCTGATCACGGCCAACCAAGTCGTCCAACTTGCCGCTTTCGTGCGTTTATCCAGATGCGGGCTTTTCTGCATTATGATGAAACAGGTCACGAGCATGCCGATCAGCAGGATTCCCGTGGTCACCACGACGGCCGGTGAGGTCGCAAGGTAGAATACCAAGAGGAGAAGAGTTGCGGCCAACGCGCTGGCGGTCTGGATCAAATAGCCGGATGTATCGGGCTTTGTCTCGATCACATGATGATTGCCAAGGAGAGCGCGCAACTCGGAGTAACCTTCCAACGTGGCGGGAAGGAATATCCGATGGCTGCAGGTTTGACCGGAAACCAGCAGGCCCTTGCCCTTGGTCTCCTTCAAGGCCGTGATATCATCCAGCGCCACGGTCACGAGGGGGAAGCCCTTCTGGATTTTGATGAGGAGCCCGTCCGCCACTTTGATTCGCAGGGTGCGAAACGACTCCTCCTGACGCCGAATGGTGCGCCACGTCACGAAGGGCATGAACACGAGCCCCATGACCGCTATCGACCCAATCCCGATCCAATCGGTATGCGCGCCGGCAATATACCAGCCGGCCCCAAGTGCCACGGCCATGAGCGGGAGCGTTCGCACCCAAACGCGCCGCCTTAGGCCCGCGAAAAAACTCTCGGTGAGCGCGTAGTCAGGGTTCATGGGAAGATTCGAAGCTGTTTCTGATTCACCTGATACATCTCCGCCACCGACTCACGGAGGAGCACGACCAGCGTGAACACGCCGAGGGCCGTGCCGAAGGGGAAACCGAGGCAGTTCAGGCCGGCGATCACGAGCGAGAGCGTGCGCGCCTTGCGCTTGAGGATGCACCAGCCGGAGAGCGCATTGCCGACGCCGATCGTGACGATGAATACCCCCATGAAAATGTAGAACCACTGAAAGATCGCGAAAAACTCCTGTGGCGGCGGCCCGCCCTTGGCGTCCTTCCACATCGTGGGGTTCGCAAATACCGAATGCATGATGAGCCAGTGCAGAAAGAGGAAGATCAGGCCCGTCAAAGCCAGCCCACCCAGCACGAAATGAAAGATCGCCAGCAGCTTGAGGTGCTCGGCATCAACCTTGCGCTGGTCGCGCAGCAGTGGAGGGAGATCAGTCATTGTGGAATGGGATTTCGCCAACCACCGTGGCCCCGGGGATGGCGGAGGTTCGGGAAATTAGCACCGAGCGTCAAGCAGGAGCACCGGTTGGCTTTGTGGATCTTCGTGATTTTTCGTGGCCAAGGGTTGGGTCGGATTAGTGAAAGATGAGTGATCATTAGTGGTGACCTCGCCCAAGTATCCTGCGAATCTCCCGGCACCCCACGAAGCTCATAGCTCGCAGCTCCTGGCTCCCAAACCCCATGAATGCCTTAATTCACCTCTGGTTGCCGATCCTGCTCAGCGCGGTGGTCGTGTTCGTGATCAGCTCCCTCGTCCACATGGTCCTCAAGTGGCACGCGTCCGACTACCACGGTTTCCCGAACGAGGAGGCCGTGCGCGCGGCGATCCGCGCCGGCAATGCCGCGCCCGGGCGCTATGTCGTCCCCTTCTGCAAAGACATGAAGGACATGGGCAGCGAGGACATGAAGAGGAAATACGCCGAAGGTCCCATCGGGCACGTCACGCTCCTCCCGGCCGGCGCGCCGAACATGGGGAAGCATCTCGGCCTGTGGTTTCTGTTCTGCCTGCTGGTTTCCGCCGCGGCCGCCTGTCTGGCGTCGCGCCTGGTCCCGCTCGACCACGCCTTCGCCCGCAGCGCGGGGAAGCTCGCGTTTGCCGTCAGCGTCCTCGGCTACGGTTTCGGCACGATCCAGGAATCGATCTGGATGGGACGTCCGTGGGGCTCGAGCGCGAAGCACCTGCTCGACGCCGCGCTCTACGGCCTCGGCACCGGCGCGGTGTTCTTCTACTTCTGGCGCTAAGCAGTAAGCGGTAGGCGGTAAGCAGCGAACCGCACGAACCGGATTTAACCACTAATCTGCACTAATGGATCACTAATCCGATCCATGACCTTAGTGTCCGGTTAGTGACCCTTAGTGGTGCCAATGGACCCGGCCTCCATCCTGGAGCCACAGCTTAAAGCTTACAGCCTATTGCTTATTGCCTCTCACAGCCGCGCGCGCTGGCGGGCCTGGTAGGCGCGGATGATCTCCTGCAGCACCCGGGCGTCGGATTTCCACAGGCCGTTGATGAAGACCGGCTGGCTGCCGCCGGCGGTCTCGACGGTGATGTTCGCGAGGAAGACGCCCTCGTCTAGCTTGAAGGAGGCGATGGCACCGTAGCTGATGTGCTCCTCGTTGGCGCCGAACAGCGCGCCCTTGCGGAAAATGATGCCGTCGCTGGCGGCGGTGACCCGGTCGCGGAAAAAGAAATTGCCGGAGGACCAGCGGCTGGAGTGGAAGACCCGGTCCTCTGCGGCGGCGGCCGGCGCCCGCGCGGGCGCGGGTTTCGGCGGCGGCGGCGCGGCCAACGTGGGTGGCGGCGGGGTGCCGGCGAAGGATTTCTGGCTGGGGGCGTCTGTCAGCAGGCGCGTCTTGGCCTGCAGGAATTCCTCGTCCGTGAGGTGTCCCTGCGCATGCAACTCCGCCAGTTTGGCCAGTTCGCCGGTGAGGTTCATCCCCTCCTTGGAGCGCGCAAAACCCCGCGGGGTTCCCTGGGCAGCGGCTGCAATGGCCGCAAAGAGGCACAAGAAGCGCAAGGAACACGAACCGGGTTTAACCGCTAATCCACGCTAATGGGGCGCTAATCCGATCCG
>CAYZSN010000152.1:0-3635 GCA_964481095.1 uncultured Oleiharenicola sp. | reverse complement strand
CGATCAACAGCCGGGCCAGCGTCTGGGTCCGCCTCCAGGCCCTCGACCGCAACCTCGTGCTCGACGAATTCCGCGCCAAGCAGTGGACCTTCGAGCAGCCGGCGGATTTTCCCGACGCCCTCTGCCTGCCGCCCAACGCCGAGGTGGCCAATACCGACGCCTACCGCCGCGGCTTCGTCGAGATCCAGGACCTCGGCTCCCAGCTCGTGCTCGCGACCGCGCCGATTCCCGCCGGCGGCCGCTGGCTCGACGCCTGCGCGGGGGCCGGCGGCAAGACGCTCCAGCTGACCCGCCTCGTCGGCAACGCCGGGCAGGTCGACGCGACCGACATCCGCCCCGAGATCCTTGACGAGCTGCGCGACCGGGCCGCCCGCGCCCGGCTGACGAATGTTCGGATCATTCCTTCCCCTGTCATTGCGAGGAGTCCGCAGGACGACGTGGCAACCCATCACCCTGACCGGCCCCGCGCTTCGCGGGACGACATTCCCCTCTACGACGGCGTGCTGGTGGACGCACCCTGCTCCGGCTCGGGCACGTGGCGGCGCCAGCCCCATCTCAAGTGGCATGTGAAACCCGCGAGCATCGCCTCCTTCGCGAAAACGCAGGCGGAAATCCTCGCCGCCAACGCCCCGCGCGTGAAGCCCGGCGGCCTGCTCATCTACGCCACCTGCTCGCTCAGCCACCACGAGAACCGGGATGTAGCCGCCGCGTTCCTGCAGGCCCATCCGGAATTCAAGGCCGAGCCGCCCGCGGACAACCACGGCGGCACCTTCGACGGCGTGGGCACCACGCTCCTGCCGGGAACGCGCAACACCGACGGCTTCTACGCCTCGATCCTGCGCCGAACCTAGCGCACCACTAATCCACACTTAGGCAGCACTAATTGGTGGGCCATAAGTGTGGATTAGTGGTTAACCGCCTTTTGCCTTGGTTGCTTTTGAGTCTCCTGTGCTTTTTGTGGCCGCAATCCTTCTTCCCATGAAAAACTACGATTTCGCCGACAAATTCCGCGCGCTCTACGACAAGGCCGTCAGGCAGTACGCCGCGGGCAAGACCGACAAGGCCGCCTACTTCACCGCCGACGAGCAGGCCTTCCTCGCGGCCAACGGCATCGGCATCCAGGCGATGTACGATTACGCCGAGGACCACAACCACGGCGGCGAACCCGGCTACGACCGCGCGCTCGCGATCGAGACCGTCCGCCGCGACTACTTCCTGAACGTCCAGCAGGGCAAGGCCTCGACCGCGGTCCTCGACGAGGGAAAGATGCCGGGCAAATCCGAGGCGGTGAAGGGCATCGAGTGGCTGCCGCGCATCATCCCGAAGACCAAGGCCAAGCTCCGCGGCGAGCTGCCCGCCAGCCTGATGTATTCCTGCGGCGGCGACCGGGCCTTTTTCAAGCAACACGACATCCATCCCGCCGAGTTCCTCAGCCTCGTCTGGCGCAACGAAAACAACGACGGCGCCATCGTCGACTGGGTCGTGAAGCGCAGCGCGGCGAAGTAATCGCCTTGTTGGGCCGGCACGCTTGGTGCAGTGATTTGCGCCATGTCCGTTGTCATCACCCCCGAACGCCCCGACACCCCCGACGCCACCGCGCTGATCCTGGAATTGGAGGCGCACCTGGCGTCCTCCTACCCCGCCGAAAGCCGCCACGGCTACAGTGTCGAAAAGCTGATCAAGCAGGGCGTGGCCTTCTTTGTGATTCGCGTGGACGGCCAGCCGGCCGGCTGCGGCGGCATCCAGCTTTTCGGCACGGAATTCGGCGAGCTCAAGCGGATGTATGTGCGTCCGGGTTTCCGCTGCCAGGGTCTCGCGCGGCGCATGATCGACCACCTCGTCGCGCACGCCCGCGCCCACGGCGTGAAGCTCGTGCGCCTCGAGACCGGCGTCCACCAGCACGCCGCCATCGCCCTCTACGAACGCGCCGGGTTCCGGCCGATCCCGCCGTTTCCGCCCTATTTCCCCGACCCGCTCAGCCAGTGTTACGAGAAGTCGATCGCCTGAGGGCGGAGCTATCAGCGGTCAGCACTCAGCTTTCAGCCAAACCGCCATACAGTTTTAGTGTGCTGGCTGACCGCTGAAAGCTGATCGCTGACAACTACTGTATCCGCGTTTGACCGCGACGGGATTCTGCGTTTTCCTGTGGGTACTTTCCGATGCCCTCCTACACCTTGAAAGTCAATGGGCAGGCCCGCACGGTCACCGTGCCGGCGGACACCCCGCTTCTCTGGGTCCTGCGCGATCACCTCGACCTCGTCGGCACGAAATACGGCTGCGGCATGGGGCTGTGCGGCGCCTGCACCGTCCACCTCAACGGCGCCGCCGTCCGCTCCTGCCAGACGCCCGTCTCCGCCGTGGGCAACATGCCCGTGACCACCATCGAGGGCCTCGATCCCGCCGGCCAGCACCCGCTGCAAAAGGCCTGGTGCGAGCACGACGTCCCGCAGTGCGGGTACTGCCAGGCCGGCCAGATCATGACGGCCGCCGCCTTCCTCAAGAGCACGCCGCACCCATCCGACACCGAGATTGATTCCGCCATGGCGGGCAACCTCTGCCGCTGCGGCACGTACATCCGCATCCGCGCCGCGATCAAGGATGCGGCCGCGCTCACCGCCAAAGTGTCATTGCGAGAAGACCGGGCTCTCCCGGTCGACGACTCGTCAGCCATCGGCTCAGCGAAGGCTGAAGCAATCCAGCTGGATCGCCACGGCCCGCCAAGCGCGCCTCGCGATGACAGGGAGATGGTGTCATGAAACCTTCCCTTTCACCCTCACTCTCCGCCCGGGACCTTTCCCGCCGGCAATTCATCCACGTCTCCGCGCTCGCCGGCGGCGGCTTCGCCCTGAGCCTGTCCCTGCCCGGCGACCTCCTCGCCCAGGCCGCCACCGGCGCCCTCGACAACACCGCGCGCCAGTTCACGCCGAACGCATTCATCCGGATCACGCCGGAGAACATCATCACCATCCTCGCCAAGAATCCCGAGACCGGCCAGGGCGTGAAGACCTCCCTGCCCATGATCGTGGCCGAGGAGCTCGACGCCGATTTCTCGACCATCGTGATCGAGCAGGCCGCGCTGCGCCCCGACGTGGGCCCGCAATTCGCCGGCGGCAGCCGCTCGACGCCCGACAATTACCTGCGCCTCCGCCAGGCCGGCGCCACCGCGCGCGCCATGCTGGTCGAGGCCGCCGCCCAGACGTGGGGCGTGCCCGCCGCCGAGCTCACGACCCAGAACGGCAAGGTGATCCACGCCCCGTCCGGACGCAGCCTGACCTACGGCCAGCTCGCCACCCGCGCCGCGCTGCTGCCGGTGCCGGACGAGAAAACCGTCCGCCTCAAGAAGGAGGGCGAGTTCCGCGTGCTCGGCTCGCGCGTGGGCGGCGTGGACAATCCCGCCATCGTCACCGGCCAGCGCCTGTTCGGCATCGACCAGAAATTCCCCGGCATGGTCTACGCCGCGCTGGAGAAATGCCCCGTCTACGGCGGCAAGTTCGTCAGCGCGAACCTTGACCGCATCAAGAAGCTGCCCGGCGTGCTCGACTGCTTCGTCATCGAGGGCACCGACAACATCGCCGGCCTGCGCCCCGGTGTCGCGATTGTCGCCTCTTCCACGTGGGCGGCGTTCTCCGCCAAGA
>CAYZSN010000151.1:0-17977 GCA_964481095.1 uncultured Oleiharenicola sp. | reverse complement strand
TGCACGAATTCCGCGCCGAGTTCGACCGGCACTGTCCAGCCGGGCGGCTGGGTGGAAAACACGCGACCGCCGATCCGGCCGCGCGCCTCCAGGAGCAGCACGCGCCAGCCTTGGCGCGCCAGTTCGGCGGCCGCCGCCAGGCCCGCCGCGCCGGCGCCGACCACGATGACGTCGGGTTTCATCGCCAGCTTGGACCGTGCGCGGCCATCGCGGTTCGGGCCTGTTCTCCACCCGCCCGCGTCAGCAGGCGTAAACCCCGCCGTTGATGTCCAGCGTGGCCCCGGTGATGAAGCCGTCGTACTCGCTGGCGAGGAACACGACGGCCCGCGCGACATCGTCCGCCCCGCCGCCCCGGCCGAGCGGGATGCCGGCGATGGTGGCCTTCGCCGCCTCCGGCGTGGTGTGCGTGTTGTGGAAACTCGTTCCCTGGATGAGCCCGGGGGCGACGGCGTTGACGCGCACGCCCTGCGGCCCGAGCTCGCTTGCCAGCGAACGCGTGAAGGTGAGCGCCGCGCCCTTGGCGGTCGAATAAACCAGCGAGCCGGCGTGCCCGCCCTTGCGGCCCGCCAGCGAGGAGAGGTTCACGATGCTCGCGCCGCGGCCCTGTGCCGCCGCCCCCGCGAGGTGCGGCGCCGCCGCTCGCGTGACGCGCCGCATGCTGCCGAGGTTGAGCGACATGACCTCCGCCCAGAACGCATCGTCGGCCTCGGCCAGGCTTTTGCGCGCCACCAGCGAGCCGGCGTTGTTCACCAGGATGTCGAGCCCCCCGAGGAAGGCCACCGCGGCGGCGACGAGCTGCTCGCACGGGCCGGTCTCGGTCAGGTCGGCGCTGGCGATGCCGCAGCGGCGACCGAGCCTGGCCGCCTCGGCCTGCAGGGCGCGCGCGGGCTCCGCGCTGCGGTGGTAATGGACGAAGAGGTCGCAGCCCGCGGCGAGCAGATGGCGGCTGATGGCCAGGCCGATGCCTTGGGCGCCGGCGGTGACGAGGCCGCGCTTGCCGGATAATTTCTCCATGGGGATTCGCGAGGACACGCCGGCGCCGCCGCCGGGTCAAGTACAACGGCAGGCGCCCACCACGAGGCCTGGCCCAGTCCCTGCGTGATTTCCATTAGCCGGCGCCCGCATCCGGCGCCAGGCGCTGTTTCCGCAGCTCGTCGCGGATCTCGGTCAGGAGCCTTTGGTCGGTCGAAAGCTCCGACGGCGGCGGCGGCGGCTTGCGGTGCAGGCGGTTGATGAACGTGATCAGCGCGAACAGCGCCAGCGCCACGAGGAAGAAGTCGATCAGGTTCTGGATGAAATTTCCGTAGTTGATCGTCACCGGCGCATCCGGCGGCCCGCCCAGGCGCCACTTCAACTCGGTGAACTTCACCCGCCCCAGCACCAGTCCCAAAGGCGGCGTGACCACGTCCGAGACGAACGAGGTGACGATCTTGCCGAAGGCGGCCCCGATCATCACGCCGACGGCCAGGTCGACGACGTTGCCGCGGCGCAGGAAGGCGCCGAACCCCTGCGCCCATTTGCGCAAGGCCGGGGGTGCATGCGGCTGGGGCGGCGGGTATTGGTCTTGGGGATCCATGCTCCTACCCTGACTCGCCCGCCCGCCTTTTTCTCCCCCGGGAAAATCCCGTCCCGGGCATCGGGGCCGGGCTTCACATCAGGCTCATGGGGTCGACATCGAGCACCTGCGTGACGTCGTCCGGCCACCGGACCGTCGCCTGCAGCGCGACGAGCTTTGGCACGACCGGCGTGGCCCGCGCGCAGAAATACCAGACTTGGTAGCGGTATTCGTCCTTCACCTTCTCGATCGGCGACGGTGTCGGCCCGCGCACCTCGACCGCATCGCCGAGCTCCTTCTGCACCTGCTTCACCCAATGCTCGGCGAAGAATTTGATCTTCTCGGGATTCGGTCCGCGGAACACATGGTGGATCAGATGCCGGTACGGCGGGTAGTTGAACTTCCGCCGCACGCCGAGCTCGACCTCGGCGAAACCGTCGAAGTCCGCGCGCTTGGCGAACTGCACGGCGTCGGCCTTGGGCGTGAAGGTCTGCACCACGACCTCGCCGGCCCGGTCGCCGCGCCCGGCCCGGCCCGCCACCTGCACGAGCAGCTGGAAGGTGCGCTCGTTGGCGCGGAAGTCCGGCATGTGCATCGAGAGGTCGGCATCCACCAGCCCGACCAGCGTCACGTTGGGAAAATCCAGGCCCTTGCCGATCATCTGGGTGCCGATGAGCACATCGATCTTGCCGGCCCGGACATCGCCGAGGATTTCCCGGAAGCGGTGCTTTTTGGACATCGTGTCGGTGTCCATGCGCTCCAGCCGCGCGCGCGGCAGCACGCGCCGCACCGCTTCCTCGACGCGCTGCGTGCCGAGCCCGCGCCAGCGGATGTCGGGCGCCGAGCAGGCCGGACACGCCAGCGGCGCGTCGCGGTGGTGGCCGCAAAGATGGCACTTCAGGGTCTCGTCGGCGCGGTGGTACGTCATCGCCACGCTGCAATGCGGGCACGCCTCGACGTGGCCGCACTTGCGGCACTGCATGCTCGAGGAGTAGCCGCGGCGGTTGATGAAGAGGATGGTCTGCTCGCGCCGCTCGAACCGCGCCTGCATGTGGTCCACCAGCAGCCGCGAAAGCGTCACCAGCCCGCGCGACCGCATCACCTCGATGCGCATGTCCACAATCTGGAAGTCGGGCAGTTTCTTGTCGTCGACGCGCTTCGTCAGCACTTCGAGCCGGTATTTGCCGGCCTTGACGTTGGCGAAGGATTCGAGCGACGGCGTCGCCGAGCCGAGCAGGCAGGTCGCGTGCGCGAGCTTGGCGCGGTAGACCGCGACGTCGCGGCCGTGGTAGCGCGGCGTCTCGTCCTGCTTGTAGGCCGGCTCGTGCTCCTCGTCGACGACGATGAGCCGCAGGTCGCGCACCGGCGCGAAGATCGCCGAGCGCGCGCCGACCACCACCCGCGCCCGCCCCGAGGCGAGCGCGGTCCAGCCGTCGAGCCGCTCGCCTTCGCCGAGGTGGCTGTGCCAGACGACGGTCTTGTGCCCGGCCGCCTCGAAGCGCCCGCGCAGCCGCGCCACGGTCTGGGGCGTCAGCGCCACCTCGGGCACGAGGTAGATCGCGCTGCCGCCGGCGGCGAGCACCTGCTCGACCGCGCGGAGATAGACCTCGGTCTTGCCGGAACCGGTCACGCCGTGCAGCAGATGCACCGCGAATTTTCCCCTGGCGAGGCTCGCCGCGACCGACTGCACCGCGGCGGACTGCTCGTCGTTGAGCTTCGGCGGCAGCGAGGTGACGACCTCGCCGCCGCTCCAATGGTCCGCGTAGGCGACGCGCTCGACGTGCCGGGCTTCCTCGCGGATGAGCCCGCGCTTCGCCAGCGCGGTGGCGACCGCGGCTGTGGCGCCAAGTCGGGACAGCACAAGCGACTTCTTCACCGGATGGAACTGCTGCTTGAGGAACTCGTAGACCCTGGCCTGCTGCGGGGCCTTTTTGCGCAGCGCGGCCAGTTCCTCGGCGGTGAGCGCGCCGGACACCGCGAGGTATTTTTCCTGCTTCAGCCGCGTACCGTCGCGCACCGCCACCGGGATCATGGCCTCGAGCACGCCTTCCATCCGCGCGGCGTAGTAGGTGTGCATCCATTTCGCCAGCTCCAGCAGGTCGGGCGTGAGGGCCGGGAAATCCTGCAGCAGCCCGGACACGTTCTTCAGTTTCTCCGCCGGGACGTCGGCGATGGCGCCGACCTCGAGCACGAGCGCCGGCCGGTGCCGGTTGAGGATGGGCACCTGGACGAGCGAGCCCGGGCGGATCGCGGCGCGCAGGTTGTCCGGCACCTTGTAGTGCAGGAGCTTGTCGAAACCCGCCAGCGGCTGGACGCCCACGATCATCGCCGCCAGTGCGCGGAGTTAGGGGTTAGGAGTCAAGGGTTAGGCGAGCCGCGCCGCCCGGCGCCTAATTTGCTTTTGACACCCCCCACCGCCCGCGCCGTCATTCCCCGCAGTGAGTCACGACGCCGTCCGCGAAAAGTTCAAAGCATTCCTGGCCGAACAGGGCCATCGCGTGACCAACCAGCGCATGGCGATCTTCGACGCCGCCATGGCCCAGACGGAGCACTTCACCGCCGAGCAACTGCTGGTCCACGCCAAGGCCATCGACGATTCCGTCTCGCGCGCGACCGTCTACCGCACCCTGCCGCTGATGACCGGCAGCCATGCCCTCCGCGAGGTCGACATCGGGACGGGCGAGAAATTCTACCTGCGGGTCACCGGCGGCAACAACCAGGTCGCGCAGGTCGTGTGCGTGGATTGCGACAAGATTTTCGAGATCAGCGCCCCGTTCATGGAATGGTATGGCAGCACCGTTTCGCTCAAGCTCGGCCTCAAGCCGGTCTCGCAGCGCCTGCAGGTCAGCGCGCAGTGCATCGCCTTCCGCTCCACCGGCAGCTGCCCGAACCGGCTCAAAGCCTGACCATGGCCAAGCATCCCAAGCCCGACCCGCAGTTTGAAATCGAGTTCTTCGAGGCGATTCACCGCCGCTGTCCGGACTACACCGAGGTCGTCGGCCTGCTCGGCGGGCTCTACACCAAGGTTGGCCGCATCGCCGACGGCCTGAAGATGGACCGCAAGCTCGTTAAGCTGGAGCCGGACAACGCCACGGCGCACTACAACCTGGCATGCAGCCTCGCGCTGTGCAAAAAGCGCCCCGACGCGTTGAAGTCGCTGCGCAAGGCTGTTTCCCTCGGCTACAACGACGTCGACTGGATGCTGCAGGATCCCGACTTGGAAACCCTGAAGGCCGACCCCGAGTTCAAGCAGCTCCTCGGCCAGCTCAAGCCGCAGAGCTGACCGGGAGCGATGGGGCGCTGACCCAGCCACCTCCGACACGGCATGAGCATCTGGACGCTCTGGCTCGTGCTGGGATTTTTGGCCAGCGCCGGTTTGGGAGGCATTTGCCTCGTGGTTTTCGCTGTCCGCCGGAACTGGAAGGGCGTGCTCTGGTCGGCCGGCGGCGCGAATTCTCCGCTTATTTGATCCGCTTGGGACAGGAGCGGACCGACCGGAGCGGGAAACCGCCCGGCGCCTGGACGCCATGGCGGCAGGCAGGATCACCACGGCCGAACTGCGCAAGCAGTTGGGCCATGGCTGAGGGTTCCGCCTGCACCAGCTGGCTGTCGCACAAGACCCCGGCGGCGTGGTCGATCCGCCACGTCACCCGCATTTACCCGGACGGTTAGTAACGTATTACGTTACTAATGGAATTTATTCGCGAACGTAGTCCCAGCTCCGTTTGTAACGTATTATATTACAAACCGCCGTGGGTTGGCATCGGACGAAATTGTTGCTCAGCGCAGCAGAGGGCCGCCCCGTCGGTGCGCGGCGATCCAGGCAAGCAGGAGCAGCGTGCGTTCGGCATCGAGGCACGCCGTGCGGGCCTTGAGGCAGTCCTGCAGGCGCTGACGCGGCACACCGAGGAATCTCGCGAGTTCCGCCTTGCTGCCACGTCGATGAAGGAACGGCCGTGCTTGTCGGATTAACTCATTCCACAGCGGAGTACGTGTCCCGGGACGCAACGTGCCGCCAATCCGCCGGCGAAGCCGGTGGCGTACGGCGCGCATGCCGGCGCGGGCACCCGCCTCGGCCGCCGTGGCCAGCGCACAAATGAGTTCGATCCAGACCTTGTCCTCGCGACGAAGCGGAAATTTTGGGTAATCATGCATGGGACGTTTGTAATATAATACGTTACTAACGGCCCGGAAAGAACAGCAGCGGTACTGGACTTCGAAAACGTCGATTCTGCGGCAAGGGTGCAAACGAAAAAACGATGCGGCGCAAACAGCGGCCCGAAATCACCGCAGCCCGAACACGAGCTGCAGCATTGTCGTGAGGTCGGAACCCGGCGTGTTGCGACCGCCGCGGGTGCGGATGAGCGACTTGCCGCGGAAGGCGCGCAGCGCGGCGTTGTCCACCGAAAGGATCTCCACCGTCCCGGCGCGCAGGCCGGCGACGTCGTT
The DNA here is from genome assembly GCA_964481095.1 of uncultured Oleiharenicola sp. Lineage (GTDB taxonomy): Bacteria > Verrucomicrobiota > Verrucomicrobiia > Opitutales > Opitutaceae > Lacunisphaera. Next base: position 11,973 of record CAYZSN010000151.1, on the reverse strand, counting down.
CGCGTAAAGCGGCGTCCACGCAAACGGCAGGCCGGTGACGTCGCACTGCACCTCCCAGCCGGCGACGAGGCCGTTGATCGGTTTCTTCAGCAGCGCCGGGTAGCGCGTGATGAAGTCCGGCACGCGGGTCGTCGCCACGCGCAACCGCACGGCGGCATCCTTGTGCGCGAAGTACTCGTCGAAGTTGTCCACGCGGTGGTTGCGCCACCGCTCGAGAAAGTCGCGCGGGTCGATGCCCATCAGGTTCAGGCCGTTCCAGAGGCCCTGCTGGTTCGGGCTGCCGAACTTCTTCCAGCTGTACCAGGCGGGGAATTCGCGGCTCAGCATCAGGCCGATTTCGAAATGCAGGTGCGCGCGCTCGACCGGGATATTGCCGTTGGAGCTGTGGCCCATCAGTCCGATGACCTGGCCGCGCTGCACGGCCTCGCCCTCGTGCAGGCCCGGCTCGATGCGCGCGAGGTGGGCGTAGAGCGTGTAGACCGCCGGCGACACGCCGGGATGCTCGAGGACGATGTAACGCCCGTAATTGCTCTCGCCTGGACGCGCGCTGATGTTCCGCACGATCCCGTCCATGGCCGCGGTGATGCGGTCCGCCGGCTCGCCGCGCCGGTCGCGCGCCACCGGGCGGATGTCGAGGCCCTCGTGAAACTGCGTGCCGTTGCTGCGCACCGAACCGAACAACCCGGACTGCGGCTCGCCCGACACGGTCGGCTGGACCCAGCTTTCGAAGCCGCGTCCCTTCGCCCAGGCGTCGTTCGGCGTCGGCCAGCTGATCTCGATGCGCTCGGCGGCGGTGGCGCCGGTGAGGCCGACGAGCAGAAGCAGGCCTGAAACCGCCTTGTTCATCCACTACTTTGCCTTGGCCTGCAGGCCGGCGGAAGTCCGGCGGATCCGGTCGGCCAGCGACGGCAGGTCCTCGTTGGCGGCTTCGACGAAAATCAGGAGCGCGCCGTCCGGCACGGCCTGGTCGAGACGCCGGACCCCCAGGGGAAGGTTGTTGCAGGTCAGCACGAGCCTGCGGCCCTGCGCGGCGACCGACATGCGGTAGAGGTCGCGCGCGGCGGCCGGCGTCATGCGAAAGAGCAGGCACCAGCCGAGGTCGACCTTGGCCAGCTCGACATTGGCAATGTCGTATTCGACCAGCACGGGCTTCGGGTTGACGGCAATGCGGACCTTGCTGACGGGCAGTTCCACCGGCGTGCCAGCTTCACCGGGACGTGCTTCCAGGTAGAATCGCGCGACCACGGGTTCGATCTGCGGCGGCGCGGACTGGCAGCCGGCGAGCGTGAGGCCCAGCAACAGGAGGACAATCCGGGGCTTCACCGGACGCCTCCCTTGGCCACGGATTCAAAAGCCTCGAGCACTTCCGCGCCGACGGCGTCCGCAACCAGGCGACCGCGGTCGGTCAGCGTGATACGGCCCTCGGTCGTCGCCACGAGCAGGCCCTCGAGCAGGAGCTTCGGCAGCAAATCCTCCAGCCCGGCCCACTGCGGCGTCGGGAAACGGCGCCGCGCGCGCGGCAGCGACACTCCTTCGTTCATCCGGAGGCCGAAGATGATGGAATCGGACGCGAGCAATTCGTTCGTCAGCGCAACGCGTTCCGTCGTGACGCGCCGGCCGGCCGCGATGTCCGCAAGCCACTGGCCGAGATCGGGCGGGTTCGCCCCACGCCAGCCGTCGTGCTGTGAGGCCGCCGAAGGCCCGAGGCCGATCCATTCGTGCATGGCCCAGGTGTTGAGGTTGTGGCGACAGGCGTGGCCCGGCCGCGCGAAGTTCGACACCTCGTACTGCGCGTAACCCGCCGCGTTGAGGTAGTTCCAGGTATGTTGGTAGAAGATCGCTTCCTTGTCGGCATCGAGCTTCATCCTGCCCTGCGAAAGCTTCACCCACAGGGCGGTGTCCTCCTCGAAGGTCAGGCAATACGTCGACAGGTGATCGGGGGCCAAGCGCAGGGCCTCGTCGAGGTCGGCACGCCACTGGGTTTCGGTCTGGCCGGGCAGCGCGAACATCAGGTCGAGGTTCACGCTCGCGAAACCGGCGCCCCGGATGAGGTCGTAGGCGCGGTAAACCTGTTCGGCACTGTGCTGGCGGCCCAGCGCATCCAGCAAGGCGGCATCGAAGCTCTGCACTCCCAGCGAGACGCGGGTGACGCCGAGTTGTTTCAGCACTGCCAGCCGGTCCGCCGTCACGGTCGCAGGCGCCAGTTCCACCGTCCACTCGGCCGGCTGACCGCCATAAAGCAGCAGCGTGCGGCCCAAACGCTCGATTTCCGCCGGCTTGAGCAAGCCCGGCGTGCCGCCGCCCCAGAAAGCGGTCGCCACCCGGCGGCCCGCCCAGTACACCAGCCCCGCCTCGGCCTCGACGCCATCCAGATAACGGGCCACCGCATCGCCCTTCGGCACCGTCTGGTAGAACGCGCAAAAGTCACAGGTCGTGGCGCAGAACGGGACATGGACATAGAGGCCCAGCGGCGACTCGGGAGACGCCGCCTGCGCTTTTTCTTGCCCTGTGGGGAATGCGGCCATTATGAGACTCGTCAATTTGGTATCAGCCAACGGCCTGCGCGGCCCGGGCGACCCTTTCCCTCCAATGCACAAGACTCCCCTCTCCCAAGCGAGCAGAATTTTTTCCGCCCTCGCCGCCACGGCCCTGCTGTTCCTGCTGGCCGGCTGCAACCTCACGATCACCAACCTGACGCCGGACACGATCCGCGCGAATCCCTCGCAAATCTACACGATCACCGCGAGTTTCCGGGCGACCAGCCGCCAGGTCGAGCCCTCCAGCATCAAGCCGCGTATCGTCATCGACGGCCAGGCCCACCCGATGACCCACAACGCCAACGCCGCGGACATCTGGGAGTTTGACTACCAGTTCCCCGCCGGCCGCACGAGCGCCTCCTACTATTTCATCTGCGACTTCAACACCAAGAGCAGCACCGACAGCCAGGAGGTCTACTCCGAACTCCAGAACCTGACGATCGCCGGCCGGTACGTCGTCGTGCCCGAGGCGTCGCGCGCCCCGGTCGGCTCGCGGGTCAGCATCCTCGGCGCCGGCTTCACCACGTCGGACATCGTCTATTTCGACACCATGCCGACCCGCACGGTCTTCGAGTCGCCGAGCTCGCTGAGCTTCTTCGTCCCCGCCGTCGCCCCGAACCACAGCTACAAGCTCTCCATCCGCGGCGCGGGCGCCGCGCTCGACGCCGGCACCTTCCGCGTCGACGCCATCAGCTTTTCGGTCACGCCGGGCGTGATCATCCTGCGCTCGGGCGAACAGCAGGCCCTCACCTTCACCATCCCGCAGCCCGCCCCGGCGGGCGGCATGCTCATCGACGTCTCCACCGACATTCCCGAGAGTGTCATCATGCCCGAGGTCCTGGTGCCGGCGAACGCCACGAGCGTCACGATCCCGGTCCAGGGCGGCAAGCCCGGCACCGGTTCGCTGTTCTTCACGAGCAGCGCGGGCGGCAGCACGGTGACCATCACGGTCACCAAGTAAGTTTTCCCGCCGGTCATGGTCCGCCTTCGCCTCCCCGCGTCGCTCGCCGCGCTGGCGGCCGTTCTCCTGCTCGCCGGTTGCACCACTCCCGGCGAACCCGAGGCCGCGCCGGCCACCCCGGCCCCGTCACTCGGCGGCCCGGTCCAGGGCGCTAAACCCTCCAAACCCGCGGCACCCGTCGTCCAGCTGAAGCCCGCGACGATCACGGGCTCGGAGGAATCGAGCACGATGTTCGACAATTTCACCGCCTACGTGCGGGCCGTCGACGGCATGCCGGTGGAAGCCGGCCGGGCCGGCTGGAACAAGCCGCTTCTGCTCAAGGCTGGCCTGCGTCACCTGTCGGTTGCCTTCATCCGCGGCGCCTTCGTCGCCCAGCTGGAGGTGCCGGTCAACGCCCGGCCGGAGGCGGCCTACCAGCTGAAGTTCGCCACCGACGCGCACCTCTTCGGCAAGAACAGCTACTGCGAATTCTGGATCGAGGACACCGCCACCGGCGAGAAGGTGCTGGCGCCCGCGCGCGTGCCGCTGACCAAGCTCGATTCGGGAAAATAAGGCCCAAGCTTGGTGGTCGCCGATTTCCACATCGGCGACAAGCGTCGGGGTGGAAACCGACGCCCACCTTCGAACCGGCACGGGCTTGCGCCATCCCCGGCGCTGCGCTTTTCTCCCGGCCATGACCGACCCCGCCCTCGACCGCCAGATCCAGGCGATCGAACGTCCCGACAAGTCGCTGCTGACCTATTACCTGCTCAGTTGCCTCACGTTTCCGCCGCTGCTCATCATCGCGGGTCCGTATCTCTACTTCCGCTACCACACGATGCGGTACAAATTCACCGACGATGGCATCTCGATGAGCTGGGGCATCCTCTTCCGCCGGGAGATCATCGTGAACTACGCGCGCATCCAGGACATCCATCTCAAGTCCAACCTCGTCGAACGCTGGCTCGGACTCGCGCGCATCCTCGTGCAGACCGCCTCCGGCAGCGGCGCCGCCGAGATGACCATCGAGGGCCTCAAGGAATTCGAGGCGTTGCGCGACTTCCTCTATTCCCGCATGCGCGGCGTGAAGGACCACCGCGCCGCGCCGCATCCCGCACCGGCCGAGCCGGCGCCAGTGGCCGGCACCGCCGCCCGCTCGGACGAACTCGCCGCCGCCTTGCGCGAGACCGCCGCCGAACTCCGCGCCGTGCGCCTCGCCCTCGAACAACGCAAGGGAGGCTCCGGCCATGTATGAGCGCTCGAGCTCGCTGATCATGCGCTGGCTCAAGGTCCCGCCCGAGCCGCACCCGCCGCACGGCGACCCGGCGTCGCTGCGCGTTTTCCGCGCCGGCAAGAACCTCTTCAACCTGCGCCTCGCTGGCTGGGCCTTCGGCCAGGTGCTGGCGCTGGCGGGCATCATTTTCTGGCTCGTCATCTTCATCGAGGTCGAGGGCCAGGTGCTGGAACGCCGGCGCAGCGGCGCGATGCCGGTGCGCCCCACCGATGAGAAATCATTCAACGACTACGTGAACCGCATCGCGAACAGCGGAAATGAAGGCGAAGCCCGTCCGGCTCCGACTCCGGCCACCCCGACCGCTCCCGCCGCGCCAGCCGCCCAGGCTTCGCCCGCGGATCCGCAGGCGAAGCCCGCAGCCTCCGCGACCGCTCCCGCCAAAAAAGCGAAGCGCCCCCGCGTGCGCATCAACGGGTGGGCCGGCTTCAAGCGGATGCTGGTGGAAATCGGCCTGATCCTGCCGCTCTGGTCCTTCCCGCTGCTCTGGGTGCTCAAGAGCCTTGGTTTCGCGGCCTACCTGATCCAGCTGCCCGTGACCTACGCGATCCGGCGCCTCGACTGGGAACTGCGCTGGTACATGGTGACCGACCGCAGCCTTCGCATCCGCCATGGCGTTTGGAAAATTTCCGAATCGACCATGAGCTTCGCCAACATCCAGCAGGTCATCGTAACCCAGGGTCCCCTGCAGCGAGCCCTGGGCCTCTCCGACGTCCGGGTGCAATCCGCCGGCGGGGGCGACCACGCCAACCCCCACCGGCAGGACGGCGCCGGCGAGGACATGCACAGCGGCCTCTTTCACGGGGTTACCAACGGCGCCGAAATCCGCGACCTGATCCTCGCGCGCCTGCGCCATTTCCGCGAGAGCGGACTCGGTGATCCCGACGAGAAGAACCTGGCGCCCCTGCCGATCGCCCCGGCCGTCGCCGCGCCGGCGGAGGCCGGCGACACGCTGGCGGCCGCGCGGGAACTGCTGGCCGAGGCCCGCGCGTTGCGCGCGGCGCTGTAATTTTGCTGGAGGGCCCGGTTCCCGCCGGGCCGCGGCACATCAGGAGATGTGCCCTCCTGCCCTCACGGCGTGACGGTCTGCACCTTCGCGTGCTCGGTGTCGGTCTGGCCGACGCCCAGCTGCCGCGCGAACTCGAGCATGCGCGCGTCGTCCTCGGTGATGGCATCGAAGCCGTTGCGTTTGCGCGCGAGGTTGATGCGCTGGAGCATCAGCGTGTCGAGCAACACCGGGTCGGAGCTCATCCAGAGCTTCGGTTCGGAAACGGTGTAGAGCGAATTGAAATACGGGCCGCCGATGAACTGATAGAGCTGCAGGCTTACGATGGTAAGGGCCCAGGTCTCGCGCAGCTCCGGGATGGCGGCCATCTCGGCCACGGCGGCCGGCGCGGTGGCGGGGCTGCGGAAGAAGCGGAAGGTGTTGCTCGCGTTCCAGAGCGTGGCGTTGACCAGCGCGCCGTTGATGCCGAGGACCGGGTGGTCCGTGTACACGGGCAGGTTGATCCAGAAATCGGCGTCGAGGAACAGCGGCGTGGCGAGGAAGCTCTTGCGGTCCTCCTCGGTCGTGGTCTCGGCCTTGCCGCCCGCGGCCTGCTTGGCGGCCTGCTCGTTGAGGATGGAATCGAAGCGCGCCGGCAGCGGGCTGTCGTAGAACCAAGCCGGGTCGTAGTACTTGTTCGACTCGAGCACGAACACCGGGTGACCCGGGAACGGCAGGATGCCCGTGGAATAGGACGGCAGGAAGCCGGTCAGGCGCAGGCGGAGCGGGTTCAGGCCGACGAGGAAGATGTTCTCCTTCGCGAAGCCGCGCTTTTCCATCGCCGCGATCACGGCGCGCACCAGGCCGAACGGCGTGGCGAGGCCCGGGCCGGAATCGGAGTAGATCTTGAGGCCGACCTTCTTCTTGGCGCCGGGCACCAGCGGGCGGTGGTTGGCGCGTTCGTACTCCTGGATCAGCTGCTCGACCGCGAAGCGGTAGTCGGCGTCGCTGAAATCGGAGAGCTTGTGTTCCCAGATCGGGCTCGTGACGAGGGGATCGACCTTCTCGGCGCGGAGGCTGTTGAGGCCGGCAATTGAAAGGAGAACCAGGGCGGTTTTCTGCAGGAAGGAACGCATGGAGGGGTGGCGCGCCAACCGGGGCGACGGGCGCGCACCCTGACAGACACGACTTCCGGTTAAAAGTTTAATTTCCCCATCTAAGTTTCCCAGAAAGGCTGTTTCCGCCACCAATTTGTCATTGCGAGGAGCAGAGCGACAAAGCAATCCAGCTAGATGGATCGCCGCGGCCCACCCAACGGGCCTCGCGATGACATTTCCCTCCGTGCCGGTCATCAAAGCCAACAGCCTTCGCGACCTGAAAAACCGGGTCAACATCCACGACGTCGTGGCGCGCGTCGTGACGCTGAAGAAGGCCGGCAGCGGGCGCTTCAAGGGCCTGTGCCCGTTCCATTCCGAGAAGACGCCGTCGTTCAACGTCTCCGCCGACAAGGGATTCTACAAATGCTTCGGCTGCGGCAAGGCGGGCGATGCGATCAGCTTTGTGATGGAGACGGAGGGCCTGCAGTTCACCGAGGCGGTCGAGGCCATCGCGCAGCGGTTCGGCTTCCCGCTCGAATACGAGGAAGGCTCCGGCGGGCCGTCGAAGGAGACGCGCTCGCTGCGCCAGGAGATCTTCGAGATCCACGACCTCGCCGCCGACTACTACCGGCAGGCGTTCCTCGCGCCGACCCCGCACGGCGCGTTCATCCGCGACTACTGGGTGAAGAACCGGAGGTTCGCGCCGGAGCTCGCCGACGAGTTCAAGATCGGTTTCGCGCCGGTGGACGACTCCGGCCTCGCCGCGGCGATGTTGAGGCGGAAATTCTCGGAGGACGCCCTGCGCCAGTGCGGGCTGTTCTTCATCCGCGACGGCGTCATCCCCACGCTCGGCGCCATGCGCTGCCGTTTCCGCGGCCGGCTGATGATCCCGATCCGCGACCACCAGGGCCGCGTCGTGGCGTTCACCGCGCGGCAGCTGGAGATCACGCCGCAGGACGATCCCTCGCACGAGGCGAAGTACGTCAACTCGCCCGAGACGCCGATCTTCACGAAGAGCAACCTGCTGTTCAACCTCGACCGCGCGCGCAGCCACGCCGGCGAAGGCCATCCGTTCGTCCTCGTCGAGGGCCAGCTCGACGCCATGCGCTGCTGGAGCGTCGGCCTGCAGACCGCGGTGGCGCCGCAGGGCACGTCAATCACGGAGGGCCAGCTCGCGCTCCTGCGCCGGTACCACCCGCAGGTGGAGTGCTTCTTCGACAGCGACAGCGCCGGCCAGAAGGCCGCGCTGCGCTTCCTGCCCATGGCACTCAAGGCCGGGCTCGAGGTGCGCTTCCTGAAACTCGCCGGCGCGGAGAAACTCGATCCCGATTTGCTGTTCCTGGAAAAGGGCCTGGCCGCTTACGACGAGGTGAAGCGCGGCGCGCTCCGCGCGATGCCGTTTGCCAAGCAGGCGTTCCTGCCCGACCCGGCGCGCGCCTCCTTCAACGAACGCATGAACGCCGTGCGCGAGATGGTGGAGATCGCGCTGCAGGCGGAAAGCCAGGTCGCGCGCGACGACTACCTGCAGCAGGTCTCGCTGCTGCTCGGCGTGCAGCCCGACGCCATCCGCGCCGAAGTCGCCGCGATCGAGAGGCGGAAATTCACCAAGGCCGCGCCGCCGGCCGCCGCCGTGCGCGCCGGTACCGACGCGCACACGAAAGGCTACGAGGAACATCTGCTCTACGTGGGCCTGCACAATGAGCGCCTGCTGCTCCAATTGAGCACGCAGCTGGCGCATCAATGGATCGACACCACGAGCACCGCCGGACGCCTCCTCGACCGGCTGCTCGCCGAGGTGCAGCACAACGGCTGGAACGGCCGCGAATCGCTTGAGCAACTCCTTGAGACAGAGGAGGAAAAGTCACTCACCGCCACCATGCTTTTCCAGGCCCCGGGCGACGAGGATTGGGCCAAAATCGTGAACGAAGGTTTGCGCCACTTGCAGAAGAGATTCCTGGAGCCGCAGAAGCAACAAATAGAACTTGAAATAGCCTCGAAAGGCGCGATAGGTGACCCGACTTTACCGTCCCTCTTGAAACAGCGCGCCGATATCACTCGTCAACTCCTCAATCCGCCCAGGATTTCCCTGGCTTGAGCAGTCCGGACTCACCCAGTTTGCGCGACAGCCCTTTCGGGACACCCTAACTACGTTATGCCGAGCAAACCCAAGCCCGTCGCACCCGCCAAGAAGCCCGCCGCCAAGGAACACGCGCCCGCCGCCAAGCCGCAACAGGTCGCGGAGACGCCGAAGCCGGTGGCTGAGCCGGGCAAGGCCGAGCCCACGAAGAACAGCGCCCCGCTCGCCGCGGCCGCCGACGCGGCGAAGGAATTCAAGGAGATGGCGCTCGAGAACCTTTCCGGCGACCTCAACGACAAGATTCGCTACCTGATCCGCCTCTCGAAGGAACAGGGCTACCTCACCTACGCCGACATCAACGAGGCGCTGCCGGAGTCGGTCGACAACCCCGAGGACATCGAGAACGTCATCTCCGTCCTGCAGAACCTCGAGATCGACATCCTCGACCCGCAGGAAGTCGACAACTACAAGCAGCGCCAGGAGGAGGCCGAGGAGGAGGAATCGCGCACGTCGAACAACGACATCCTCGACGACCCGGTCCGCATGTACCTCAAGCAGATGGGCCAGGTCCCGCTGCTGACGCGCGAGCAGGAAGTCGAGATCTCCAAGCGCATCGAGACCGCCGAGATGAACGCGCAGGCCGCGCTCTTCGCCCTCGGGCCGGTCGGCAAGCACCTTGCCGACCTCGGCGAAAAGCTCCTCCTCCGCACCGAGCGCTTCGACCGCCTCGTCATCGACAAGAAGATCGAGAGCCGCGAAGTCTATTTCAAGAACCTCGAGAAGCTCGTCGCCACGACGCGCAGCAACGACGCCATCGCCACCGAGGCGTGGGGCGACGCCCTCAAGGCGCGCGACGAGAAGGCCCGCAAGAACGCCGTCGTCCGCTTCAAGAAGCGCGACAACGTCCTGCGCGCCTGCTACGTCAAATACTACTTCAAGCTGAAGGTCTTCGAGGACTTCCTCCTCGAGCTCCGGCCCAAGATCCACGAGGTCGAGAAGGCCTTCCACGACCTGCACCGCGCCAAGCACCCGAAGTCCAAAAAGGACGCCGCCATCGACGTGCGCGCGGTCAACACCAAGCTCAAGCACCTCGAAAGCGAGCTCCGCATCGCCCCGCAGGCGCTGGTCGACACGCTGAAGGTCGCCCGCGGCCACATCCGCGAGGCCCACCAGGCGAAGACCGAGATGGTCGAGGCCAACCTGCGCCTCGTCATCTCAATCGCGAAGAAGTACACGAACCGCGGCCTCTCCTTCCTCGACCTCATCCAGGAGGGCAACATGGGCCTGATGAAGGCCGTCGAGAAGTTCGAGTACCGCCGCGGCTACAAGTTCTCCACGTACGCGACCTGGTGGATCCGCCAGGCCATCACCCGTTCCATCGCCGACCAGGCCCGCACCATCCGCATCCCGGTCCACATGATCGAGACGCTGAACAAGGTGATGCAGGTCCAGAAGCAGCTGCTCCAGGAATTCGGCCACGAGCCCACGCCGGAGGAGGTCGCCGAGGAGATGAACCTGCCCGTCGAGCGCGTGCAGCAGATCATGAAGATGGCGCAGCAGCCCATCTCGCTCCAGTCGCCCGTCGGCGACGGCGACGACACCAGCTTCGGCGACTTCATCGAGGACAAGTCCGCCGACAACCCGTACGACATGACCGCCTTTTCGCTCCTGCGTGAAAAGATCATGGACGTGCTCGACTCGCTGACCGAGCGCGAGCGCCGCGTCCTCACGCTGCGCTTCGGCCTGGTCGACGGCTACAGCCGCACGCTCGAGGAGGTCGGCAAGCAGTTCAAGGTCACCCGCGAGCGCATCCGCCAGATCGAGGCCAAGGCGCTCCGCAAGATGCGCCACCCGACGCGCATCCGGCAGCTGCACGGCTTCTTCGACGCCGAGCAGATCGACAACCCGCAGAACCTGCTCAAGAAGCCGCCGGCGATCCCGCCGCAGTTCATCAAGCAGGGCGGCCCGCTCGTGAAGGCACTCTTTCCCCAGAACTGAGCCGGCAAACCGGGTTTGAACCACGAATTAACACGAATGGACACGAAACGAGCCGACTCCCCCGCCGTCATTCAAGTGCGTGATTCAGCCCGCTCATTGTTCGTTCAACCCCTCTGGTTTTCTTTATTCGTCTAGATTAGTGTCCATTCGTGGTTAATCCTTCCGCCGCTTTGCGCCTTTACTCGCCTTTGGCCCAACCTAGCCTCCCTTTATGTCCTCCACCCTCCTGCCCATCGCCGGCATCCTCGGTCTCGGCGGTCCTGAACTGCTGATCATCCTGGTGATCTTGCTGCTGCTCTTCGGCGGTGCCAAGCTCCCGGCCCTCGCCAAGGGGCTCGGCCAGTCCATCAAGGAGTTCAAGAACGCGGCGAAGGATGACCCCGTCGAGCCCAAGAAGCCCGACGCCCCCGGCAAGAACTGAGCCCCGGCTCGACGAAATCCAAGCGCACCCAGCCAGGTGCGCTTTTTTATTGGTCAGTCGCCAGGGGCCATTTCGAGCCAAGAGCAGGGCCGAGCCTTGTACGCCTTGCGCCGGTTGATCCCGCGAGGTGGCTATTTGCGGAGGGTCGCCTTGAAGGACTTGATCTGGTCCGGGCTGCCGAGCACGAGCACGTCGTCGCCGGTGAAGAGCTGTTCCTCGCCGTTGGGATTCAGGATGCGCCGGCCGCCGCGGTTGATGCCGGCCACCTGCAGGCCGAATTCCCGGCCCAGTGCCACCTCGGCCAGCGTGCGGCCGTGCAGGCCGGTGCCGGGCGGCAGTTCGACCGACTCCATGCGCACTTCGTCGAAGGTGGAGGCGATCGGCGTGCCCGACGCGTGGTGCAGGAATTCCTTGCCGGCCGCCACCTGCTCGGGCGTGCCGAGCAGCAACACCTTGTCGCGGGGATACAGGATCATGTCGCCGCGCGGGTTGCCGACCATCACACCCTGCCGCTCCACGCCGGCCACGGTGCATCCGAAACGGGTGCGCAACGCCAGCTCCCCCAGCGTGCGGCCGCGGCAATCCGCCATGTCCGGCAGGATGCAGTCGGTCAGGGCCAGATTCCAT
>CAYZSN010000150.1:0-11106 GCA_964481095.1 uncultured Oleiharenicola sp. | reverse complement strand
CGCTTGGCGCGGATTTCCCGACCGACGACCCGCGCCGCCGCGACCTGCAGATCATCACCGAGAAGATCGAGCAGCTCGAGGGCCTCGTGACCCGTGTGCTCTCATTCGCGCGCGCCCCCGCCACCATTCATTCGCGCTGGTCGCTCGACGAGATCCTCAGCGATACCAACCACCTGTTGCGCGCGAAGCTCACGCAGGCCGGCGTGCAGCTGCACTACACCCCGCCAAGCCAGCCGACCGCGGTCGACGTGCACAAGGGCCAGCTCCAGCAGGTTTTCCTCAACCTCGCGCTGAACGCGCTGCACGCCATGCCGCAGGGCGGCGAACTGCGCATCACCTGCACGCGCGACACCGGCGTGGTGCACATCGACTTCGCCGACACCGGCGGCGGCATCCCGCCCGAGGTGCAGCCGCGCATTTTCGAGTCCTTCCTCTCCACCCGCGCCGGCGGCACCGGCCTCGGCCTGACGATCGCGCAGCGCATCGTCAAGGATCACCACGGCGACCTGAAGCTGATGGCCACCGGCCCGCGCGGCACCACGATGCGCGTGACCCTGCCGCTGGCGGCGGGGTGACGCAGCGATCAGCTCTCAGCCAGAAAATCCGGAATAACGAGAGATGCCGGCCTTCATTACTGACCGCTGATTGCTGACAGCTGACAGCTAAGCTCAAACCGAAGGTTTGAGCTTAAGATCCACCATCAGGTCGGTCGCGATCTTCTCGAGGTCGCTCCGCACCTTCTCCAGCTTCACGGCCGCCGGCACGAGCACGCGGGCGCGGGCCTGGAACAGGTCGCCGCCGCCCATCGGGGCGGCCACGCATTCGGAGGAAAGCTCCTCGACGTTGACCCCGTGCGCCGTGAGCACGCCCGTCACGGCGCGCAAAATGCCCGGCCGGTCGTTGCCCACCAGCTCGAGCGTCGCCGCGATGCCCGCGGCCGGCGTGAAATCGGCGGCCTTCTCCACCACCACGCGCAGGCCGTCGGCCTCGAGGCCGTGCAGGGCGCGCTTCAACGCCGCCAGCTTCCCGGCCGGCACCTCGACGCGCGCGATGCCGGCGAAGCGCTCGCCGAGGTGGCACATGCGGCTCTCGAGCCAGTTGCCGCCGTGGTCGGCGACGCGCGCGGCGACCATTTCCACGAGACCCGGGCGATCCGCCCCGATGATGGTCATGACCAGGCTTTCAATCATGCCGGCACACTAGACGCCGCCCGTTTCACGCGGCAACACCGGTTTTCCAGCGCCAGGGCTCATCCGTGGATCCTTCGCTGCGCTCAGGATGACGGCGCGGGCAATAAGCCCGGAACGCCATTCCGCAGTCCGCAATCCCCACTCCGCACCCGACTCACTCCTCCAGCTCGACGTTCCAGTAGGCGACGTCGAGGAAGTCCTTCCACTTCTCGTGGCTGTGGTTGTTCAGCACGAGGCTGATGACCGGGCGCCACTTCGGGCGCACCGGCTTGCGGATGAGGCGCATGTGGGCCTCGTGCGGCAGGCGGTTCGCCTTGCGCGAATTGCACTTGATGCACGAGCACACGATGTTCTCCCAGGTCGTCTTGCCGCCGTAGTGGCGCGGGATGACGTGGTCGAGGTTGAGCTCCTCGCGCGCGAAGACGTGGCCGCAGTACTGGCACTTGTCGTCGTCGCGCTCGAACACGTTGCTGCGCGTGAGCTTCAGTTCCTTGCACGGCAGCTTGTCGAAGAAGGTCAGCAGGATGACGCGCGGCAGCCGGATGTTGCGGTTGATGGTGCGGACGGTTTCCAGCGCCTCGACCGGCGGGTTGTACGCCGAGAAGTCGATCCAGTCCAAAAGCGAATAGGTGCGGAAGGCGTCCTCGGTTTGGTGGACGACCTGGGCGTGCTCGCGGGCCAGCAGGGCGAAGGCCCGGCGCGCCGCGATGACATTGACCGCCTGCCAGAGGCGGTTCAGCACCAGCACCGGTTGATCGAGTGCAGCTTCCATACGCAACGGGCCTTGGAGATAGGGACGGCCCCGCCCGCTGTCAAGGACGCCGGGAATGGTTACGGCCGTGCGACTTAGGTTTCAGCCAAAAATCTGTTTTGTCTTCGCGAGCCCGGCTTAGCCGGGCGTGGCGATCCAGCAGGTGGATTGCTTCGTCGGCGCGCACCGGGCCTCCTCGCAATGACAGTTTGGGGAGGAAACTTAACGAACCAGCGCGCGGATCGCTTTCGCGTGGGCGGGGTACTGCTTCGCCAGGAGGTCGTAGTCGCCCAGCGTGAAGTCGCTCCAGCGAAATTCCGGCGCCACGTAACACGAAACCAGCGCCCAGCGCCCGCCCTCCGCCAGCCGCGTCCCCTGCCAGGTATGGGCCGGAATCACGTTGTGCAGGACCGCCCCCTCCTTCACGTCGAGGCCGAGCCGCACGGTCTTGCCGGACCCGTCGGGCGCGAGCCGCAGCGACTCGAGTGTGTCCCCCGCATGGAAGCACCACGTTTCGTCCGTCCCGAGTTGGTGCAGCGCGGAAAACCCGGTGGGCGTGAGCAGGTAGTAGATGATCGAGTACGCGCGCCGCCCCGTCCCGGGCAATATGAAGTCCGACTCGGCCGTGCGCCGGTAGTAGCCGCCCTCGTGCTCCAGCGGGGCGAGCTCCAGCAGCCGCGCCACGGCCTCGGCGGTGTAGTTGTCGGGGGAGAGCGGGCCCGTATCCATGCGGCGCAACTACATTGCGGCCGGTGGCACGATGGCAAGCTTGAGCGACTGGTTCTTGACGCGGATGCCCGCGAGCTTGGCCACGACCGTTTCCGCGTGCTCGGTGGCTACATCCACCAGCGTGTGGTCCTCGTGGATGTCGATCGCCCCGACGATGGTCGCCGGCAGGCGCGTGACGCCCGCGACCTTGCCCACGAGGTCGGCCGGGGTGACGAGGTGCTGCCGGCCCACGTTGAACGACACCGTGGAAAAGCCCGGCTCCCGACCCGTGCGCGGCTTGCGCTCGAAAGTGCGCTTCTGCGCGGCAAACTTGTCCCGGGGCGGATGCGTCTTCGCGGGCGGCTCGAATGGCGCCCGGCCCACCGGCGGCTCGTTCGCCGCGATCCGCTCCGCCTTCGGTTTCGCCGGCGCGGCCTGGGCCGGCTCGGCGCTCTGGCCCTGGAGGAGATGGATCAGCGCGGAGGCGATGTCGGTGCTGGCGTAGCCCTCCTCGATCAGCTGCTCGATCATGCGGTCGTGCGACTTGAACTTCTTCTCCGCGAGGGTGGCGCGCAGCCTCTCGTAGAACACATTGCCCTTCGCCTCCTCGACCTCGTCGAGCGACGGGACGCGCTCGCGGCGGATTTTCAACCGGCCGTACTGGATCATGCCGCCGAGCTTGTAGAGCTCGCGGCCGGACACGAAGGTGAACGCCATGCCCGTCTTGCCGGCGCGGCCGGTGCGGCCGATGCGGTGGGTGTAATCCTCGGCGTCATTCGGCAGGTCGAAGTTGAACACGACCTCCAGGTCGTCCACGTCGAGCCCGCGCGCGGCGACGTCGGTCGCGATCAGGAACTCGAAGCCGCGGCGGCGGACCTTGTCCATCACGCGCGTGCGCTGCGCCTGCGTGATGTCGCCGTGGAGGCGGTCGACCGAGTAGCCGCGCGCGTGCAGGTGCTCGTCGAGTTCGTCGACCATGATCTTCGTGCTGCAGAAAATGATCCCGAAGCGGAAATCGTGCAGGTCGATCAGGCGCGTGAGCACCTCGATCTTCGAGCGGCGGTCCACCTCGAAGTAGATCTGCTCCACCTGCGGCGCGTTCTGCGCCTGGGCCTCGATCTTCACCCACTGCGGGTCGCGGGTGTGGCGCTTGATCAGCTCCTGGATCGCGCGCGGCATCGTCGCCGAGAAAAACAGGCACTGCCGCCGCTCCGGCACCGACTTGAGGATGTGCTCGATGTCGTCGCGAAAACCCATGTCGAGCATGCGGTCCGCCTCGTCGAGCACGATGACCTTGAGCGCGTCGAGCCGCAGCGTGCCGCGCTCCATGTGGTCCATGACGCGTCCCGGCGTGCCGATGACGACCTGCGCGCCCGCCGCGAGCGCGCGGAACTGCCGGTCGTAGCTCTGGCCGCCGTAGACCGGCACCTCCATCAGGCCCCGCTTGAAGGACCCGAGCTTGCCGAATTCCTCGGCCACCTGCACCGCCAGCTCGCGCGTCGGGCAAAGCACCAGCACCTGCACCTGGCGCTGGTGCGTGTCCACCTTCTCGATCGCCGGGATCGCAAACGCCGCGGTCTTGCCCGAGCCCGTCGCCGACTGGCCGACAACGTCGCGCCCGGCCAGGCCGAAGGGAATCACGGCCGTCTGGATGGGCGAGGCTTCCTCGAAACCCATCTTGTCCACCGCCTTCAAGATTTCGGGCGAGATACCCAGTTCGCTGAACGGACGTTTTTCCATGCCGGGAGGCTGACCGCGTGTCGGGAAAAAGAGAGAACAAAGTTTCGCCGGCCCGCGGGGCGGAGGGCGACCTTAGCGATTTCTTAATGGCGCGGGCCCGCCTCTTAACTGGAGGAAAACGCCTGCCTCCCGTATGCTTGGGCCATGCATCTTTCCGACTTCACCTACACCGCCCTTTTCCTGGTGGCATTGGTCGCCGTGACGGCCCCGCTTGGCCGCTGGCTCGCCCGCGTGCTCAACGGGGTGGTCCCATCCTGGCTGCGCTGGCTGGCTCCGCTCGAGCGGCTGCTTTATCGCGCCGCCGGCGTCGACCCGGCGCGCGACATGACCTGGCGCCAGTATGCGGGCGCCCTGCTTGCCTTCAACCTCGCCGGCGGTGGCGTGATTCTCCTCCTGCAACTGGCCCAGGGCAGCCTGCCGCTCAACCCGCAGGGTTTCGCCGCGGTGCCGCTGGGCGTGGCCGTGAACACGGCGATTTCTTTCCTCACCAACACCAACTGGCAGGCCTATTCGGGCGAGGCGTCGCTCAGCTACCTGACGCAGATGGCCGGACTTGGCGTGCAGAATTTTCTCAGCGCCGCCACCGGCCTGGCCGTCATGGCCGCGCTGGCCCGCGGCTTCAGCCGGAAATCCGCCGCCGGCCTCGGGAATTTCTGGGCCGATCTGGTGCGACCGACGCTGTACGTGCTCCTGCCGCTTTCCTTCGCGTTCGCCCTCGTGCTGGCCAGCCAGGGCGTGGTCCAGTCCTTTGCCTCCTATCCCACCGCCACGACGCTCGCCGGCACGGAACAGGTCATCCCGCTCGGGCCGGCCGCCTCCCAGGTTGCGATCAAGCAGCTCGGCACGAACGGGGGCGGGTTCTTCGGCCTGAACTCGGCTCATCCCTTCGAGAACCCGACGCCGCTTTCCAACTTCCTGGAACTGCTCGCCATCCTCGCGCTGCCCGGGGCCTGCGTGTATGCCTACGGCCTGCTCGTCGGGGCCCGGCGCCACGCGCGGGTGGTGTACGGCGTGATGCTGGCGTTTTTCATCGCCGCCCTGGGCCTCGCCCTCTGGGCCGAGTATGCCACGCCCGGCGCCGCGCGCCTCATCATGGAAGGCAAGGAGGTGCGCTTCGGCGCCACGCCTTCCGTACTCTGGGCCAACGCCACGACGGTCGCCTCCAACGGTTCGGTCAACGCCATGCATTCGTCGCTCTCGCCGCTGGCGGGCGGCATTGCGCTCGGCAACATCCTGCTCGGCGAAATCATCTTCGGCGGCATCGGCTCGGGCCTCTACGGCATGGTGATGGTGATCATCCTCACGGTCTTCCTCGCCGGCCTGATGGTCGGCCGCACTCCTGAATACCTCGGCAAGAAGATCGAGGCGTTCGAAGTCCGCATGGCGGCGCTGGCGGTGTTGCTGCCGTGCGCCGGCGTGTTGCTGGGTTGCGCCGTCTCCTTCGCGACCGAGGCCGGCCGCGCCGCCGCCGGCAATCCCGGCCCCCATGCGCTCGCGGAAATTCTCTACGCCTGGGGTTCGATGACCAACAACAACGGCTCCGCTTTCGGCAGCCTTACCGCCACCGGCGACCTCTACACGTGGGGCGGCTCGCTCGCCATGCTGCTCGGGCGCTTCGGCGTCATCGTGCCGGTCCTTGCGGCCGCCGGCCGCCTCGCGGCCAAGAGAACCACGCCGGCCTCCAGCGGAACCTTCCCGACCGACGGCCCGCTCTTCGCCGTGCTCCTCTCCGCGGTCATCCTGATCGAGGTCGCCCTCGTCTACTTCCCCGCCCTCACCCTCGGCCCGGTGCTGGAGCACCTGCTGCTCGCCGCCGGCCGCGCGTTTTAACCCGACCGAGATCACCACATGAAACCCGCTCCCTCCACTTGGAACGCCCCCCTGCTCCGCCGCGCCGCGCTCGACGCCGTGCGCAAGCTCGACCCGCGCGAACTCTGGCGCAACCCGGTCATCTTCGTCACCGCGCTCGGCGCCGTCGCCGTCACGGCCGTGGCTTGCCACGATCTGGTCGACCATGCCCTGACCGGCTTCACGCGCCAGATCACGCTCTGGCTCTGGTTCACCGTGCTCTTCGCCACCTTCGCCGAAGCCGTGGCCGAGGGCCGCGGCAAGGCACAGGCCGACTCGCTCAAGCGCACGCGCACCCAGACCCTCGGCCGTCGCCTGCGCGACGGCCAGGAGGAACGCGTCTCCGCCGCCGACCTGCGCAGGGGCGACGTCGTGGTGTGCGAGACGGGCGACGTCATCCCCGCCGACGGCGAGGTGCTCGAGGGCATCGCCTCGGTCGACGAATCGGCCATCACCGGCGAATCCGCCCCGGTCATCCGCGAAAGCGGCGGCGATCGCAATGCCGTCACCGGCGGGACCCGCGTGCTCAGCGACCGCATCGTCGTGCGCGTCACGGTCGAGCCGGGCGGAGGGTTCCTCGACCGGATGATCGGCCTGGTCGAGGGCGCGTCGCGCCAGCGCACGCCCAACGAGATCGCCCTCGGCATCCTGCTGGTGGCGCTCACCGCGGTGTTCCTCGCCGTGTGCGCCACCCTGCCGCTCTTCGCCCGCTTCAGCGAAACGCTCGCCGGCCAGGCCGGCGTCGTCGACACCTCGCTGCCGGTGCTGGTCTCGCTTTTCGTCTGCCTCATCCCGACCACGATCGGCGGACTGCTCAGCGCCATTGGCATCAGCGGCATCGACCGGCTGATCCGGCGCAACGTCATCGCCACGTCCGGTCGCGCGGTCGAGGCGGCGGGCGACATCGACGTGCTGCTCCTCGACAAGACCGGCACCATCACGCTCGGCAACCGGCAGGCCGTGGAGTTCCTGCCCGCGCCCGGCGTCACCCCGGAAACCCTGGCGTCCTCGGCCCAGCTTGCCTCGCTGGCGGATGAGACCCCCGAGGGCCGCAGCGTCGTCGTGCTCGCCAAGGAGCAGTTCAATTTGCGCGAGCGCGAGGTCGCGGCCCCGCACGCCACGTTCGTGCCGTTTGCCGCGCAGACCCGCATGAGCGGCGTCGACCTCGACCGCCGTCACATTCGCAAGGGCGCGGCCGAAAGCATCCGCGAGTGGGTGGCGGCCCAGGGCGGCGCCTGGCCCGCCGAAGTGGGCGCCACGGTCGAGCGCATCGCGAAGGCCGGCGGAACGCCGCTCGTCGTCGCCGAGAACCAGGCCGTGCTGGGCGTGATCCACCTGAAGGACGTCGTGAAGGGCGGCATCAAGGAGCGCTTCGCCGAGCTGCGCCGCATGGGCATCCGCACCGTCATGATCACCGGCGACAATCCGCTCACCGCGGCCGCCATCGCCGCCGAAGCCGGCGTCGACGACTTCCTCGCCCAGGCCACGCCGGAAATGAAGCTGCAGCGCATCCGCGCCGAGCAGGCGCAGGGCCGGCTGGTGGCGATGACCGGCGACGGCACCAACGACGCGCCCGCGCTCGCGCAAGCCGACGTCGGCGTCGCCATGAACACCGGAACGCAGGCCGCCCGCGAGGCCGGCAACATGGTCGACCTCGACTCCAACCCGACGAAACTCATCGAGATCGTCGCCATCGGCAAGCAGCTGCTGATGACCCGCGGCGCGCTGACCACCTTCTCGGTGGCGAACGACGTGGCGAAATATTTCGCGATCATCCCGGCGATGTTCGCCGGACTCTACGCCCTGGCCGGCGCCGCCGGCCCGCTCGCGGCGCTCAATGTCATGGGGCTGCATTCGCCGCAGAGCGCCATCCTCAGCGCGGTGATCTTCAACGCGCTCATCATCATCGCGCTCGTGCCCCTCGCCCTGCGCGGCGTCGCCTACCGCGCGCTGCCGGCGGCCGAACTCCTGCGCCGCAACCTCCTCCTCTACGGCCTCGGCGGCCTCGTGGCGCCGTTCGCCGGCATCAAGCTCATCGACCTGGTGCTCGTCGCCGCGCACCTCGCCTGAACGACCCGGCCATGAAACCGCCTCCACCCGAACCCATGGACCAGCGCCTGTTCGGCGCCACGCTCATCCTCCTCGCGGTGCTGGCACTGATCCTCCTGTTCAAGGAACTGCACCAGCGTCCGCCCGGAAAATCCCGCATCGACTGGCCCGCCGCACCCGCGGTCAAACCCTGATTTCCTCCGCCATGAAAACCATCCTTTCCTCCCTCCGCCTGCTGCTCCTGTGCACGCTCCTGCTGGGCTTCCTCTATCCGGCCGCGGTCTGGGCCGTCAGCCACCTGTTCTGGCGCGACGCCGCCGAGGGCTCGCTGCTGCAGCGCGGCCACCGGCTGGTCGGCTCGGCCCTGCTCGCCCAGAAGACCACCGACCCGCGCTATTTCTGGCCGCGTCCATCCGCCGGCGATTACGCCACGGTCGCTTCCGGCGCGGGCAACCAGGCCTGGACCAACGCCAAGCTCATCGCCGACGTGGACGAGCGCGCCAAGCCCTATGGCGCCGAGGCTCCCTCGGACCTCCTGACCGGCAGCGGCAGCGGGCTCGATCCGGACCTGTCGCCCGAGGCGGTCCGCCTGCAGGCCGGCCGTGTCGCCGCCGCCCGCCGCCTGGATGCGGATCAACGACATGCGCTGGACGATCTCATTGCCCGCCAGGTCGAGGGTGGACAGATTAGCCCCGCCCGCATCAACGTCCTGCAACTCAACCTTGCCCTCGACGCCAGCTGGCCCGGCCAGTGATTCCCGATTCCGTCCAACGTCCTGATCCCGACCTGCTGCTCGCCTCGCTGCGGGCGCAGGAATCGCGCGCGCAGCGCGGGCACCTGAAGATCTTCCTCGGCATGTGCCCGGGCGTGGGCAAGACCTACGCCATGCTGCGGGCCGCCCAGCAGGAGCGCACCGCCGGCACCGATGTCGTCGTGGGCCTCGTCGAGACCCACGGCCGCACGGAAACCGAGGCGTTGCTCGCGGGACTCACCGTGCTCCCCCGCAAGACGATCGACCACCGCGGCACCCAGCTCACCGAGCTGGATCTCGAGGCCGTGCGCAGCCGCCGGCCCAAACTCGTCCTGGTCGACGAACTCGCTCACACCAACGCCCCGGGGTCCCGCCACGCCAAGCGCTGGCAGGATGTCCTCGAACTGCTCGAGGCCGGCATCGACGTCCTCACCACGCTCAACATCCAGCACGTGGAATCGCGCGCGGACACGGTCCGCCAGATCACCGGGGCCACGCAACAGGAGACCGTGCCCGACTCGGTCCTCGACCTCGCCGACGAACTGGAGCTGGTGGACCTGACGCCCGAGACCCTGCGCGAGCGCCTGCAGGAGGGGAAGGTCTACCTCGGCGAGCGCGCGGTGGCGGCGCAGGAAAATTTCTTCCAGGAGTCCCATCTCGCCGCGCTGCGTGAATTGGCGCTGCGCTACACCGCCGAGCGGGTGGACCGCCAGCTCCGCGCCATGCGCGCGCCTTTCGCCAAACAGACCGTGTGGCGCAGCGGCGAGCGCCTCCTCGTCGCGGTCGGCCCGAGCCCCTTTTCCACCCAGTTGGTCCGCTGGACGCGGCGCCTTGCCGCCGCCCAGGGCGCGCCGTGGCTGGCGGTGCACGTCGAATCGCTCGCGCCGCTCGCGCCCGACACCCAGAAGCTCCTCGACCGCAACCTCGCGCTCGCGGGCGAGCTCGGCGCCGAGGTGGTCATCACCCAGGACACCGACGTCGCCGCCGCGCTCGTGCGCACCGCGCTGCAGCACAACGCCACCCAGATCGTCGTCGGCAAGCCCCGGCGCGCACGCTGGTCGCGCTTCCTGCCCGGCGGCTCGCTGGTGGACCGGGTGCTGCGCCTCGGCGGCAACATCGACGTCTATGTGGTGCCCGCGGAAACCGCCGGGCGGCCCCTCACCCTCGACGACCTCGACCATGAGCTGCGCAGCGGCGGCGGCGAGTACGCCTGGACGGCCGGCATCGTGGCCGGCCTCACCCTCGCCGGCCTGTTGCTGCCGTCCAACTACTACCTGGCAGCCGGGCTGGTGTACCTGCTCGCCGTCATCCTGCTCAGCCTCCGCGTCGGCCGCGGTCCGGTGCTCATGGCCGGCGTGCTCAGCGCGCTGACCTGGAATTTCCTGTTCATCCCGCCGCGCTTCACCTTCCGCATCCAGAAGATCGAGGACGGCCTGCTCTTCGGCACCTACTTCGTCGTCGCGCTGGTCGCCGGCCAGCTCACGGCCCGCATCCGCGCCCAGGCCGTCGCCGAACGCCGGCGCGAAGGCCGGGCCACCGCGCTGTTCCAGCTCACGCGCGCCCTCGCCGGGGCGCGCACGCTCGACGAGGCGGTGGGCGCCGCGCTGCGGCAGGCGGACACGCTGTTCGACGCCACGACCGCGCTGACCCTTGCCCGGGACTCCGGCGAGCTCGCGCTGCACCTTTCCGGCAGCCTCGCCCTCGACGACAAGGAGCGCGGGGTCGTCGACTGGGTTTTCCGCAACCGGCGGCCCGCCGGCCGCTTCACCGACACCCTGCCCGCGTCCGCCGCCTTCCACCTGCCGCTGGTCCGCGAGGACCGGGCCGTCGGCGTGCTCAGCGTGGCCGTGGCCCGCGGGGCGACCCTCACCCTGGCCCAGCGCGACCTGCTCGAGGCCTTTGCCCGGCAGCTCGCGCTCAGCGTCGAGCGCGAGCACTTGCGCGAAGCCGGCGAGCGCGAAAAGCTTCTCGCCGAATCCGACAAGCTCCACCGCGTCCTGCTCGACAGCGTGTCGCACGAGCTCCGCACGCCGCTCGCGGTCATCACCGCCACGCTGGAAAACCTGCAG
>CAYZSN010000149.1:0-2850 GCA_964481095.1 uncultured Oleiharenicola sp. | reverse complement strand
TCTTTTGAGTCTTCCACCACGATGCCCAGCGCGGTGAGCTGATCGCGAATTTCATCCGAGCGGGCAAAGTTCTTTTCCTTGCGTGCCTGCTGGCGTTCGGCGATGAGCGCGTTGATCTGTTCGTCGGAAATCTGACTGGAGAGGGCAATCTCCAGAGTTTCCGGGCTGATTTCTCCGGTGCGCCCTTCCTCTTTGGCCCATTCAATGACACGTTGAACCTTGGCGGTGTCATCGTCCTGCACCACCGGAATGAGCTGGTCGAATTTGCAGATGGCTTCCAGTAGAGCGGGAATATCGCCTTGCTTTACCTGTCCGGCGTCGGCTGCGGTGTTGACCTCGCGCACCATATCGAAGATAGCCGCCAGGGCCTCCGCGGTATTGAGATCGTCGGCCAGGGCATTCATCATGCGTTCCAGGGTGCGCCGTCCCAGATCGGCGAAAGCGCCGCCTTCGCCTGCGGGAAAGCCGCCATTCTCCAGCCGCAGCTTGAAGTTTCGCAGGCGTTCCACCGACTGGGCCGCCTGCTTGAGTCCATCGGTGGTGAAGTTCAGTTGCCGTCCATAGGGGACCGAGGCCAGCAGGTATCGTACCGTCGACGGCTTGTGCCCTTTGAGCAGCAGGTCGCGCAGCGTATAGAAATTCCCCGCGCTCTTGGACATCTTTTCGCCTTCCACCAGTAGAAAGCGGCAATGAATCCACGTCCGCGCAAACGTCTTGCCGGAGAGAGCCTCCGACTGTGCGATCTCGTTTTCGTGGTGCGGAAAGATCAGGTCTTCGCCACCCAAGTGGATATCGAAGCTATCGCCCAGGTACTTCATCGCCATGGTGGAACATTCCAGGTGCCACCCAGGGCGTCCCGCGCCGATGGAGGTCTCCCAGAAGGCTTCCCCTGGTTTCTTCGCCTTCCACAGTGCGAAGTCTCGGGCCGTTTCCTTGTCGTGCTCGTCCACATCCACGCGCGCGCCCGGTTCGATCTCATCGAAGTTCTTGCGGGAGAGCTTGCCGTATTCCTTGAAGCTGGCGACGCGGAAGTAATAGGAGCCGTTTTCAGCGCGGTAGGCGTTTCCCTTTTCCACGAGGGAGGCGACAAAGTCCGCCATGTCGTCGATGTGATCGGTGGCTCGCACGATCTTTTCCGGCGGTTGAATATTGAGGAAGGCCGAATCCTCCAGAAAAGCCAGTTCATACTTCCGGGTGTAGTCGCCAATGCCCACGCCCGCAGCCGATGCCTTTTGGATGATCTTGTCGTCCACATCGGTAATGTTCATTACATGCTGTAGCTTGTATCCACTCTGAAGAAGGAAGCGCCGCAGCGTGTCCACCACGACGAACGTGCGGAAATTGCCGATGTGGCCGTAGTCATAGACCGTGGGCCCACAGGCATACATGCGGACAAGATTGTCCACGAGGGGATGGAACTCCTCGATTCGGCCGGCAAGCGTGTTGAAGAAGCGAGGTTGCATGGGTGCTGTGTGCTCTCCGATGCCTGCCCCGCCGGGCCCCGCGGGCGCTATTCTGGTTGGAGACATGAACTGCGATTCTAGGTGGATGGAGAAAAGCCGGTCAATGGATAAGCAGTTACCTGGGTGCCGAATCTAATCTGTTGGTGCTCTTGCCTTTAAAGGGAAAATATAGGTTGACTTGGCGGAATAAAGCATTCCGGATTGCACCCCGCTGGGAAGCTGACTAGGGCAGTTTGGGATCGGAAGCAGTAACGGATGCCGTTACGGGCGCAATCTCGCGTTTAGGCCGGGGTTCCTGAATGTAGGCGTTGCAGAGGCAGATTTTGCATGCACCGGCAATCGAGGCGGAGATCAGCGTGTGATCTCTCTTCTCGTGCGCGCATGTGCAGAGTCTCGATGCCAATCAAGTCTTCCTTTGCCGGAATGCTCTGTGAGTCAGGTTGAGTCCAGTCCGGCCGGGTATTACGCCTTCGCGGGTTGAGGGGGAGTTGGGTTCGTCAGCCGTTTTTTCAACTCCCGGTTGCGCTCCCGCCGGAGGATGCCTGCCTTGCGCTCCCGGTTGAAGCGCGAGCGGTCGCCGTTGCGTCGTGACATTTTGATTCCTTACGGATCGAATTTTTCGCGAAATACAGGTGCAAGGGAAGAGCTTCCAACCGTCTGAATTGCTCAGAGGATTCCAAAGAGAGAGGAAATACCGCCCTGTCCGTACCCTACGCTGAGTGGCTGCTTATGTCAAAGTGGCAGGAATCTGGGTAGTGGGCTGTTTTGAAATCTAGCCCCGTAGATTAGGCGCGTCGCCTGTGGCATCATATGGTCATGGTGCTTAAGCGGAAAAGCAAGCGTGACTTCGCGCAGAATGCCCTTAGAGTCGTAGAGATTGCCACAGGCGAACCTTTGGTGCATCGGAAGAATCCGGCAGCGGTCGCACTGGGAAAGCTTGGTGGGCGTAAGGGCGGGCCAGCGCGCAAAGAAAAACTGAGCCCGGAGCGGCTTAGCGAAATTGCAAGCAAGGCTGCCCGGGCTAGGTGGGATAAAGAACGGACTAAGCAGTAGCGGTTTTCTTTTCGGCCATATCTGCGACTTGATCTTCGCCCTCATTGCCTGCTTCGGTCGCCGATGACTTTTTTCGGTAGTTGGGATACCACTCAGCCAATCCCCAGTCGCCCTTCATGTTAATGATGTCGCCGACTTTGTTCTCGCGGCGGCTCAGAATGGCATAAACCGTGTTGTACTTGCTGGGCGGCAGTCCGCCTGCTTCCATCGCAGTCTTCAGCTCTTGCGTGGGCAGCTTTTTACGGACGGTGGTCAAGTGTTTCTTAGCGGCTTCCGGAATGCTCATGCCGATGAATGCGTCATGCGCAGGCTTTCCGCCACCTCCGCCAGTGGG
>CAYZSN010000148.1:0-12212 GCA_964481095.1 uncultured Oleiharenicola sp. | reverse complement strand
TCGACGTCCTTGTGCGCGGCGATGCGGCGGAAGACGGCGACCTCGTTGAGGCCCTTCGGCAGCGGCGACTGGACGAGGATGCCGTCGACGGCGGGATCATGGTTCAGGCCGTCGATCAGCTGGAAGAGTTCGTCCTGCGTGATCGTGACCGGCGGGAGGATGAGGCGGCTCTCGATGCCGATCTCCGCGGAGGTCTTCTGCTTCTTCGTCACGTACGACACCGACGCCGGGTCCTCGCCCACGCGCACGAGGGCAATGCACGGCTTGCGTCCGGTGAAGGCGGCGACCTGCGCCTTGAGTTCGGCGACGATGTCCGCGGCGATCCTGTTGCCGTCGATGAGTTCCATGGGGAGGGAAAGAAAAGGCCGGCGGGTGCGCCGGCCCGGAAGGGGAAGGGGGCGGCGGTTATTTCGCCTGCATGGACTCGGCGGCGATGACGAGGTCCTTGCCGTCGACGGTGTTCCGCACGGTGCCCGAGATGGTGACGCTGCGGTCGAGGTAGCTCTCGATTTTTTCGGTGATGAGGAGGCGCTTGGTGTCCACGTAGGCGAAGCGGCGGCCGGACTGGTCCATCAGCTGGTAATCGTACGGCGGGTTGGGATTGATGATCGGGCGGCGCGCCAGCACGAAGCGGCCGGCGAAGTCGCGCGGGAGGTCGGCGCTGTTGGCGGCGATCGGCACGGCGTGGCCGAGATTGCTGCCCGGGGTCGCGGGCGCGACCGGCGGGGCGACCGCGACGGCGGGCTTGGCGTCGCCCGGGGCGTTGGCGGTGGCGCCGACGGCGATGAAGCCCTGGAGTTTCTTGGTGAGCTTGATCTGGCACCAGTCGCCGTTGGCGATGCCGACAACCTCGGTTTTGTCGCCTTCCTGCGCGACGGTGAGCACGGCGGCGTCCTTCTTCGGCGTGGTGAGGATGTTGGCGCCCTCACGGACCTCGAGGCCCTTGGTGATGTCGCGATTGTGGACGTAGGCCTCGAACGTGCCGCTGAGCTCGACGCGGCGCCAGCCGGCCGGGGCGTCGCCGGTGTAGACGATCGTGTTGCCGGCCTTGAGGCGGGAGAGGACGTGCGACTTGGGGTCCGGCTGGATGAACACCGCGGTGTCGGTCGGGAGGATGTCGGCGGCGACGAGCCGCGCGGCGGAGAGGGCGGCGAAAACGGCGAGCAGGGCGGGTTTAATTTTCATCGAGATCGTGGGTGGAGGGGGTCATTTCGCGGTAATGGACGGCGGGAACGACGAAGAGTGATTGGATTTCCTTCGTAGAAAGTTGTTTCACGCCGCGCAAAGGAATTCCTTTCAGCCGCAGGGCGCCGATCTGGTAGCGGCGGAGGCGGCGGACGTCGAAGCCGAGTGCGGTGAAGAGCTGGCGGATCTCGCGCTTCCTGCCGTGGTGCATGTGCACGTCGAGCTCGGTGGAGCTGCGGTCGGCCTTCGGGTTGACGAGGTTGGCGCGCTCGACCTTGAGGTGCTCGCCCTCGATCACGACGCCGCGCAGCAGCTGGCGCAGGCGGCCGGCGGGGAAGGGCTCCTCGAGCGAAACGTAGTAGCGCTTCACGACGAGGTTCGACGGGTGCATGAGCCGGTGGGCGAGGTCGCCGTCGGAGGTGAGGATGACGAGGCCCTCGCTGTCCTTGTCGAGCCGGCCGGCGCAGAACAGGCGCAGGCGGGCCCACTCGCGCGGGAGCAGGTCGAAGATGGTCTTGTCCTCGTGCGGGTCGCGGTTGCTGCAGATGACGCCGCGCGGCTTGTGCATGACCAGCGTGACCTTGGGCTGGGCCTGGGCGCGCACGGCCTTGCCGCGGACCGTGACCTTGTCGGCGGCGGGGTCGACCTTCTGGCCGAGGGTCGCCGCGACGCCGTTCACATAGACCTCGCCGGCCGCGATCAGGGCCTCGGCGGCGCGGCGCGAGCACAAGCCCGCCTCGGCGATGAATTTCTGGATGCGAACGGGCGCCATGGGTGCCCGCTGGATGGCACGCGCGTTTGGCGGGCGCAACGAGATTCAATATGGCACAAACGGTGCTTGCCTTGCCGTTCGCCGGGTTCACTTAAATTCCGGCATCCATGAGCGAATCCGCCCCCACCAGCGTCTACACGAAGGACAATCCGTTTCCGGCCCGGCTGAAGGAAAACCGCCTGTTGAACAAGGCCGGTTCCCACAAGGAAACGCGCCACCTGGTGGTCGATATCGGCGGCAGCGACCTGCACTACAAGGTCGGCGATTCGCTCGGCGTTTTCCCGACCAACCGCGCGAGCGAGGTCGACGAGATCATCCTGCGCCTCGGCGTCAGCGGCAACGAGGCCGTGTCGCCCGCGATGCTCAAGCTGCCCGCGCCGGTTTCGCTGCGCGAGGCGCTGACCAGCCGCCTCGCGCTGGCCAAGCCGACCCGCAAAATCCTCGAGACGCTCGCGGCCAAGGCCACGGACGAGGGCGACAAGGCGAAGCTGGCCGCGTTGCTCGCGCCCGAGGCCAAGGACGCGCTGCCCGGCTACCTCGAGGACCGCGAGTACATCGACCTGCTCACGGAATTCCCGAGCGCGAAGCTCACGCCGCAGGAACTGGTGGACCACATGCGCAAGCTGATGCCGCGCCTCTATTCCATCGCGTCGTCGTCCAAGCCGTACCCGCACGAGGTGCACCTGACCGTCGCCATCGTGCGCTACGAGACCAACCACCGCTCGCGCGTGGGCGTCGCCAGCACGTTCCTCGCGGACCGCGCCGCGCCGCCGGTGCCGGTGCCGGTGTTCGTGTCGGATTCGCACTTCGGCGTGCCGGACGACAAGGCGAAGGACATCATCATGGTCGGGCCGGGCACGGGCATCGCGCCGTTCCGCGCGTTCATGCAGGAGCGCATCGCCACCAACGCCACCGGCCGCAACTGGGTGTTCTTCGGCGACCAGCACCGCGCGACGGACTACCTTTATGAGGAGGAATGGACGAAGTGGCAGGCGGACGGGAAGCTCGCGCGCGTCGACCTCGCCTTTTCCCGCGACCAGATCCTCAAGGTCTATGTGCAGGACCGCATGCGCGAGAACGCGGCCGAGCTCTGGAGCTGGCTCAAGGCCGGCGCGCACTTCTACGTGTGCGGCGACGCGAAGCGCATGGCCAAGGACGTGGACGTCGCGCTGCACGATGTCATCAGCCAGCAGGGCGGCATGGAGCCGGCCGCGGCGGCCGAGTACGTGAAGCAGATGAAGAAGGACAAGCGGTACCAGCGGGACGTGTACTGAGCGGTTGGTGGGCGTCGGTTTCCACACCGCCGCCTGCCGCCGATGTGGAAATCGGCGGCCACCTTCCGACAAATTCGCTTGCGGCGGGTGGGGGGAGCGCGTGCCATGGGCGCCCTATCCCTCATGAGCCTCACCTATAACAATCGTGTGGCCCTTGTCACCGGCGCCGGCCGGGGCATTGGCAAAGCCATCGCCGAAGTCCTCGCGAAGAACGGCGTGAACGTCATCTGCGTGAGCAAGTCCGCCGACAGCTGCGGCGCGGCGGCGGCCGCGATCACCGCCGCCGGCGGCAAGGCGAAGGCGCTCGCCGTGGACGTGGCCGACGGCGCCGCGGTGGCCAAGGCCAGCGCCGACCTGCTCGCCGAGTACGGCCAGGTCGACATCCTGGTGAACAACGCCGGCATCACGAAGGACGGGCTGCTGTTCCGCATGTCGGAGGACGACTGGAACAGCGTCCTCGCGACCAACCTGACGAGCTGCTACCACTGGACGAAGCACATCGGCCGTTCGATGACGCAGAAGCGCTGGGGCCGCATCGTGAACATCACTTCGGTCGTCGGCCTCATGGGCAACGCCGGCCAGGCCAACTACTGCGCCGCCAAGGCCGGCCTGATCGGCTTCACCAAGTCCATCGCCAAGGAATTCGCCGCGCGCAACGTCACCTCCAACGCCGTCGCGCCGGGTTTCATCAAGACCGACATGACTGCGGCGCTGCCGGCGGAGGCCGCGGAAAAGATCACGTCGGTGATTCCGCTCAAGCGCCTGGGGGAAGCGGCCGATATCGCCCACCTGACGGCATTTCTCTGTTCCGAAGAGGCCAGCTACATCACCGGTCAAGTTTTTACCGTTGACGGCGGCATGGTCATGTGACCCTTTATCCGGCTAAAGAATCACCTCCCTTTTACCCAACATGGCCGACCAGAAAACCATCGAACAGCGTGTCAAGGAAATCATCGTTAACCAGCTGAATGTTAACGAGGAGCAGATCACTCCGCAGGCTTCCTTCCTTGACGACCTCGGCGCCGATTCGCTCGACATCGTCGAGCTCCTCATGGCTTTTGAAGAAGAATTCAAGGAAGAGATCAAAGGGGAGATTCCCGAGTCTGATGCCGAGAAGCTCCAGACCGTCGGCGATGTGGTCTCGTACATCCAGCAGAAGGCTGGAAAGAAATAACGTTTTGGCTTTTGAACTGATCGCTCTACCGTCTGGCCCTGCGCTGGCCCGGTAGGGCGTTTTTGTTTTTCCGACCCTGCTTTTCACGATGGAAACCGCCTCCTCCCAACGTCGCGTCGTAGTCACCGGCATGGGCGTCGTCGCCTCGCTCGGCCACAACGTCGCCGACTTCTGGTCCGCGCTGCTGGCGGGCAAATGCGGCGTCGACAAGGTCACGCTCTTCGACGCGAAGGATTACACCTGCCAGATCGGCGCCGAGGTGCGCGGCTTCGATCCCGCGGCGCACATGGACGCCAAGGAAGTGCGGCGCAACGACCGCTACACGCATTTCGGCTTCGCCGCGGCCAAGCAGGCCGTGGCCGACGCCAGGCTCGACATGGCAAAGGAGGATGCCGACAAGGTCGGCGTCATCATCGGCTCGGGCATCGGCGGCATGTGGACGATCGAGACGCAGCACAAGAATCTCCTCGAGAAGGGCCCCCGCAAGGTGTCGCCCTTCATGATTCCCGCGCTGATCAGCAACATGTGCAGCGGCCTGGTGGCGATCGAGCTGGGCGCGCGCGGCCCGAACTTCTGCGTGGTCAGCGCCTGCGCGACCGCCACGCATGCCATCGGCGAATCCTTCCGCATGATCCGCGCCGGCGACGCCGACGTCATGGTCTGCGGCGGCGCCGAGGCCTCGATCACGCCGCTGGCCTACGCGGGCTTCTGCTCGATGAAGGCCATGAGCACCAACAACGAGGCGCCGCAGAAGGCCAGCCGGCCCTTCGACCTGAACCGCGACGGCTTCATCATGGGCGAGGGCTCGGGCGTGCTCGTCATCGAGAGCCTCGAGCACGCGCAGGCGCGCGGCGCCCACATCTACGCCGAGCTCGCGGGCTACGCCGCGACGTGCGACGCCTTCCACATCACGCAGCCGGATCCCGAGGGCAAGGGCCTGTCGCAGGCCATGAGCCGCGCGCTCAAGGACGCGAAGCTCGCGCCCGAGCAGATCGACTACATCAACGCGCACGGCACCTCGACGCCGTACAACGACAAGTTTGAAACGCTCGCGATCAAGAAGGTCTTCGGCGAAACCGCCCGCAAGGTGGCGATCAGCTCGACCAAGTCCATGACCGGCCACCTGCTCGGCGCCGCCGGCGGCATCGAGGCCGTGATCAGCGTGAAGACCATCCAGACCGGCGAGATCGCGCCGACGATCAACCTCGAGGTGCCCGACCCGGATTGCGACCTGGACTACGTGCCGAACGTCAAGCGCTCGGCGAAGGTCAACACGGTCCTGACGAACAACCTGGGCTTCGGCGGGCAGAACGCCGCGCTGGTTTTCCGGCGGATCTGACGGCGGCGGGGAATCCGAAAATTCCCCGTTGACGCGTCCGAACGCGGGCCTTTTATCTCGCGCTCTTTGGTTTGGGGCAAGTTAGCTCAGTTGGTAGAGCAGAGGACTGAAAATCCTTGTGTCCTCGGTTCGATTCCGAGACTTGCCACCACTTTCAGGGTGGGAAGCGGCTGCACCGCTTGACCGCGTTGCGGTCCCGTCACGGCGTCCGCGCGCCGTCGGTGATCATCACGACCTGCTCGGCGTTGACGGCCATGCGGTCGCCGGCGGAAAACTCGATGAGCAGCACCGCGCCCATGGCCTTGGCCGAGCGGATGCCCTTGATCGGGACGGTCTTTCCCTCGCTCCGCAGGTAAATGACAATGCTTTTCAGCGTCATCTGCTGGATGGCTGCGGCGTAACCGGCGGCGAGCTCGGAGGCCGTGGTGGGCACGTTGATGCTGGTCGAGGGCGGAACCACCGGCGGCGGCGGTTCGGCCGGGGCCGCGAACGCGGCCGGCAGGAGCAGCAGGGCAAGGGACAGCAGCTTGAGGGTTTTCATGGGGCAAGGCGGTTCAGCACTTCTCGTATTTCCAATTGCGGCGCTTGCCCTCGGCGACCCATTCCAGGGTCGTGAGCAGGCGTTCCTCGCGGGTTTCGTCGCGCCGGGCCTCGGTGATCCACTCGATGTAGTCGCGGCGGGCGCTCGGCGGGAATTTTTCCCAGTGCGCCGCCGCAGCGGGATTGCGCTTCAGGCCCTGCACCAGCTCGGGCGGGGAGACAGCGGCGGGTTTCGGCTTGCGCGGCGGGCGGGCGACCGGCGCGGAGTCATGGAGCGTCATCGCCGCCTTGATATAGCGGAGGAGCGTGCGGTCGTCCGGCAGGTCGTCGTTGCTTTTGATCCGGCCCAGCAGGCCGCGGCCGACCTTGACGCCGTCGCCGACGATGAGCTCCTTCATGTCCGGACCCCAGAAGCCGAAGGAAATGTGGGCTTTGAACTCCGCGAAGAAGCAGAGGATTTTTTCCTCATACATGAAGAACGGGCAGTTCCACTTGATCGTCTCCTCCACCGAGGGGCAGCCCTGGTGCACCAGCCGGCGCAGGCGCTGCAACACCGGGCGCGCGAACGGAGCGGAAAACTTCACGTACGCGTCAACCCGCGGGTCTTTCCTGGCCATGGTCCGACGCTAGCCCGCGGCACTCAGCGCTCCAGCTTGAAGTCGAAGCAGGCGAGTTCCTCGACCACGGGCGGATACTCGTCGAAGGCGACCTTGCCGGCCACCACCGGGCTGGGCTGGCCCCGCATCTCATGGTGCTGGCTCAGCGAACGCATCTCGACCTTGTAAACCAGGTCGCGGGGAAACTTGTTCTCCACCTTGAGGACGCGCATCACGCCCTTGAACTCCTTGGCGAAGGTGAAAATCACCTGGGCCGCGTCGTCCCTTTCCTTCGAAGTGCTGACAAACTTGATCTTTTTGCCCTGGCTTTCGAAGCGGACGTAGACCGTCTCGCCGGGATGGATGAGGGCCGTGTTTTTGTCCGAGGCCACCGCGAGCGAGGTCAGGGTGCCGAGGAAAAACAGCCAAAGGAGGTAACGCTTCATAATTTTATCAGGCAAAAGGGTTAGGCGTAAGAAGCCGTGTGCTAGGACAGGATCAACAGCAGAATGCTCCCTGTGTCACCTCGTCTCATTTACGATTTGACCGGGTTCGAAGGCGCCGACTTCATGGGGGCATGGTCACGAGTGTCCTCATAGTCGATGACGAGAAGCACACCCGCGAAGGCCTGCAACAGGCGTTGCAGGACCATTACGACGTATCGGTCGCCGCCAACGCCGACGAGGCGTTCAACCTGATGGAGGCGCAGGAGTTCGAGGTCATCATCACCGATTTGCGCATGCCGGGGAAGAGCGGCCTGAAGATCATCGACAAGGCGCTGGCGCTGCCCAACCGGCCGGCGGTGATCATGATGACGGCCTACGGCAGCATCGACTCGGCGGTCGAGGCGATGAAGCGCGGCGCGGTGGATTTCCTGACGAAGCCGGTGCAGATCGAGCGGCTGGAGATCCTGATCCAGCGCGCGCTGAAGACCAAGACCCTCGAGGTCGAAGTGAAGCAGCTGCACGAGCGGCTGGACGAGAAGTTCAACGTCGAGGGCCTCGTCGGCCATTCGCCCAAGCTGGCCGAGGTGATCGAGCGCGTGAAGCTCGTGGCGCCCTCCAAGGCGACCATCCTCATCGAAGGCGAGACCGGCACCGGCAAGGAGCTGGTGGCGCAGGCCATCCACCAGGCGAGCCCGCGGGCGCGCGGGCCGTTTGTGCCGGTGCATTGCGCGGCGCTGCCGGCCACGCTGCTGGAGAGCGAGCTGTTCGGCCACGAGCGCGGCTCCTTCACCGGCGCGACCGAGAAGCGCGAGGGGCGCTTCGAGGCGGCGGACGGCGGCACGGTCTTCCTCGACGAGATCGGCGAGATCGGGCCCGAGATCCAGGTGAAGCTGCTGCGCTTCATCGAGACCAAGAGCTTCGAACGCATCGGCAGCTCCAAGACCCTCACGGTGGACGTGCGCCTCGTCGCCGCGACCAACCGCAACCTCGAGCAGATGGTGAAGGAGGGGAAGTTCCGCGAGGACCTGTTCTTCCGGCTCAACGTCGTGCGCATCCTGACGCCCCCGCTGCGCGAGCGCACCGAGGACATCCCCGTGCTGCTCGAGCATTTCATCAAGGTGTACGCGAAGGAGAACGGCTACGAGCCCGTGGCGATCGAGCCCGGCGCGATGCGCCACCTGCAGGCCTACCCGTGGCCGGGCAACATCCGCGAGCTCCGCAATTTCGCCGAGAACGCCGTCGTGCTCCGCCGCGGCGGCAAGCTCAGCGAGTTCGACCTCGAGCCGAAGTTTCGCGGCGAGGCCCCGCCGCCGCCGGCGATGGTCACCGCGACGCCCGCCAACCCGTATTCGGTCGAGGACAACGAAAAACGCCTGCTCAAGGAGGCGCTGATGAAGGCGCGCGGCAATCGCACCCGCGCGGCCTCGCTGCTCGGCATCAGCCGGCGCACGTTGCACCGCAAGATTGCGCAGTGGCCCGAGCTCGACGTCGTCGACCGCGGCTGAGCCGGCGGCTGCGCGAATGAAATCCACGCAGGAACTCATCCACTGGCTGGAGCAGGGCGGGGGGGCGCGCTGGGTGCGCCGCGCCGGCCTGGTCCTGGGCGCGCTGTTCCTGACGGTGTGGTATTCGTGGCACCAGTTCCACGGCATCCCGACGGAATTCGTGATGCAGCAGGCGGTGACCGGCCGGCAGCTTGCGCAGGGCAAGGGCTTCACCACGCTGGTGAATTACCCGCAGACTTACGCGGTGCTGAAGGCGAAGGGCATTCCCTTTGACGAGAAGAGGCCGTATCCCGAGCTGTACCACGCGCCGTTATATTCGGTCGTGCTGGCCGCGGCCTTCGCGCTGCTGCCCGACTCCGCCTGGCAGTCGAAGCCGGCGCAGCCGGGAGCGTGGACGCCCGACGGCTGGGGACCCGACTACGTGATCCTCGCGGTCAACCTCGTCCTGTTCTGGGTCGGCGTCTGGCTGGTGTGGCGGCTCGCGAAGAAGCTTTTCGACCTGCGGGCTGCGTGGCTGGCCATGCTCGCCACGGTGGCCACCGTCACGCTCTGGCAGCAGACAATCGCGCTCACGGGACTGCCGCTGTTTGTCGTGCTGATGCTGGCCGTGTTCAACGTGCTGGCGGACCTCGAGGAGCGGGTGGCGGATCCGCCGCACTTCTCGCGCCGGTTGGCGGTGCGCGCCGGCGCGCTGGGTCTGCTCGCCGGGCTGCTGTTCCTCACGGAATATTCCGGCGGGCTGGTGGCGCTGGTGCTGGCGGGTTATTTCGCGTGGCGGTTCCACGGCCTGGTGCGCGGGCGCGTGCTCGCGGTCTTTGCGGGAGTTTTCCTGCTGGCGGTCCTGCCGTGGCTGGGCCGCAACCTGGCGGTCGCGGGCCACCCGCTCGGGCTCGCCTGGCAGAACCTCGCGCTGAAGGCGGGCGATCCCACCGCCGAACCGGCGGCCCAGCGCAACCTCGCCTCGGTGGAGGCGCCAGCCTTCAGCCTGAACAAGCTGGGCAACAAGGGGCTCACCGGCATGGAGCTGAACCTCAAGGAGCGCATCTGGTCCGGCGGGGGCATGATGCTGACGGCTTTCTTCATCGCCGGGCTGGCCTATCGCTTCCGGCACGGCCCGGTGAACCGGCTGCGCTGGTGCTTCGCGGTCATGACGCTTGTGCTGCTCGCGGGCCAGCCATTCCTGAGCTCTGGCGAGAGCCTGCGGCTGCCGGCCTTTTACCTGGCGCCGCTCATCATCGTCATGGGCACGGGATTTTTTCTCGTGCTCGTGGACAGCCAGCCGGCGCTGACGCAGCACTGGAAGTGGGTGGCGGCCGGCCTGCTCATGCTGCAGGGCCTGCCGCTGGTGCGCGATTCCCTCGAGCCCAAGAAAATCCACTTCTATTTCCCCCCCTATTACCCGGGGCTGTTCATCGAGCTGCACAAGGTCCTGCAGGCGCGCTTCCTGCCCGGCACCGGGGTCTCGACCGACGTCCCGGCGGGCTCGGCGTGGTACGGCCGGACCCGCGTGTGGGCCAAACCGGAGCGGTTGCGCGATTTTTCGCAGATCATCGTCGAGCAGAACGTCGGGGCGCTGCTCCTGACCCCCGTGACGCTGGACCGGCCCTTCTTCACCGAACTCGCGACCCGCAAGGACGACGCCATCAGCCTCACGGATACCGGGGGGTGGGGCGGGGTTTACGCCGGATTGGTGACCAAGCGGATGCCGGCGAGCTTCCCGCTGAACCTGCCGCCCGAAAAACTGACCGAAAACATGGTCTTGCTCGTGAATCCCCAGACAATGACCCGACGGTGAAAGTGATTGCCACGGTTGGCGGACTCCGCCTTAAGTGAGCCCCAACTAACGCCTTGCTTCCTCCCATGAAAAATCGAATTCCGTTTGCATTTGCCGCACTGCTGGCCCCGTCGCTGGCGTTCGCGATCTACGCCCCGATTCCCGAGCAGGAGCAAGGCAAGGCCTTGACATACCGCTTGGGCGCCTCGGTCTACCACGACAGCAATATTTTCGGCGCGGCCACCGGCGAACGGGACAGCATGGTCTACAATTTCACGGGCACAATTTCATTCAACGGCTCGATCGACGA
This sequence comes from uncultured Oleiharenicola sp., assembly GCA_964481095.1. Lineage (GTDB taxonomy): Bacteria > Verrucomicrobiota > Verrucomicrobiia > Opitutales > Opitutaceae > Lacunisphaera. The sequence continues at coordinate 1,297 of CAYZSN010000148.1, read as the reverse complement.
CCAGACCTTCGCCTCGGCCTCCTACACGCTGAGCAATGACCACGTCGCCGACCGCCCGGGCAAGAAGAACCTCACCAGCCACAGCCTTTCCGGCCGGCTCGCGCACTCCTTCTCGCCCTCGAGCAGCATCGATGTGAGTGCCGGTTACGACATCGAGAAGAACCCCGAGTCCCTGCTCGCCGGCCAGCCGCTCAACACCGACCAGTCCTTTGACCGCGCCGAGCTGGACGCCCGCTACACCACCGCCGTGGGCCAGAAGGTCGGGGTCGTCACGAAATACCGCCTGCTCAATTACGCCTACGACAACCCCAGCCTGTCCAACCAGCTCGACCGCTCGGAGAACTTGCTTGGCCTCGAGCTCTCCTACGCCTACCTGCCCGAGACGAAGATCGTCGGCGAGTACCGCTACCAGGCGATCAGCTACGACACCTCGTCCAACCTCAAGGACAAGAACTCCCACTTCCTGATGGCCGGCTTCGACTACAATCCCGGCAAGCAGCTGCTCATCTCGGGCCGCGGCGGTTTTGAGGACCGCAGCCGCGATTCCCAGCCTGACACCACCGCGCCCTATGTCGAGCTGACCACCCGTTACACCTATACCGAAGGCTCGTTCTTCGCCGCGGGCTACACCTACACCATCGAGGAGCCGTCGGACACCATCCGCTTCAACGACGCCAAGACGAGCCGCTTCTTCGTCAACGTCCAGCACCGCCTGAGCGGCGCCTTCACCGCCTCGGGTTCGCTGACCTACAGCCCCGCCCAGCTGCAGGGCCGCGGCGCCCAGCCCGACATCGACGAGACGACGACCCGCTTTGGCCTGGGCCTTTCCTGGCAGCCGAACAAGAACTGGACGGTCAGCGGCACCTACGACCTGGACAATATTGACTCCGACGACCCGAACCGCGCCCAGAACCGCGACCGTGTCGGCGTCTCCGCCAACTTCACGTTCTAAGCGGAGCCAGCCGCCGGCCCATGGCCAATTCCTCGTCCAGCCAGGGGAGCGCGACGCTCGGCGACTTTGTCGGCTTGCTGCGCCTGCGGAAGGGACTCGTTTTCCTGGTCCTCATCCTCGTCCTGCTCACCACGGTCGGCGTGACGGCGCTCCTGCCCAAATGGTACCTTTCCACCACCAAGATCAGCGTCCAGAAACCGGAGAGCGAGGTGAAGCTGTTCCAGGCCCAGGGCAACAGCTACTACGATCCGTATTTCATCCAGGACCAGTTCAAGATCATCCAGTCGGAAAAGGTCATCTATCCGGTCATCGACCAGCTCGGCCTGAACGAAATCCTCGGCAAGG
>CAYZSN010000147.1:0-32841 GCA_964481095.1 uncultured Oleiharenicola sp. | reverse complement strand
GGGCGTCGACAAGGCGGTCATCCTGAGCGATTCGCTCTGGAAGAAGGATTTCGGCGGCACGCCCGACGTCATCGGCAAGACGGTCCGGGTCAACGGCCGGCCCGGCGTGGTGGTCGGCGTCATGCCGCCCAAATTCCACTTCCCGGCCAACGAGCAGCTTTGGCTCCCGGTGAACACGGAGTTCCCGGTGAAGCCCCGCAATGACCGGGGCATCAATTTCATCTCGATCATCGCCCGCCTCAAACCTGGCATCAGCTACGAACAGGCGGAGACCGAGCTCTCGGCGTTCGGCAAGGCGTTCGCGGAAGCCTATCCCGACACGACCAAGCAGTTCACCAAGGGCTACGGTCGCCCGGTCATCGCCCAGTTCACCGGCGGCCAGCTCAATGTCCTGCTCTACACCATGCTGGCCTTCTGCGTGGGCGTGCTGCTGATTGCGTGCGTCAATGTGATGAACATGCAGTTCGCCCGTGCTGTCCTGCGGGCCAAGGAACTGGCCATCCGGTCTTCACTCGGCGCCACGCGCATCCGGCTCATCCGCCAGATGCTGACGGAGAGCCTGCTGCTCGCCTCGCTCGGTGCCGGCGCCGGCATCGGCCTGGCCTTCTGGGCCACCGACTATCTCAACGCCTACTTCCACCGCGACCCGCAGGCCGGCGTTCCCGCCTGGATGGTCATGGACATCGACGGCGTCGTGCTCGCGGTCGTGCTCGGCGCCACGCTCCTTGCCGCCCTCGTGTCCGGCTTCGTGCCCGCGTGGATGTCCTCCCGCGCCAATGCCAACGACGCCCTGAAGGAGGGCGGACGCGGCAATACCAGCCGCGCGGTGACGGTGATCTCCAAGGGCCTCGTGGTCTTCCAGATTCTCATCACCTCCCTGCTGCTCATCGGCGCGGGCGTCATGATGCAGTCGATCGTTCGCCAGCAGACGGTCGATTATGGCTACGAGACCGACGCGATTCTCGGCGTGCGGATGGGCCTCATGGAAGGCGATTATCCCACCAACGACCGCCGCCTCACGTTCTACGAACGACTGCTCCGCGAGCTCCGCAGCTCGCCCCAGTTCGAGCGCGTCACCTATACGAGCCGCCTTTTCCGCAATGGCGGATCGGCCAACGGCCCGGTCGAAATCGAGGGCCGCGAGTACAAGCAGGACAACGACCGCAACCCGGCTTATTTCGAAAATATCACCCCGGGCTACTTCGACGTTCTGGGCGTGAAGCTGCTCGAGGGCCGCGATTTCACCGACACCGACTCCGAGCAGAAGCTGCCGGTCGCAATCGTGACCGCGAGTTTCGCACGTGAGATCGGTTCGGGTGGCAGCGCAATCGGGCGCCGGTTCCGCACCATCAACCAGAACGGGACGCAACCGGGCCCGTGGCGGGTCGTGATCGGTGTCGTGCCCGATATCCGCATGCAGGGGCCCTTCAACAATAATCAGAAAGCGGGGGCCGCGGGCTTCTTCGTGCCGTTTTTCGACACCGGCTTCGGCCCGGCGGCGACGGAACCTCAGGCGTTCCAATTCGGGACGGTGCTGGTGCGCCCGCACGGCGGCCAGCGTCCCGAGTCGCTTCTGTCCGCGGTCCAGGAGGTGGTCAAAAAAGTAGACCCCAACCTCCCGCTCTACTTTACCGGAACGCCAAAAGGTGATTTCGACCGCCTGCTGGCGGCGCCGCGCATGGTGGCCCTGATGTTTGGCGCGTTCGGCTTAATTGCTGTAGCTCTCGCCTCTGTCGGCCTCTACGGCGTCATGAGCTTCGCCGTCAACCAACGCAGCCAGGAATTCGGCGTGCGCATGGCGCTCGGCGCCGACGCCCGCCGGATCCTCAGCATGGTCTTCCGCCAAGGTATGTGGCAGCTCGGACTGGGCTTGGTTCTGGGCGTGGGCCTCACATTCGCTGTGGCCACGCTCTTCCGTGATCCGCTCACCGCGTTCCTGTTCAAGACCAATCCCCGCGACCCCCTGACCTATATTGCCGTATCCGCACTTGTGGCCGGCGTCGCGCTAATTGCGATCTTCATTCCCGCCCGCCGCGCCACGCGCGTCGACCCGATGGTCGCGCTGCGGGCGGAGTGAGCGAACCCACCGTGCTCCTCGCCCTGACAGCTCTGTTCACCCTCGCGGCTCTCGTCGGCCATAGCTCCGGCTCGTCGGAGCGACGGCTGATGGTGGCGCTGCGGGCCGAATGGGGAATCTGGCATCAGACATCGGACATCTAGCATTTCAAATTTCAAACCAAGCCTACCTGCCATCACCACCCGGGCTGAGATGCTAGACTTTCGATTTAGCTGCCCGCTTTCACGATTTCCCATGACTTCCGATTTCAAATTCGCCTTCCGCCAGCTCGCGAAGAGCCGCGGCTTCACCACCGTCGCCCTGATCACGCTGGCCCTGGGCATCGGCCTGAACACCTCGATGTTCAGCCTGATGAACCTGCTGATCCTGAAGCCGCTGCCGTATCCCGCAAGCGGCGAGCTCGTGCGGATTCACCGCACCAACCCGCAGAGCCGCACGGCCAGCCATTCCGCCTCCGACTACCTCGAGCTCACGCGCGCGACCGCGGACTTCGCCCAGCTCGCCGCCTTCCGCCAGTGGGGTTACACGATGAGCCCCGAGGGCCGGCCGCCGGTGAACCTCAACTCGCTGCGCGTTTCCGCCTCCTTCCTCCCGACGCTCGGGCTGAAGCCCGAGGTCGGCCGCTGGTTCACGCCCGACGAGGACGTGCCGGGCAACCACGTGATCATGCTCAGCTACGACACCTGGCAGGCGCAGTTCGGCGGCGACCGGGCGGTCGTCGGCACCAACGTGCGCGTCGACGGCGAGGCCACGACCATCGTCGGCGTGATGCCGGCCGACTTTTCCTCCGTCTTCCTGTGGGGTCCGGCCGACGCCCTCCGGCCGCTCGGCCTGACCGCGCTGGAAAAACAGAGCCTGGGCGACATGCAGTATGCGCTCATCGCCCGGCGCCCGGCCGGCATCTCGCTCGAGCAGTTCAACACCCGGCTCGCCACCGTGTCTCGCCAGCTCGCCGAGCTCCGCCCGAAGGACCGCAGCGAGGATGGCCTCCACGCCGTCACCCTCGTTTCCACCGTCCACAACCCGTCCAGCATGACCATCTCGTGGATGATGGTCGGCCTCGCGGGCTTCGTGCTGCTGATCGCCTGCGCCAACCTCGCCAACCTCCAGCTTGCGCGCGCCATCGCCCGCGCCCATGAGTTCGCGATCCGCGCCGCGCTCGGCGCCTCGCGCGCCCGCCTGCTCCGGCCGCTGCTCGCCGAAAGCATGCTGCTCGCCGGCGGCGGCGGCCTGCTCGGCCTGCTCGTGGCGGTCTGGACCAACGACTGGATTTCCAGCCGGCTCTCCGCCAGCGGCCTCTTCCGGATCACGCTCGAGCTCGACTGGCGCGTGCTGAGCTTCGCCTTCCTGGCATCGCTCGCCACCGGCCTGTTCTTCGGCCTCGCGCCCGCGTGGCTGCTCAGCCGCGTCCGCGTCAACGACTCCCTCAAGAGCGGCACGCGCGGCAACACCGGCGACAAGCTGCAGCACCGCCTGCAGCACAGCCTGATCGTCCTCCAGCTGGCCAACGCCCTGGTCCTGCTTGCCGGCGCGGTCGGCTTCGTGCGCGGGCTCGACCGGCTCGTCGCCGTCAACCCGGGCTGGGCTCACCGCGAGCTGATCCAGACCGTGATCAATTTCCCGGCGGCGAAATATTCCAATCCCGAACAGACCTACGCCTTCTACCATCGCCTGGAGGAGCGCCTGGCCGCGCTGCCGGGCGCGAAGGGCGCCACGGTGGCGTGGACGCTGCCGGTCTTCCAGTACCTGACCAGCCGCTCCCTCGTGGTGGAAGGCCAGCCCGCGCCGGCCGCCGGCCACGAACCGGTGAGCTACATCAACGCCGTGACGCCGTCCTATCTCCCGACGCTCGGCATCACGCTCCAGGCGGGACGCAACTTCACCGAGGCCGACAAGCTGGGCGCCGGGCCCGTCGCCATCATCAACGCCTCGCTGGCCCAGGCGCTGTTCCCGAACGGGGACGCCATCGGCCATCGCATCGGCAACCCTGACCCGAAAAACCCGGGCTGGCTCGAAATCGTCGGCGTCGTGCCCGATGTCGGCCTGGCCGTCGGCGTCGTGCCGGTCGCGACCAAGTTCCTCATCCTGAAGCCGCTCGCGCAGGAAACGTGGAATTATGTCACCGTCGCCGTTCGCTCCGACCAGCCCGCGCTCCTCGGCGAATCCATGCGCCAGGCGATCGCCGCGCTCGACCCGGATCTCGTCCTCCAGCAGTTCGGCACGATGGCGCAGGTGACGCAGATCGCCACCGGCGGCTTCTCGATGATCAGCCAGGTCCTCGTGTGCTTCGCCGGCCTCGGCCTTTTCCTCGCCGCGATCGGCCTCTACGGGGTGATCGCCCGCATCGTTGTCCAGCGCACCGCCGAGATCGGCGTGCGCATCGCGCTCGGCGCGCAGGCGAAGGATGTCGTCTGGATGATCGTCCGCTCCGGCCTGCGCCTGACCTTCATCGGCGCCGGCCTCGGCCTGCTCGGCGCCGTCGGGTTCTTCTCGCTGCTGGGCCGCGCCCTGCCCACCCCGCCGCCCAGCGATCCCATGATCTTCGCCTTCGTCACCGCCATCATGGTCGGCGTCGGCCTGCTGGCCTGCCTCCTCCCCGCGCGCCGCGCGGCGAAGGTGGATCCGATGGTCGCGCTGCGCACGGAATGAGGAAATCCGCAATCGGGCATCGGTCATCTGAAATTTCAAATCTCAGCCCAAGTCCAACTGCCACCATGACTCGGACCGTAATCATGGATTCTCGATTTTAGCTCCCTGATTTCACGATTTCCCATGCTCGCCGATCTCAGAGTCGCCTTCCGCCAGCTCGCCAAATCGCCCGGTTTCACCGCCGTGGCCGTGCTGGTGCTCGCCCTCGGCATCGGCGTCAACACCGCCATCTTCTCCGTGGTGGAGGCCGCCCTGCTGCGGCCGCTGCCGTTCCTGGAGCCGGACCGGCTCGTGCGCGTGTACGAGGCCTTCGATCACACGGACACCCGTGCCAACACGATCAGCCTGTCCGAGACGACGCTCCGGCAGTGGCGCGAACACGGCGGCGGGATCTTCCGCGGCCTCGCCGCCGCCACCGGCACCAGCCTGACCCTCGGCCACGCCACGGGCGAAGCCCCGCGCTACCTGCCCGCGGCCCGCGTCACCGCCGATTTTTTCGACGTGCTCGGCCTCGCCCCCGTGCTGGGCCGCAATTTCACCGCGGCCGAGGACCGGCCCAACGCCGCGCGCACCGTGCTGATCGGTTACGACCTGTGGCAGCGCCAGTTCGGTGGCCGGCCCGACGTGCTCGGCCAGGTGCTCCAGCTCGACGGCACGCCGCACACGATCATCGGCGTGATGCCGCCCAACTTCCGGCATCCGTACCGCGCGCAGGTCTGGGTGCCGCTCGCCGCCGCCTTCGACCCGGCGGGCGGCCGCGGCCACTACCTCTACGGCGTGGCCCGCCTGCAGCCGGGTGTGTCCGTCGCCACCGCCGACGCGACGGTCCGCCGGATGTGCGCCGCCATCAACGCCGCCGCACCGGACGGCAACAATCCCGTGCGCGCCTACATCCGCCCGCTGCGCGAGGGCTTCGTCGCCGACCTGCGGCCGAAGCTGCTCGCGATCTACGCGGCCGCGCTGTGCGCGCTGCTCGTCGCCGCCGCCAATTTCGCGGGGTTGCTCCTCGCCCGCGCCGTCGAGCGCGAGAGCGAGACCGCCATCCGCGCCGCGCTCGGCGCGCCGGGCCGCCGGCTGCTGCGCGAGTCACTCGTGCGCTCCCTGCTGCTCGCCGCGCTGGGCACCGCCGCCGGCCTCCTCCTCGCGACGTGGATCACGCCCGCCCTGGTGGCGTTCAGCCCCGAGGGCTCCGACGTGACCGGCAGCGCCATGCGCGAGTTCGATCACGGCGTGCGGCTCAACCTGGCGGTCTTCGCCTTCGCCGCCGGCACGCTGCTGCTGACCGGCCTCATCTTCGGCCTGCTGCCCGCCTGGCGCGCCACGCGCACCGACCTGCGCTCGACGATCAACCAGGGCGCGCGCGGCGCGACGCTCGACCGCGGCACCCGCCGGCTGCTGGGCGCGCTGGTCATCGGCGAGATCGCCGTGGCGCTCGTGCTGCTCGTGGGCGCCGGCCAGCTGACGCGCCATTTCCGCACGCTGGTCGGCCAGCCGTGGGGCTTCGCCACGGAGCACCGCCTTTCGTTCAACGTCAGCCTCAACCGGCTCTTCCCGACGGCCGAGTCCCGCGTGCAACTGCTGGACAACGCGCTCGCGGAACTGCGCGCACTGCCCGGCGTGCGCTCGGCGACCTTCGCCGTGCCGCATCCGCTCAACGCCTCCTATGAGCTGATGAGCAACAACCCCGAGGGTTCGACCCCGCCGGAACCGCGCGGCTTCAACCTCGCCTACCTCCGCGCCACCGCCCCGGGCTATTTCGCCACCATGGGCCAGACCCTGCTCGCGGGCCGCGATTTCGCCGGAACGGACACCGCCGCGGGGCCGCTCGTCTGCATCGTCAACGAATCCTTCGCCCGCCGCTACTGGCCCGGACAAAACGCCCTCGGCCAGCGCGTGAAGTGGGGCCGGCTCGACGGCCCGCGGCCCTGGTTCACCATCGTCGGCATTGCCGCCGACACCCGCAGCATCGCGGACCCGAACGACGGGGAGATCAACGGCACGCTCTGCCTCCCGGTCCCGCAGCTGCTCGCCGCGAGCCTGAGCTTCAACGAATTCACCTTCGTCCTCGACTGCGCCGTGCCGCCGCTCTCGCTCGAGAACGCCGCGCGGGCCGCGTTCGCCCGCACCGACCCCCGCGTCGCCCTCTACAACGTGGCGGCGGTCGACGACCTCGCCGCGCAGACCCGCGTGACCGAGCGCTTCGCGCTTTCGCTCATGGCCCTTTTCGGCGTCCTCGGCCTCGTGCTCTCCGCCATCGGCCTCTACGGCCTGCTGGCGCTGCAGGTGACGCGCCGCCTGCGCGAATTCGGCGTGCGCGCCGCGCTGGGCGCCACCGCCGGCGAATTGATCCGGCTGGTTGCCACGCAGGGCGCAGGGCTGCTCCTCGGCGGACTCGCCTGCGGTGGCGTGATCGCGTGGGCCGCCGTCCGGCTCGCGCGCCACCAGTGGCCGGAACTGCCGCCGGCGGGCCTCGCCACCTACCTCATCGCCGCCGCCGTGCTCGCCCTCGCCGCCGGCCTGGCCTGCTGGCTCCCCGCCCGCCGCGCCACGAAGGTGGACCCGATGGTCGCGCTGCGCGCGGAATAACGAGGAGATCTAGAATCGGGCATCTAGAATCCAAAATCTCAAATTTCAGACCAATTTTCCCAACCATCTCGAGCCCGTCCGAAATTCCAGATTCTCGATTCTAGATGCCCGATTTCACGATTTCCGCCTCCGGCTTCACCCTCTGACATGATTTCCGATTTCCGCTTCGCCGTCCGTTCGCTGCGCAAGGCCCCGATCGTCACGATCGTCGCCACGATCACGCTGGCGCTCGGTATCGGCGCGGCCACCGCGAGCTTTTCCGTGCTCGACGCCATCCTGCTGAAGCCGCTGCCGTTCATCCAGCACCAGGAGCGCATGCTGTATCTGAACGAAGCCGTGCCTTCCAAGGGCATCGACAGCACCGACATTTGTTACGCTGATTTCCTCGACTGGCACCGGCAGGCCAAAACCCTCGAGGCGCTCTGGATTTACGACATCCGCACCTTCATCCTCGCCGGCCAGGACGGCACCCCCGAGCGCTTCGCCGGCAGCGGGGTGACCGCCGGCGCGTTCGACGCCATGGGGGTGCAGCCGGCGCTCGGCCGCAATTTCCGCGCCGATGACTACGCGCCCGGCGCGACGCGCGTGGCCCTGCTCGGTTATGCCGTGTGGCAGCGCCGCTTTGGCGGCGAGCGGGAGGTGATTGGCCGGGTGGTCACCCTCAATGGCCAGCCCACCACGGTCATCGGGGTCATGCCCCGCGGCTGGCGCTACCCCGAGACGCAGGATATCTGGATACCGCTGGCCCAGTCGCCTGCCGAAGCCGAGCGCGGCCAGTTCGGCTACAGCGGGCACGCGATGCTCAAGCCGGGCGTGTCGCTCGACGAGGCCCGCGCGGAATTCGCCACGATTTCCGCCGCACTCGCCCGCGAGTATCCCAAGACCAACTCCGGGCTGGTCGCGGTGCTGCGGCCCGTCCGCGAGGAGGCCGTCGAGGACACCGCCGAGGGCGTCAAGCTGCTGTTCGGCGGGGTGCTCTGCGTCTTTCTCATCGCGTGCGCCAACGTCGCGAGCCTGCTGCTCGCCCGGGTTTCGACCCGCTCGCGCGAAATCGCCGTGCGCCTCACCCTGGGCGCGAGCCGCTGGCAGTTGGTGCGCCAGTTCATGCTCGAAAGCCTCCTCCTCGGCCTGCTCGGGGGCCTCGGCGGCCTGATTGTCAGCCTGTGGTGCCTCGACGTGCTCGTCGCGTCCATCCCGGTCGAACTGGACTTCTGGGTGCGCTTCGCCTTCGACGCGCGGGCCTTCGGCTTCACCTTTGCCCTCACGCTGCTGGGCAGCCTGCTCTTTGGCCTCGTGCCCGCGTGGCAGGCTTCGCGGCCGCAACTGGTGGAGGAACTGAAGGACGGCGGCCGCAGCGCCACGGCCGGCGCCCGGTCGCACCGGCTGCGCAGCATCATCGTCGCGGCCGAGATCGCGCTCGCCCTCATCCTGCTGGTGGCGGCCGGCCTTTCCTTGCGCAGCTTCCTCACGTTGCACCGCGTGGCCCCGGGTTTCGACCCGCGCAGCGTGCTCACCTTCCGGGTGGGGTTCCCGTCGGCGATGGTTGCGCAGAAGCCGGACGCCCCGGCGACCTTCTACCAGACGCTCCTCGCGCGCCTCGGCGACTTGCCGGGCGTGGAAAAGGCGGCCGGCATCAGCGCGCTGCCCGGCCTGGGCCTGGGCGGCTACACGGAGGTGCTCGTGGAGGGCCGGGCCGTCCCGGCAAATTTCGCGGAGATCCCGCAATCGCTGTCGCGCATCGCCACCCCGAACTATTTCGAAACCCTGCGCATCCCGCTGCGCGGCGGGCGGACCTTCACTGCCCGGGACGATGCCGATCACCCGCGCGTGGCCGTCGTCGATGAAAACTTCGTGGCGCGCTTCTTCCCGGGGGTCGACCCGATCGGCAAGCGCTTCCGCACGCACGGCAAGGACGGCGAGGAGGCGCCGTGGCACGAGATCGTCGGCGTCGTGGGCTCCACGCGGCGCTGGTTCGACCGGACGGAACCGGTGGCCTGTTACTACGTGCCCCAGCTCCAGGAAAAGCCCAACTTCATGACCATCGTCCTGCGCGTGCAGGGCGATCCGACCGCGTACGTCGAGGCCGCGCGGCAGGCCGTGCTCGCGGTCAATCCCGACCTGCCGATCTACAACGTCATCCCGCACGACCGGGCCATCGCCCAGTCCGACTCGATGTGGAAGCGGCGCTTTTTCGGGTCCCTCTTCACCGCGTTCGCCGTGCTGGCGCTCGGTCTGTCGGGCATCGGCATCTACGGCGTCATGGCCTACTCGGTCATGCAGCGCACCCAGGAGATCGGCGTGCGCATGGCCCTGGGCGCCCAGACCGGGGACATCCTCCGCATGGTGCTCCGCGGCGGCTTCACGGTGGTCGGCAGCGGCTTGCTCGCCGGTTTCATCGGCGCCTGGTTCGTCACCCAGCTGCTCGCGAGCCTGCTCTATGGCATTTCCCCGCACGATCCGCCGACCTTCGCCGCGGTGCCCGCTCTCCTTGCGCTCGTCGCCCTCGCGGCCTGCATCCTCCCCGCCCTCCGCGCCACGAAGGTCGATCCGATGACGGCCCTTCGGGCTGAATAGGAAATCCGTCATCGGACATCGGGCATCTAAAATTCCAAATCTCAACCCAAGCCCAATTGTCTTCGCCCCTGCACTGAGATTCCAGATTTTCGATTTTAGCCGCCAGCTTTCACGATTTCCCCCTCACCCTGCCATGCTCTTCGACCTCAAGTTCGCCTGCCGCCAGCTCGTGAAGTCCCCGGGCTTCACCCTGATCGCCATCCTCACGCTCGCCCTTGGCATCGGCGCCAACACGGCGATCTTCTCGTTCATCAACGCGTTTTTCCTGAAAAACTTCACGGTGAAGCAGCCGCAGGAGCTGGTGTCGCTCTACACCACCGACGAGCGCAATCCCGGGCTGCTGCCGGTCTCCCACCTCAACTTCACCGACTACCTCGACCGCAACCAGGTCTTCTCCGAGATGGCGTGCTACGGCTTCGCGCCCGCCAACGCCGCGATCAACGGCGAGCCGTCGCAGATCTTCGGCGAAATGGTCTCGGGCAACTATTTCGACCTGCTCGGCGTGCGCCCCACGCTCGGCCGCACCTTCCTGCCCGAGGAATACAAGGCCATCGGCGGCGGCCAGCCGGTCGTCGTCCTCGGCTACAGCTTCTGGCAGAACCAGCTCGCCGGCGACCGCGGCATCATCGGCCGGACGCTGACGCTCAACGGCACGCCCTTCACCGTCATCGGCATCGCGCCGGCGGACTTCAAGGGCCTCAACACGCTCAACTCGCCCGCGTTCTGGGTCACGACGGCCAGCTACAAGCAGATCCTCACCGGCCTGTTCCTGAATTTCTTCGAGACGCGCCGCGCGCTGCTCTTCAACGTCGTCGCGCGCCTCAAGCCCGGCGTGGCCCTCACCCAGGCCGACGCCGCGCTGCAGCCCATTTCCGCAGAACTCGCGAAGCTCTTCCCCAACGACAACCAGGGCCGCGGCCTCCGCCTGGTGCCGCTGGCCGAGGCGGGCATCGACCCCAACCAGCGCCAGAACTTCAAGCTGGCCGGCACGCTGCTGCTCTCGCTCGCCGGCCTCGTGCTCCTCATCGCCTGCGGCAACATTGCCAACCTGCTCCTCGCCCGCGCCACCGGCCGCCAGCGCGAGGTCGCCCTGCGCATCGCGCTGGGCGCGGAACGCCGCCGCCTGGTCCGCCAGTTCCTCACCGAAAGCATGCTGCTCGCCGTGCTCGGCGGCATCACCGGCCTCATCGTCGCCCACTGGACCCAGCAGCTGCTCTGGTCGCTGCGCCCGCCGTTCTTTCCCGATGACCTCGTCATCTCGCTCGACCCGCGCGTCCTCACCTTCGCCATCGGCGTCGCGCTGCTGACCGGCCTGCTCTTCGGCCTCGCGCCGGCCTGGAGCGCCACCAAGCCCGAGCTGACCTCGGCGCTCAAGGAGGAAACGGGCGGCGCCGCCGCGCGCGCGCCGCTGTTCAGTTTTCGCAACGCCCTCATCGCCGGACAGCTCGCGCTCTCCGTGATCGCGCTGGTCTTCGCCGGCCTGTTCATCCGCAGCCTCCGCCACGCGCAGCAGGTCGACCCGGGCTGGAACACGCACAACCTCGTCCTGCTCTCCGCCAACGTCTCGGCCCAGGGCTACAACGGCGAGCGCGCCATCGCCTACTACCGCGCGGCCGTCGCGAAGGCGCGCGGCGTCCCGGGCGTCACCGACGCCACCGTCGCCGCCGGCCCGCTGCTCAACGGCGGCGGCCTCCTGCGCACCATCCGCCCGCAGGGCGACGACGACAAGCTCCGCACCACCGGCCAGCTCATGAGCTACAACCACGTCCTGCCGGGCTTCCTCAAGACCATGGGCATCCCGCTCGTCGCCGGCCGCGATTTCACCGACCTCGACGACGACCGCCACCCGCTGGTGGTGATCATCAACCAGCACCTCGCCAAGCTGGCGTGGCCCAACCGCGACCCGGTCGGCCAGACCATCAAGGTCTTCGGCTCGGAGACCCCGGTCGAGATCGTCGGCGTCGTGAAGGACGTGACCTACGACAACATCGGCGAGGACCCCAAGCCCTACCTCTTCTTCTCGATCGCACAGGAGGCCGACCGCGGCGGCTTCGGCACCATCCAGGTGCGCACCCAGTTGGACGCGAACGCCCTCGTGCCCGCCATCCGCCGCCAGATCCAGTCGCTCGACCCGGCGATGCCGCTGGTGAACATCACCACGATGGACGAGAGCATCCGCCAGGGCCTGTGGGCCTCGCGGGCCGGGGCCGCGCTGCTCTCGATCTTCGGCGGGCTCGCGCTGCTGCTCGCCGCCATCGGCGTCTACGGCATCATGTCCTACAGCGTCGGCAGGCGCACCCGCGAGATCGGCATCCGCATGGCCATCGGCGCCCAGCGCGGCGACGTGCTCCGGCTCATCCTCAACCAGGGGCTCCTGATCGCGGGGACGGGCCTGCTCGCGGGGCTGGTCGCGGCCTTCCTCGCCGCCCGCTACTTCCAGAATTTCCTCTTCGGCATCGGCGCCGGCGACGCCCTTACCTACGCGGTCATCACCGTCATCCTCGCCGCCGTCGCCCTGCTCGCCTGCTTCCTCCCCGCCCGCCGCGCCACAAAGGTCGACCCGCTGGTGGCACTAAGGACGGAATGAGAGAATCTAGAATCGGGCAGCGGGCAGCTAAAATTTCAAATCTCAACCCAAGTTCAACTGCCGGCACAACCCGGTCTGAGATCACAAATTTTCGATTCTAGCTGCCCGATTCCAGATTTCCTCTACTCTCACTCGTCTGCCCCTTGACTGAGGGTGAAGGAGGAACGGCGCCCGACGTTTCCTTTTTATTGTCACACTCCACCCTCCCTTTCACTCTCATTTTCCCCACCCCATGAACCGTCGCAAATTCGTCTCCTCCCTCGCCGTGGCCGGCGCCGCCGTCGCCACTTCCTCCCGCCTCCTCGGCGCCGATGCCAAAGCCCGCCCCAAGGTCGGCGTCATCGGCTGCGGCTGGTATGGCGGCGTCAACCTCCAGAGCCTGATGCAGAACGCGGCCGTCGACGTCGTGTCGCTCTGCGATCCCAACGCCAATTCGCTGAAGGAAATGCTCAAGGGCGTCGCGACCCTCCAGGCGGCCGTGCCGCGCACGTTTGCCGACTACCGCGAGATGCTCGCGTCCACGCACCACGACATCGTCATCGTCGCCACCCCCGACCACTGGCACGCCCTGCCCGCCATCGCCGCGATGCAGGCCGGGGCCGACGTCTTCCTCGAAAAGCCCATCAGCGTCGACGTGCTCGAGGGCGAGGCGCTCGTCGCCGCCGCCCGAAAGTACAACCGCGTCGTCCAGGTAAACACCCAGCGCCGCAGCACGCCCTGCCTCGCCGAGGCCCGCGACAAATACCTGCGCGGCGGCAAACTCGGCGCCATCGGCCTCGTCGAGGTGTTCTCCTACCTGCCCGGCCGCCCGGCCGACGTGTTTCCCGACGGTCCCATCCCGGCCCATCTCAACTTCGACCTCTGGACCGGCCCGGCTCCCCTGCTGCCTTTCAAGCCGGTGATGGAATCGAAGACCTGGCGCATTTTCCAGGAATTCGGCAGCGGCCAGATCGGCGACCTCGGTGTGCACATGGTCGACTGCGCCCGCTGGATGCTGGACCTCGGCTGGCCCGAGGCGGTCAGCTCCAACGGCGGCATCTACGTCGACCGGCAGGCCACCGCCAACATTTCCGACACGCAGCGCAGCGTCTTCCATTATCCGCACCTCGACGTGAGCTGGGAGCACCGCACCTGGGGCAACTCGCCGATCGCCAACCGCCACTGGACCGACCAGTGGGGCATCCGCTTCATCGGCAAGAACGGCACGCTCGGCGTCACGATGCTCGGCTACGAATTCACGCCGGCGGGCGGCGGCCCGCGCGAGGGCTTCCACCTGATGTCCAAGACCGGCAACCTCGAGAACCTCGACTTCAACCAGGGCGGGCCGTTCAACGACATCCAGAAATGGCACACCCTGGATTTCCTGGCGGCGCGCGAAACCCGCGGCCGGCCCGTCGCCGACGTCGAGGAGGGACACATCTCCACCGCCTGCTGCATCATGGCCAACCTCGCGCAGGAGCTCGGCCGCCCGCTCACCTACGACCCGAAGACCCGCACCGTCAAGGGCGACCCCGAGGCCACCCGCCGCCTCGCCCGTCCCTACCGCGCGCCGTGGGTGCATCCCGATCCG
This sequence comes from uncultured Oleiharenicola sp., assembly GCA_964481095.1. Lineage (GTDB taxonomy): Bacteria > Verrucomicrobiota > Verrucomicrobiia > Opitutales > Opitutaceae > Lacunisphaera. Next base: position 18,798 of record CAYZSN010000147.1, on the reverse strand, counting down.
GCGTCTGTCTGAACCTTCCCCTCCCCGGCACACGATGAAAGCTTCCCTCCTTTTGCTGGCCGTCCTTGCGACCGCCGCCCACGCCGCGGACGTGAAGACGCCGCTCTCGGCCGAAAACTGGGAATTTCAACCCGGCAAGGCCCGGTTCCTGGAATACAAATCCCGGCCCGCGCTGCAGATCCTGCCGGGCGCCGGCCCCGTCGTCCTCAAAACCGTGGATTTCACCGATGGCACGATCGAGTTTGATATCGAGCTGCTCGACCCGCGTTTCGCCAACGTCTATTTCCGCTGGCGCGACGCGGGGGAAAACGAGTGCTTCTACTTCCGCACCGCGCGGGCCGGCGACCCGGCGGCCGGTGACGCCGTGCAATACACGCCCACTCTGGGCGGCATCGCCATCTGGGATTTGCTCGGACACTTCCAAACCAACGCGTCGTTCCAGAAGCAGGCGTGGAATCACGTGCGGCTGGTCGTGTCGGGCGCGCAACTGCGCGCCTACGTCAACAGCGCGAGCCAGCCGACGCTGGCGGTGACACGGCTGGAAGGCAACGTGACCCACGGGCTCGTCGCGTTCGAGGGCGAGGCCGTCATCTCCAATCTTGTCATCACGCCCGGGGCCACCGACGACCTCGCGCCCGCGGCCGGCGTCGATCCCACCGACGGCGAGCCCCGTTACCTGCGGCGCTGGCAGGTCGGCCAGCCCACGGTCATCCCGAAGGGCATCGACTTCGCCTACGATTCGCTCCCGAAGCCCGAGGCCGCGTGGAGCCCGCTCGCCGCGGAGCGCCGCGGCCTCGTCGACCTCACCCGCCGGTTCGGCAAGGGCGAAGGACGCCGTCTCGTCTGGGTCAAAACCAACGTGAAGTCGGCGTCCGCGCAGGTGCGCAAGCTGGCGCTGGGCTTCAGCGACGAGGTGTGGGTGCTCATCAACGGCAAGCTGCTCTACGTGGACAAAAACTGGTACTTCCACCCGATCCGCAAGGAGCCCGAGGGCCGGTGTTCGATCGAGAACACCACGTTCAACCTGCCGCTCAACGCCGGCGACAACGAACTGCTCATCGGCGTCGCCAACGATTTCTACGGCTGGGGCCTTGTCGCCCGCCTCGATTCCCTTTCCGGCCTCACCCTCGACCAGCCCTGAGCCGGTCTTTTCCCGGTTCCGCCTCTCCTTCTTTCCGCCATGCTCCCCAACCTCAAATTCGCCCTGCGCTCCCTGCTCAAGACCCCCGGCTTCACCGCCACGGCCCTCGCCACGCTGGCTCTCTGCATCGGCGCCAATCTGGCCATCTTCGCGGTGGTGGACGCGGTCCTGCTGCGCTCCCTGCCTTACCCGCAAGCCGGGCGCCTCGTTACGCTTTACCACAGTTACCCCAAGGCGAATGTCCCGCGCGACGTGGCTTCGCTCACCACTTACTACGAGCGACGGGGCAATATTGCCGCCTTCTCCTCGCTGTCGGCGATCAGCCAGTCGACCTCGGTCATTGGCGAGACCGGCGCCACGACGATCGAGAATGTCGGGCGGGTCACGCCGGAGTTCTTCGCCACCCTCGGGATCGAGCTGTTCATGGGCCGGGCGTTCACCGACGCGGAAATGACCTACCAGACCGACCATGTCGCGATCATCAGCCACGAGTACTGGCTCAGCCACTACCACGGCGACCCGGGCGTGTTGGGCAAGCCGGTCCGCCTGGCCGGCATCGACCGGCAGATCGTCGGCGTGCTGCCGCCGGGGTTCCGTTTCCTTTCCTTTGTTGCGCCGATCTACTCCCCGCTCTCCTCCGAAGATTCCGAGCGCAACCTCCAGGCCCGTCACAGCAACGGCGTGATCCAGATCGCCCGCCTTGCCCCCGGAGCCACGCTGGCCGACGCCCAGGCGCAGATCGACGCGCACAGCGCCGCCCACGCCGCGGAGTTTCCCCAGGCGCAAATGGTGGCCGATGCCGGCTTCCGCGCCCATGTCGCCGGGCTCCATGCCGACCACGTCGCCTCGGCGCGGCCGTTGCTCCTCCTGCTGCAGGGCGCGGCGCTGTTCCTCCTTGTCATCGGCGGGGTCAACCTGGCCAACCTGCTCCTCATCCGTGCCAGCGGACGCACCCGCGAGCTCGCCATCCGCCAGGCGCTCGGGGCCAACGCCGGGCACGTTGTGCGCGAGGTCATGACCGAGACCCTGTTGCTCACCGTGGCCGGAGCCCTGGCCGGGTTGCTGGTCGGCGCCTTCGGGATCGAGCTGCTCGTCGCCCTCGGGGCGAACCGGCTGCCGCTGGGCGCCCAGATCGTCATGGACGGACGCCTGGCGGCAATCACCGTGCTCGGTGGCGGCCTCACCGGGTGCCTGCTCGCCTTGCCGATCATCTGGTTCAACCTGCGCGGCCGGCTCGCGGTCGCCCTCCAGAGCGAATCGCGCGGCGGCACGGCGAACCGGGCAACCCAGCGCCTTCGGCAGGGTTTCATTGTCGCCCAGATCGCCCTCGCCTTCGTGTTGCTGACCGGCGCGGGCCTGCTCGGCATCAGCCTCCGGCGCGTCATGTCAGTCTCGCCTGGTTTCAGGCCGGAGAATGTGATCACCGGGCGGTTTACCCTGCCTTGGAACGGCTATCATGATCTCAACTCTTTCCATCTGTTCTTCGACCGGCTCGAGGAAAAGTCGCGCGCCCTGCCGGGCGTGGTTTTCGCCGGCGCCGTTTCCAACCTGCCGCTGAACGGCGTGGGCAATGGGAACGTCATGACGATCCCCGGCTACACCCCCAAGCCCGGCGAGTCGGTCGTCACGCACGATCAATTGGGCGTGGCCGGGGATTACTTCGCCGCCATGGGCATTCCGCTGCAGGCGGGCCGGTACCTGAATTCGTCGGATGTGCCGATCGACACCCTCAGCTGCGTGGTGGATGAGGCCTTCGCCCGCCGCTACTGGCCGGAAGGCGGGGCGGTGGGCCGGCAGCTCTATCGTGACGCGACCGTCGGCCCGGGCGACCGGCCCTACACGATCGTCGGGGTGGTCGGCGTGGTGAAGCAGCAGGGCCTCACCGAGACCGCGCCGGCCGGTGCGGTCTATTTTCCCTACAGCCACATCCAGCTGCGCGATTATTACCTCGTCGCCCGGACCAATCTTCCGCCGGAAACCCTGGCCGCAACCTTTGTCCGCCTCATCCGGACCATCGATCCCGAACTGCCGCTCACCGATCTCCGATCCATGGACGGGCGCATCGATCGCAGCCTGGCGGCAAACCGCACCCCGGCGCTGCTGGCCGGCATCTTCGCCGCCACCGCCTTGCTTCTGGCCACCATCGGCCTCTACGGCGTCATGTCCTACACGGTCGCCCAGCGCACGGGCGAGTTCGGCATCCGCATGGCGCTCGGCGCGCAGCGCGGCGATGTGCTGCGCCTCGTGTTTGGCCAGGGCATCCGCCTGGCCGCCATCGGCCTGGCCACCGGTTTGATTGGTGCGCTTCTCCTGACCGGCACGATGTCGTCCCTCCTTTTCGGCGTGAGGCCGAACGATCCGGTCGCGCTCGCCGCCGTGGCCGCCCTGCTCGCCATTGTCGCCACCCTCGCCTGTTTCCTCCCCGCCCGCCGCGCTACCAAGGTCGATCCCATGGTCGCGTTGCGGGCGGACTGAATCCTCGCGACCGGACTTTCATAACTCCGATCGCGCAGGAATAAACGCCCCGCCTCCCCGCTCCACTTCGATGCACCGCGTCCTCCCGCTGTTCCTCAGCCTCGCGACCGCCAGCCTGATGGCGCCGGCGGCCCGCGCCACCTACTCGATCGTCGCGGTGGACCCGATGACCGGGCAGTGCGGCGTGGCGGTGCAAACCGACAACCTCGCGGTTGGCGCCAGCGTGCCCGCCGCGCAAGCCGGGGTCGGGGCTATTGCCTCGCAGTTTGAAACCAATCCCCGCCACGGCCCGCGCGGGCTGGCGCTGCTGGCCGAGGGGAAAAGCCCGGCGGAAGCGCTGGCGCAGTTGCTGGCGGAGGATGGCAACTTCGAAGGCCGCGGGATCGAGGCCCGGCAGCTTGCCCTTGTCAGCCAGGATGGGCGGGTGGCGGTACACACCGGAATCGACGCCGCGGCGGCGCACTGGGCCGGCTCGCGCCAGGGCAAGGGCTACAGCGTCCAGGGCAATGGACTCGCCGGTCCCCAGGTGTTGGCGGCCATGGAGGAAGCGTTCCTCAAAACGCCGGGACCGCTGGCCGGGCGCCTGCTCGCAGCCTTGTCCGCGGGCGACGCCGCCGGCGGCCAGCAAACCGGCCGCGAATCGGCGGCGTTGCTGGTGCGCACGCCCGACGGCTTTCCCCTCGACACCGATTTGCGGGTGGATCACGCGGACGATCCCGTGGGCCAGCTCCGGCAACTCTACGATTTGCAGACTTCCCGCCAGCTGGCCATCCAGGCCCGCCTCGCCGCCCGGCGCGGTGACATCGACCAGGCGAGAATCCTGTTGGACTCCGCCGTTGCCCGGGCCGGCAACTGGCCGCGCGCATGGCTGCTCGCGGCCGCGGTCGCGGTTGAAACCGAACAACCCACCCTGGCGCTCCGCTGCCTGACCCGCGCGTTTGCCGGACATCCGGCCTGGATCCCGAAGACCCTCGGCGAAGGCGCGTATGCGATCCTTGGCGCCAACCCGGAATTCAAACGCTGGATCGATCCGGCGCTCACTTCTGCCGTGCTCGCCGATTTGCGCGGCCTCAACGCGGCCGGAGCGAACGACCAGGAACGGCTCGCGCTGTCCGCGCGGCTGCTCGAGGTGGACCGGCCGCGGGAAGCGCTGGCCGTGCTGTCCGGCCTCGCCCAGGCCACGCCCGAATCACACCTGCTGGCGGCCTCGGCTTGCTCCGCGTTGGGCCGCAATCCCGACGCCATCGCGCATTGCCAGGCCGGCCTTGTCCTCCGGCCCGGGGACCCGCGGCTCAAGTTCCGCCTGGTCGCGCTCCAATCGCCGGTGTCTTCCCCATGAAAAAACATTCGCTGCTCCTCGGCGCCCTCTGCGGCGCCACGGCCGTTTTGGCCGCCGACATCCCGTTGGATCCCGCCCGCTGGCACCTGGAACTGGACGCCCACACCAAAGCCGTGATCCAGCCGGTGACCGACAAGGCGGGCGTTACCCACCGGGCGATTCGCTTCGTCGTCGATTTCACGGATTTCGACCAGACGGCCGACTACAAGCCGGGCACCGTCTACGTCACCGACCTGGCATTTCACAACGGCACCATTGAGGCGGATCTCGCCGGGCCCATCGATCCGCAAGGCCGGACATTCGTCGGTCTCGCCTTCCGCATCGATCCGAAGAACACCCAACGGCACGAACTGGTATACTTTCGCCCGTTCAATTCCGGCACGGAACGGCATGCGCACACGGTGCAATACGTCGCCACCGATACGATCTACGACTGGCCTTACCTGAGGAAAAATTTTCCCGGGGTCTACGAGGCCGGCGCCATCATCGCCAACAACACCTGGTTCCATGCCCGCCTCGAGATCGACGGCACGACCGTCCGGGTCTTCGTCAACGATGGCAACGAACCCGTGCTCGTGGTCAAGGACCTCAAGCTCGGGGATCGCAGCGGCCTCGTGGGCTTCTGGGGCTACCCCGGCGCCTTCGCCAACCTCAAGGTCACGCCGCGGCCCGAATAACCCCTATTCAGCCGCTGGAATTATTCTGGCGGGCAAGGCGGATCATCCAATGATCGGGCGCGGTGACCGGCCCCGCCACTCCTTCCCTTCCGCTGCGTTTCCTTCGTGCCGCCTGGCGGCCGCTGGAGGACTTTGCCGGCCTGTCGGGCGATGCCACGTATTTCTGGCCGCGCTGGCTCGTGTTGCGGGCGGTCGGGCTGGTGTTCGTCATCGTTTTCGCCGGGATAATCGCCGACGCCGGCGCCCTGGTGGGGCCGGACGGCCTGGCGCCCGCGGCCGAATTCTGCGCGACGCTTCGGCACGTCTTCCCTGAAGCGATCGAGCGGTTCCTCCGCGCGCCCAGCCTGTTCTGGCTGAGCGACGGGGCCGGCATGGTCGCGGTGCTGCCCTGGTGCGGGCTCGCCGCCGCGGTGGCGCTGACGCTGAACCTGTGGCCGCGCCTCGCGCTCTTCGCCTGCTGGGCGGTGCTGCTGTCCTTCGTGGCCGCCTGGCAGGTGTTCTCCCCCACGATCATCGACCAGCTCATGCTCGAGGCCGCGCTGCTGCTCATCCCTTTCGCGCCCGCCGGGCTGCGGCCCGGCTTGGGCTCATCCTCCCCGCCGCGACCCGTCGCGGTGTTCATGGCCCGGTGGCTGGTCTTCCGGCTGATGCTGGGTTCCGGGCTGATCAAGCTGCTCGCGGGCGATCCGCGGTGGCGGACCTTCACCGTGATGGAGACGCTGTACGAAACGAACCCGTCGCCGACGATCCTCGGCTATTTCGACTATCACCTGCCACACGCGTATCATGTGTTTGAAATCCTGGTCACTTTCACCGCCGAGCTGGCCGCGCCGCTCGCGGCGCTGTGGCTCGGCCGGCGGGGCCGGTGGTTCGCGTTCTTCGCCTGGATCGCCCTGCAGGGCGGCATCCAGCTCACCGGGAACTTCGGGTGGCTGAACACCGCCGCGATCGCGCTCGGCCTGCTCCTGCTCGACGACCGGATGCTGGCCGCGGCCGCGCAACGCCTCCGCCTGCCGGGCTGGGCCGCGCGTTTCGCCACGCCGGGGCCCCGCCCCGTGCCGGCCGCCACGTGGCGGACCCGGGGGGTCGCGGCGGCGCTCTGGCTGCACTTCATCGTCGCCGCCTGCGCCTTCGTCGAAATCGCCGCCCAGTCGCCGGCGCCCGCCGCCCCCGCGTTCGCGCACCGCCCGCTCGATTTCCTTTTCCGTGATTTCCGCAGTGCCAACGCCTACATCCCCTTCGCCACCTTCCCGGCAATCCGCTACGAACTGGAATTCGCCGGTTCGAACGATGACGGCGCCACCTGGCGGCCCTACCCGTTCCGGCACAAGCCGCAGGCCGAGGATCGCATGAGTGGCTTTCTCGCGCCGCGTTTCGGGCGCTTCGATGCCTCGCTGCAGCTGGCGCTGCAGCAGAACTCCCCCATCATCCCGCGCGTGGCGGAACAACTGCTGCGGCGCAATCCCGCCGTGATGAGGCTGTTCGCCGCCGATCCCTTCCCCGACCGGCCGCCCGGCGTGGTGCGCATGCAGGTGTTCCGCTTCGCGTTCACCGACTGGGCGGCCTACCGCCGGACCGGCCGCTTCTGGCGCAAGGAATACAGCGGCGACCTCCGGCCCGCGCTGGTGCTCGACGCCGACGGCCGGGTGCGGGAGGATGGCGCCCCGCGCTGACCGCACTTTCGCGCAACAAATGTCCCGTTCTGCTGTTCCAAGCCCCATGCCCCGTCTTCCCGCCTTCCTGCTGCTGTGCCTGGGTCTCATGTCGCCACGCGCCTTCGCCCTTGACCCGTCCCTCCGCGACCGGGCCGACGCCCTGATCAAGCAGCGGCAATGGCCCGAAGCCCGCGCCTTGCTGGAAAAAGCCACCGCGGCGGCGCCGCAGGACGCCGAGGCGTGGCAGCGCCTGGGCGAAATGTTCGAAAGCAGCGGGGACCCGGAAAATGCCGCCGGCGCCCTGGAAAAAGCCACGACCCTGGCGCCCGCCAACAGCGAATACCAGCGCCAGCTCGGCGACGCCTACGGTTCGGCGGCGCAGAAGGCCGGCCTGCTTTCCAAGTTCGGCCTGGCCCGCAAATGCAAGGCCGCCTACGACAAGGCGGTCGAACTCGACCCGAGGAACATCGACGCGCGCTGGAGCGTGATGGAGTACTGCCGGCAGGCCCCGGCGATGGTCGGCGGCGGCATGGACGGCGCCTATGCGCAGGCCGAGGAGATCCGCAAGCTCGACGCCAACCGCGGCCGGATTGCCCTCGCCACCCTCTACGTCGCCGAAAGAAAAATGGTCGAGGCCTTCGGCCTGTTCGACGAGGCGCTCAAGGCCGACCCTGACAACTACACCGCGCTCTACCAGCTTGGCCGGCTCTCGGCCATGACCGGCCAGCGCCTGGACCAGGGCCTCGCGAACCTCCGGAAATGCCTCACCCTGCCGCAACCGACCGGCCAGCCCGGCCCGGCGCCCATCCACTGGCGCATCGGCAACATCCTCGAGAAGCAGGGGGACAAGGCCGCCGCGAAGTCCTCGTACGAAACCGCCGTCGCCGTCGATCCCAGCTTCGTCCCCGCGCTCGAGGCGCTGCGGAAGCTGAACGCAGGCAGCTGAGCCTGCCTGGTCGTAGGGGCCGAGCTTGCTCGGTCCTTCCCTCGCCGGCGGGGCAACTGTGGACCGAGCAAGCTCGGCCCCTACAAGGTGGAAAAGATCCGATTATTTTTCCCGGGGCGCGGGATGTTCAAAGTTACATGTTGAACGTTGCGGCGCCCCGGGCGCCGGCTATTTTCCCCGCATGGTGCCCCGTGACGAATTTCTCGCCGTGCTTTCCGCCAGCGTGCGCGCCGGGACCTTCGCCCGCCTGACCCTCGGCAAGCCGCGCGGAGCCGATGCCACGCTCCAGAAGATCATCATCCGGCCGGTCGCCCTGAAGTCCGGCCCGCACCTTTCCTTCGTCTGGCGCCACGACACCCGCGACATTACCAAGAACCTCAACCCGGACGAGGCCGTGCGCGAGATCGACCAGCTCACCGGGACCGCCTTCCACAGCGCCCACCTCGCGACGACCGAGCAGAGCGTGCAACTGGAATACAACAAGAAGGGCGAGCCGCGCCTGAGCCTGGGCCGGTCGGCGCATCCCTTCGTCGACGCGGCCCACGACCGCGCCAAGCCGCGCCTGCTGCCCGCCGAGGCGCAGGCCTGGCTCGCGGCGCTCGGCGTCACGACCGCCGCCGGCGCGGTGCGCGAGGGCATGGCCGACAAGCACCGCCAGATCCACAAGTTCGTCGAGATCCTCAGCCACCTCGTCGCCGACCTGCCGCTGCCCGACGACCGGCCGGCCGAGGTCGTCGACATGGGCTGCGGCAAGGGCTACCTGACCTTCGCCGCGCACGACTACCTCGACCGCGTCCTGAAGCGTTCCGTGCGCGTCTGCGGCGTCGAGGCCCGGCCCGAGCTGGTCGCGCTGGACAACCGCATCGCCCACGAGACCGGGCGCCCGAAGCTTTCCTTTGTCGCCGGCACGATCCAGGACGCCGAGCTGCCGGCGCCGGACATCCTCATCGCGCTGCACGCCTGCGACACCGCCACCGACGACGCCATCGCCCGCGGCATCAAGTCGGACGCCGCCCTGATCGTGGTCGCCCCCTGCTGCCAGAAGGAAATCCGCCCGCAACTCCGCGCCGCGCCCGTCCTGGCGCCCGCGTTGCGGCACGGCATCTTCCAGGAACGCCAGGCCGAGTTCGCCACCGACGCGCTCCGCGCCCTGCTGCTGGACTGGGCCGGCTACGAGACCAAGGTCTTCGAGTTCATCTCCACCGAGCACACGGCCAAGAACCTGATGATCGCCGCCACCAGGCGGCGGGGACTCGCACGCACCGACGCCGCGGCGGACAAAGTCCGCGAGTTCGCCGCGTTCTACGGCATTACGTCGCAGGCGCTGGCCCGCCAACTCCAATTCAGTTTTTAACCAAGGATTGCCCGGATGATCACGGATTTCCCAACCACCAACCTTACCGTCATCCTGAGCGCAGCGAAGGATCCACTGGGTCGACGCGCGCTACATTCGCCGGAGTGGATCCTTCGCACGGCTCAGGATGACGCTGCGGGTGTATTTTTCTGAATCCGTGTCATCCGTGAAATCCGTGGTTAAAAAAATGCCTTGTCTCCCCACAGCATGACCTGGGAATCGCTCGATTGGGAGGCGCTCGACCGGCTGCGCGAAACATTCCTGTCCGGCGACAAAACCCGGGGACCCTACTGGCACACGATCACCGACCTCGAGTGCTATGATTTCACTTACGGCGAGCGCATCGGCTGGAAATGGGACGCCGTGCTGGCCGAGCTGAAACGGCGCGGCTGGGCGCCGGCCGCTGGTGGCACCATCCTCGACTGGGGCTGTGGCAGTGGCATCGCCGGACGGCGCGTGGTGGATTTCTTCGGGGCGGCGCATTTCTCGCATCTCGTGCTGCACGACCACTCGACGCTCGCGGTGGATTTCGCCGAGTTTCGGGCTAAAAAGGAATTCCCCGGCCTCGCCGTCGAACGCGCCTCGGTCCGTTTCCTGCGCGAGGACAAGCCCATCGGCCTGCTGGTCGTCAGCCATGTGGTGAACGAACTCACGGACGAGGCGCGCGCCGAACTCACCGAACTGTGCGAGCGCGCGCAGGCCATCCTCTGGGTCGAGCCCGGCACCCACGAGGTCAGCCGCGCCCTCGGCGGCTGGCGCGAACGATTGCGCGAACGCTTCTCGCTCGTGGCCCCGTGCCCGCACCAGGCCGCGTGCGGCGTCCTCGCGCCGGGCAACGAACGCCACTGGTGCCACTTCTTCGCGGCGCCGCCGCCGGGCGTTTACGCGGACTCCGGCTGGGTGCGCTTCGGCCAGCGCGCCGGCATCGACCTCCGCTCCCTGCCCTACGCGTTCCTGGCTCTGGATCGTTCTCCGTCCTCTGTTCTCCGTCCTCTGTCCTCTGGTCTGTCCCGCATCATCGGCGAGCCCCGCCTCTACAAGGGCTACGCGAAGGTCTGCAACTGCGACGCCGGCGGCGTGGCCGAGCTGACCCTGCAGAAGCGCGACGCCCCCGCGTTGTTCAGGGAATTCAAGCATGGCGCCGGGCCGGAGCTTCACCGCTGGACCCATGAAAATGGCCGCATAACCCGGATCGAACCGACCTAAACAAAACCAACCGCTAATTTTCGCTAATCATCCGAACCCATTCTCCATGATCCTCGAAATTAGCGTCCATTAGCGAAAATTAGCGGTTAACCTCCGGAGGTTTTGCCGTGTAACTTCTGATTACCTACCGTGTTCATATCCTTGGCCTTTTCCCCGGAACCCAGACCCTAAATCCCAGACCCAATTCCATGATCACCCTCCGCAACGTCGAAAAAGTCTACCCGCTCAAGGGCGGCGTGTTCTACGCCCTCCGCAACATCAACCTCACGATCAACGAGGGCGAGTTCGTCTCCATCATGGGCAACTCCGGCTCGGGCAAGTCCACGCTGCTGCACATCCTCGGCCTGCACGACAGCGCGTGGGGCGGCGAGTACACCCTGCAGGGCGAGGCCGTGCACAAGCTCGACAAGAAGAAGCGCTTCGAGCTGCAGAAAAAGCACATCGGTTTCGTCTTCCAGAGCTATCACCTGCTCGACGACCTGACCGTGTACGAAAACCTCGAGATTCCGCTTTCCTACCGCGACATGCCGAAGAAGGAACGCGAGAGCGTGGTGTGCGACGTCCTCGACAAGTTCGGCATCGTCGGGAAAAAGGACCTCTACCCCAACCAGTTGTCCGGCGGCCAGCAGCAGCTCGTCGGCGTCGCCCGCGCGCTCATTGCCAAGCCCTCGCTCATCCTCGCGGACGAGCCGACCGGCAACCTGCATTCCGACCAGGGGCGCGAGATCATGAAGCTTTTCAAGCAGCTCAACGCCGAGGGCACGACCATCGTGCAGGTCACCCACTCCGCGGAGAACGCGACCTACGGCTCGCGCGTCATCCGCCTCGCCGACGGCCTGATGGTTTCCTGATTCGATCCGGATTAATCACAGAGACACGGAGAAAGGCCTTGGGATTTCTTCAATTCGCGGCCCAAGAACTTCGTTCTCTTCGTTAGCTTCTGTGCGAAAGTTTTCTCTGTGTCTCCGTGCCTCTGTGGTTCAAGTCCGACTGATTGACCGTTCCCATTATCGGGATTGGTTAATCCCGACCGCGAAGCCAAGCCAACCCAAGTACATCGCTCGTGCATGTGCTTACTATTATTCTATAGATACTTACATTTAAGTCCGCCGCTGGCACAGCGGTTGCAAAACGGGTCGGCAACCCAACGCTTCATGGCTTTCTTTCCGCGCATTTTTGTCCCCCTTTTGCTCACGGCTTCGCTGCTCCACATCACGGCTTCGGCCCAATCCGAAACCTCGGCTCCGGCGGCACCCGCCCCCGCCGCCCCCGCGCCGGCGGGCGAGGTACTGTCGCTCGACCAGGCAATCCAGCGCGCGCTGGCGAAGAACTTTTCGATCAAGGTGCGCGGCTACGACGCCTCCATCGCCGCCGCCGGCGTGACCGAGGCGCTTGGCAAGTTCGATCCGATCCTGGGCGGCTCCTACACGCACTCCGAGAACCGCGACCCGCTCCTGACCTTCAGCGCGCCCGGCGTGCGCGATGAGACGCGTGACCAGACCGACGACTACGAGGCCAGCGTCAGCGGCCTCGTGCCGTGGGGCCTGACCTACCGCCTCGGCGCCACGACCACCAATTATCGCGGCACCTTCAACGGCTACGCCGAGAACTGGGATTCCTTCGCCGGCGTGTCCGCCACCCAGCCGCTGCTGCGCGACTTCGGCTTCGGCGCCACGCTCGCCTCGATCCGCATCGCGCGCACGAACCGCTCGATCGGCGACTGGCAGTTCCGCCAGTCGGTCATCGACACCGTCACGCAGGTCATCCGTACCTACCATGACCTGAACTTCGCCAACGCCTACCTGCGCAGCGCGCTCCGCTCCCGCGAGCTCGCCACCGGCCTGCTCGAGGAAAACGAAAAGCGCTACAAGATCGGCAGCATGTCGGAGTACGACGTCACCTTCGCCCGCTCCAATCTCGCCGAGACGGAGGAGACGGTCCTCCTCGCGCAGCGCCAGGTGCTCGACACCGAGAACTACCTGAAGCAGCTGATCACCGACGAGCGCACGCCCGGCCTGCTCGCGCAGCACCTCGTCATCGACCCGCCCGGGCCGGCGCCCATCGTGGTCGTCGACCCGGCCGCCGACTTCCGCGTCGCCCTCGACCACCGCCCCGACTACCAGCAGGCGAAGCTGGTGTCGAAGCGCAGCGGCATCAACGCCCGCCAGCAGCTCAACCAGCTCCTCCCGCGCGTGGACCTCGTCGGCAGCTATGGCTACAACGGCCTCGACGCCGACCGCGGCGCCAGCCGCCGCCTGGTCCAGGACAAGGATTACCGCAGCTACAGCTGGGGCGTCGTCGCCTCGGTGCCGCTGACCTTCACCACCGAGCGCGGCCGCTACCGCGCCGCGAAGCTGCAGGAGCGCCAGGCCGAGACGCAGGTGCAGCAGGTCGAGCAGAACATCGTCGTGCTGGTCGGCAACGCCGCCGGCCAGATCGAAACGGCGCAGAAGCGCATCCAGGCCGACCGCGCCGCGCGCGAACTCGCGCAGGCGACGCTGACCGCCGAGGAAAAGCGCCTGCGCTTCGGCCAGACCACCACCTTCCAGGTGTCGCAATACCAGCGTTTCCTCTCCCAGGCCGAGGTCGCCGAGGCCGCCGCGCACTCGGACTACGCCAAGGCCCTCGCCGAGTACGACCGCCAGCTCGGCGTCACGCTCGAGAAGCTGCACATCACGATTGAGGCGCCGCGGTGAGCAGTAGGGCAGGTCTGTGACCTGCCGGGTTCGCAACCCGACCGGGGCAGGTCACAGACCTGCCCTACCCCCTCACCCCTGCGGTCCCGTGCCGGGCGCGTCCGCGTTCCACTTGAACACCAGCACCGTGAGGCCCGGCACCGTGAGGCTGAGCGAATGCTCGAAGCCGTCCGCCGACATTGTCGCCGACTGGCGCCCGCCGTGGTTGCCGAAGCCGGCGCCGCCGTAATACGTCGAATTGGTGTTCAGCACCTCGCGCCAGTAGCCGCGCTGCGGCACGCCGACGACGTAGCGCGTGCGCGTCATGGGCGTGAAGTTGCCGACGGTGAGGTAGCAGATCTTTCCCGCGGGGTCGAGGCGCAGGAAGCTGATCACGCTGTGGTCGCCGTCGTTGGGGTTCACCCAGCGGAAGGACTCGGGCCGGAAATCGTTCGTGCTCAGGACGGGATCGCCGGTGTAGAGCCGGTTGAGGTCGCGCACGAGCAGGCGCAGGCCCTCGTGCTCGGGCTGGCGGAGGAGGTCCCACTCGAGCCCGGAGTCGTAGTTCCACTCGGAGCGCTGGCCGAATTCGCCGCCCATGAAGAGCAGCTTCTTGCCGGGGTAGAGCCAGATGAAGCCGTAGAGCGAGCGCAGCGTGGCGGCCTTGTCGGCGATCGTGCCCGCGCCCATCTTGCCCAGCATCGAGGCCTTCAGGTGCACGACCTCGTCGTGCGAGTAGACCGAGATGAAGTTCTCGGAGTACTGGTAGACCATGCCGAAGGCCAGCTTGTCGTGCGACCACTTGCGGTGGATGGGATCCTTTTGGAAATAGAGCAGCGTGTCGTGCATCATGCCCATGTTCCACTTGTAGTCGAAGCCGAGGCCGCCGTCGCGCGTGGGCCGGCTGACCATCGGGAACGCGGTGGACTCCTCGGCCACCATGAGCGCGCCGGGATAATAGTGGTGCACGAGGTCGTTCACCTGGCGGAGGAAGCCGATGGCCTCGATGTTCTCGCGGCCGCCGTAACGGTTGGGGATCCACTCGCCCTCCTTGCGGGAATAATCGAGGTAGAGCATGGACGCCACCGCGTCCACGCGCAGGCCGTCGATGTGGTAGCGGTCGAACCACGAGAGCGCGCTCGCGATGAGGAAGCAGCGCACCTCGTGCCGGCCGTAGTTGAAGATCAGCGTGCCCCAGTCCTGGTGCGCCCCGAGCCGCGGGTCGGCGTGCTCGTAAAGGTGCGTGCCGTCGAACTGCGCCAGCGCGAACGCGTCGCGCGGGAAATGCGCCGGCACCCAGTCGACGATGAGGCCGAGGCCGCGCTGGTGGAGGTGGTCGACGAGGAACTGGAAATCCTCCGGCGTGCCCCAGCGGTGCGTCGGCGCGAAATAGCCGGTCACCTGGTACCCCCACGACCCCGGGAAGGGAAATTCCGCCGCCGGCATCACCTCGACGTGGGTGAACCCCATCTCGACGACGTAGTCGGCGAGCATCGGCGCGAGCTCGCGGTAGCTGAAGCAGCGGCCCGCCTCGGCGAGGTTGCGCTTCCAGGAACCGAGGTGCACCTCGTACACCGACCGCGGCCGGTCCGGCCGGCCCGCCTGCGCGGCGCGTTGCTTCATCCACTCGGCGTCGCCCCACGCGTGGTGCGTGGGGCTGTGCACCAGCGCGGCGTTGTTCGGGGGGCCCTCGAAGCGCGTCCCGTAGGGGTCGGTCTTCAGGTGCATGTGGCCGTGCTGGTCCCAGATGGCGAACTTGTACAGCTCGCCCTCGCGGATGTCGGGCACGAACAGCTCCCACACGCCCGAGCCGCCCAGCGGCCGCATCGGGTGGTAGCGCGCGTCCCACTCGTTGAAGTTGCCGACCAGCGACACCCGCGACGCCGCCGGCGCCCACACGGCGAAGGCCACGCCCGGCACGCCGCCGAGGCTGCGCGGGTGCGCGCCGAGCTTCTCGTAGATGCGGTGCTCGTTGCCTTCGTTGAAAAGGTAGAGGTCCTGCTCCGACAGCGTCGGCAGGAAGGAATAGGCATTGTGGATCTGGTGGATGTCGCCCCACGAGGTCTCGTAGCGGAGCTGGTGGCGGAAAAGCTTCCTCCCGGGGATGAACACCTCGAAGAAACCCTCGGGCGCGAGCAGCTCCATCGGGTAGGCCGGCGTGCCCTTGGCGTCGAGGTCCACCACGGCGCACGAAACGGCATGGCGGCGGAAGGCGCGCACGACGACCCCGTTGCGGCGCTTGATCTTCGCGGGATGCATCCCCAGCCAGCCGTGCGGGTTGGCCTGGTGATTGTGGAGGAACGCCTTCAGTTCTGATTCCGGGATGATCACGGCGACGAGCCTCCACTGTGCCTCGCCCGCGGGGTGCGTCTAGCAGAAAGGAGCCGGATCAGGCACGACCTCAACGTTCAACCTTCAACGCTCAACTTCCAACGTCCAATCCCCAGTCCCCTTGGGCGTTGAACGTTCGATGTTGAAGGTTGAACGTTTGGCCTGCCCGGCGCTTCCCCCGTTTCGGACGCAACTACCGCCCGGTCTTCGTGTCCCTTTGTGAGCTTCGCGCCCAACCCACCCGTCCCCTGAAATCTCGTTGCGCCGGCCTCCTCCGCCCGCCACTTCCTTTCCATGCTTTTTGCCCGCGCTGCCCGCCGCCTTTCCGTCCTCGGGGCCGTGCTTGGCCTGGGCGCGGCGGCTCTCGCCCAGTCGGGCCTGCCCGACCTGACCGGGAAGAATTTCGTCTATGACGACGCCACCAAGGAGGCCGTGGTCACGGGCGACGCCCGGCTGGTCTACGGCGACTCGGTGCTGACGGCCGACGAGATTCGCTTCAATTCCACCAAGCAGGTCGCCAGCGCCCGCGGCCACATTGTGATCACCTCCGGCATCCGCCGGCTCGTGGCCGACGAGGGCAGCTACAACACCGCCACCGGCATCATCACCGCCCGCAACCTCCGCATCGGCCAGTTCCCCGTCTACGTCACCGGCGAGACGGTCGAGGGCACGTTCGACGAGCTGGTGTTCACCAACGCCACGGTCTTTTTCCGCGAGAACGCCAAATACACCCCGTCCATCCACGCCGACCGCCTGACCTATTCCAAGGGCAAGATCGTCCGCGCCGAGGGCCTCGGCATCGGCCTCCTCGGCAACCATTTCATCCACCTGCCCAGGTTCGAGCAGGCCCTCGACAGCGATTTCGTCTCCTACGTCAGCGCCCACCTCGGCTACCGCGGCCGCCTCGGCGCCTTCACCGAACTCGGCCTGCACCTGCCCGTCGCCGAGGGCGTCAAACTGGGCGCGGACCTCGGCCTGTACTCGGCGCGCGGCATCATGATCGGGCCGGCCGGCCGCTATCACCGCAACGACGACAACAACTCGGTCGACGGTTTCCTCCGCTCGGGTTACATCTGCGACAGCGGCGACCGCAGCACCGACATCCTCGGCGACCCCGTGCCGCGCGACCGCTCGTACCTGACGTGGGAACACCGCCAGCGCTACGGCGACCACTTCACCCTCGACGGCGAGTTCAACTATTGGAGCGACTCCGAGGTCCTGCGCGATTTCCGCCACCACGACTTCGACAACGTCCAGCAGCCCGACTCCTTCCTCGAGGCGACCTACATGGGCGACAACTATGCGCTCAGCGCCTTCACCCGCTACAACCCGAATCCCTTCTACCGGGTCCAGGAACGCCTGCCCGAGATCCGCTTCGACGTCATGCCCTCGCCGCTCGGCCTCGGCGTCTACCAGCGCCTGAACAGCAGCTTCGCCGTGCTCGAGGCCGACGCCTACGGGGCGAATCCCTCGCTCCGCACCGACCGCTTCGACGCCTACTACGGGCTCGAGCGCCCCATCGCCGCCACGCCCTGGCTCACGTTCACGCCGGTTGCCGGCGGCCGGGTGACCCACTACACCGACGCCCTCGGCGGCCAGGACGACTACACCCGCACCATTGGCGAGGTCGGCTTCGACGCGCGCCTGCTTGCCAGCGGCACCTTCGACTACCAGAACCCGGTCTGGGAAATCGACGGCCTGCGGCACCTGCTCGAGCCGCGGATTTCCTACCGGTACGCCCCAGAGGCCGCCCGCGGCCGGGCCTACATCCCGCCGATCGACGCCCGCGTCTTCTCCACCTACCTGCAGCCGCTCTCGATCGCCGACTCGCGCAACATCGACGACCTCGCGGCCCTCAACACCGCGCGCTTTTCGCTCAACAACACGCTGCAGACCCGCGACGCCAAATATGGCTCGCGCAACCTCGCCGCGCTGAACTTCGCCGCGGACTACAACTTCGACGCCCCGGCCGGCACCCACGGGCTCTCCGACCTCTACACCGAGTTCGCCCTGACCCCCGCGCCGTGGCTGAAATGGGAGGTCTTCCACCGCTTCGATCCCCACGCCGGCCGCCAGCAGGAGATCAACACCGGCCTCACGCTGGTCGACCAGGAATGGTGGTCGCTGCGCCTCGCGACGCACTTCCTCAAGAACGACTACGAGGAATACCTCGTCGAGTACCGCCAGCGGCTCAACGAGGTCTACGACCTCACCGGCCTCTGGCGCTACGACGCCAAGAACAACCGCCTCAACGAGCAGAGCTACGGCGTCTGGCAGCGCCTCGGGCAGACGTGGGCGATCAAGTACGAGGTGTCGTTCTTCGACGGCCCGCGCCGCGAAAGCTCCTTCTCGCTCAACGTCGAGGTCCAGCTCCTGAAGTTCTGAGCTGGAACGGGCACCACTAATCCACACTCATCAGCCACTAATTCCCATTAGTGTCTCCTTAGTGGCCATTAGTGGTTAATTGCATCGCATGAATCCCGGCATCGCCGCCAACCAGGAGCGCCTCTTCCTCGCCTTTGTCGCCGAGCTCCGCCCGCACGTGCGCCGCGACAGCGCCCTGCCCCGGCGCATCAAGGAACTCCTCGCCCGCCACCGGGCCATCGGCTCGCGCGACCGCAAGCTCTACCGCGAACTCGTCTACACCTGGCTGCGCTTCCTGCCATGGATTGACCCGCTCCTCGACACCGACCCGGCCCTCGCCTCGAGGATCACCGCGTGGCTTGCGCCGGAACTGAAGCCGACCGCGCCCTACCGCGCCGCGCTCTGCGGCGACTGGCCGGCCGTGCCGGCGACGGTCGCCGAAAAGGCCGCGACCCTCACCCGCCTGACCGGCCCCTTGGAGCCTGCCGAAATTTCCGACTCGGCTCCCTGCTCCTTGCTCCCCGCTCCCCGCTTTGCGCCGGAGGCGCTCCTGCCGGCGTGGTTCGCCGAACACTGCCCGGCTGCGTTCGAGTCCCCGCATCTCGACGCGATCAACAGCCGGGCCAGCGTCTGGG
>CAYZSN010000146.1:0-3668 GCA_964481095.1 uncultured Oleiharenicola sp. | reverse complement strand
GAGTTGCTGCTGAAGTAGCCGCTGAACGGGCAGCCGCGGCTGCAACGGTCGCGATACTGGCAGAGCCCGCGGCCGAGGTGCGGGACGGTGAGGTTGGCCGAGCGCGAGATGACGAGGTGGCGGTCGGTCCAGCGGGACTCGATAACGCCCTTCATGTGCTTTTCCAGCACGTTGAGCTGCATCGGCGGCAGGTACTCGCCGTCGGGGATGACCGGGATGCCGTCGCGGTTGCCGCTGATGCCGGCGAATTTCTCCACGTAGGAATACCACGGGGCGAGGTCGGCGTAGCGGATCGGCCAGTCCGGCGCGGTGCCGTCGCGGGCGTTGGCCTC
This sequence comes from uncultured Oleiharenicola sp., assembly GCA_964481095.1. Classification (GTDB taxonomy): domain Bacteria; phylum Verrucomicrobiota; class Verrucomicrobiia; order Opitutales; family Opitutaceae; genus Lacunisphaera. The sequence continues at coordinate 3,336 of CAYZSN010000146.1, read as the reverse complement.
GAAGTCGAGGTCGCTCCAGCGCTGCGTCCAGCGCGCCCACATGAGGGACTTGCCGCCGACCTGGTAGCCCTTGATCCAGGAGAAGGGTTTCACCTGCTCGTAGGGGTGCTCCTTGTCCTTGACGAAGAAATGCTCGTTCTGGCCGTAGACGCCGCCGCACTGCGTGAGGATCGGGTTGGCGCGCTTGAATTCCGGGGTGAACGCGCCGCGGTGGGGCGCCTCCCACGATTCCTGCATCGCGGTCGGATAGTCCTTGATGTGCTCGAGGTTCCGGCCGCGCTCGAGGACGAGGGTCTTCAGGCCCTTTTCGCAGAGCTCCTTGGCGGCCCAGCCGCCGGAGATGCCGGAACCGATGACGATGGCGTCATAGGTTTGTTGCGCTTTGCCGTTGGTGGCAACGGAGGGGGAGGCAGGGGTGTCGGCCATGAGGGGAGTAGGGCAGGGCTGTGACCTGCCTCCGGGGTGCTGGTAGGAAAACCGTTCTGACGTTGCGGGCAAGCCGGGGTTTCATGATTCAAAAAGCGGGGCCGGTGTGGCCGGCCCCGGTTCGAGGTGTTGCCGGAACGCAGGTCAAAGACCTGCGCCACCGATATGAACAGTAGGGCAGGTCTTCGACCTGCCTCTGGCTTCCGGCGTCGCGGCCGGAGCAGGTCGGAGACCTGCGCTACTTCGTGAACGGATGTTCCTGCCAGGTTCGAACGAGACCGGCTTTGACGGGATTATTGTGGATATATGCGCCGAACTTTTCCCATTCCGTGGCGTCACGCACCCAGCGATCGAACCATTCGCCCTGCCAGAATGGACCATGTCCGCCGATCACCCGGCGGATGCGTCTGGCGGTTCTTCCCTTCAACCGCTTCATGATCGCGGAGAGCGAATGAGACTGGGAATCGACGGGCACCAGCAGGGCATGCCAGTGATTTGGCATGATGGAAAAATGCGGGACGGCGATATTCCACTCAGCCAGCGCAGCCAGCTCATCGATCACGACGGCTGCCGCTGCCGGATCACGGAGCGGGCAGGCGCCGAATCCCGCGTCCAAATATTTTTCCAAAGTGCGGAAGAGCTGGCGCTGGGCATCGGCGAATTCCTGCGAATTGGGTTCAATCCGGCACTGGGTTTGATGAAGTTCCTGAAGCCGTTTTACGGCGGCGAGCGGCAGGCTGTCGGCGCAGCGCACCGTGATGAAATACCGGGCGCTTTCGACTTCCCAGTGAGGGAGACGGCGACGGGTAAAGCGGATCGTGGGCGTTGAATGCATGGCGGGCAGCGGCGGGGCGGTTAAGCCTCGTCGTGGGGTTGAGCCCGCTATGGAGAATAAGAACGAAGGCAGGTCGGAGACCTGCCCTACCTGGTCACAGCATCGGCTGGTGCGGCTCGACCTCGGCGTCGTAGTTCACGCCGGGCAGCCCGAAGCCGAACATCTTCAGGAATTCAGTGCGATAGCCGGCGATGTCCGTGAGCTGCTCCAGGTTCTCAGTCGTGGCCTGGGGCCAGATCGCGGAGATGGCGTCCTGGATTTCCGGGCGCATTTCGAGGTCGTCGATGCGCACGCGGCCCTCGCTGTCGAACCTGGGCTTCGTGTCGTTGTAGAGCTGGGTCGCGAACAGGCGCTGCATCTGCTCGATGCAGCCCTCGTGCGTGCCCTTTTCCTTCATGACCTTGTAGAGGATCGAAATGTAGAGCGGCACGACCGGGATGGCCGAGCTGGCCTGCGTGACGAGCGCCTTGTTGACCGAGATGAAGGCGCGGCCGCCGACCGCGGCCTTGAGCCTGGCGTCGATGGCCTTGGCGGCGCGCTCGAGGTCGATCTTCGCGCGGCCGATGGTGCCGTCCTTGTAGATCGGCCACGTGTGGACCGGCCCGATGTACGAGTAGGAAATGACCGTGGCGCCGGGCGCCAGCAGCCTGGCGTCGAGCAGGGCCTGGAGCCACATCTCCCAATCCTCGCCGCCCATGACCGCGACGGTGTCGGCGATGCCGGCCTCGTCGGCGGGTTGGATGGTCACCTCGCTGACGATGCCCTTGTCGGTGTCGACCGTCTTGTTGGTGTACGGCGCGCCGATCGGCTGGAGCGTGGACTTGTGGACGACGCCGGTCTTCGGGTGGACGCGGCGCGGGGAGGCGAGCGAGTAGACCACGAGGTCGACCTGGCCGAGGTCGCGCTTGATGACCTCGAGCGCCTGCTGCTTCATGTCGTCGGAGAAGGCGTCGCCGTTGAGATTGTGCGCATAGAGCCCGGCGGCGCGGGCGGCCGCGGTGAAGGCGATGGTGTTGTACCAGCCCGGCGTGGCCGAACGGCCCTCCTCGGACGGGCGCTCGAAGAAAATGCCCAGCGTGGCCGCGCCCGACCCGAAGGCGGCGGTGATGCGCGACGACAGGCCGAAGCCCGTCGAAGCCCCGATCACGAGAACCTTCTTCGGGCCATGCTTGATCGGGCCCTTCGCTTTGACGTAGCCGATCTGCTGTTGGATGTGGGCAGCGCAACCGGTGGGGTGGGCGGTCACGCAGACGAAGCCGCGGACCTTCGGTTTGATGATCATTGCCCGCGAATTCTTGCGCCGCAGCCGGGGCAGACAAGTGCCAAGTTACATCCTGGAAAATAATGCTCGCCAGCGGCGAAAAAATACCGGCGGGGCGCAAGGCGCTCTCGCATTAAAATCGCAGCTACGCGGCGAGCACAACCAGGCCCAGCGCGAGAGCCAGGGCCAGCAGCGCGAGGATGATGCGTTCGTTGCGGGTGACGGCGAAGGGCATGCTCAAAGTCCCACGGCCTGCAGGTTGGTCATGAGCCGGCGCAGCAGCGGTTCCTGCGCGAGTTCCGCCCAGGGGCGGTTGCTGGAAATGCGGATGAAGTACTGGCTGCCCTGGCGGCGGAAGCCGTATTTCCACGCGATCTGCAACAATGCCGGCAGCGAATAGGGATCCTGGTAGTCGATCACATGCCCGTCGAAGACATGCCAGAACCAGACATGCTGCGGGTAACCGCGCTCGGCGAGGAAAAGCCGGTATTCCGCCGGGGCCAGCGTGAGGCCGTCCAATGCGGGGACGGCGCGATGCTGGCTCACCGTCGTTTGCGGGACCCAGCCCGCGCCCGGCCAGCAGGCATCGGGCGTGTGCGAGGCGACGCGGCTGACCGACGTCTGCCCGGGCGGCCAATAGGCGATATAAACCGTGAGGTCGACCAGCCCGCCGGGACGCCACCGGCGGAGGTAGGTCCGCTGCAGGAGATGCGTCGTCTGCAGGATGCCGGAGAACTGGTAGAGGTCGTCCGGGGTCCGCACCTCCCAGCCGGGAGCGGACGCGGGGAGGATTTCCGTCAGCGCCGGCGCGGTC
>CAYZSN010000145.1:0-52601 GCA_964481095.1 uncultured Oleiharenicola sp. | reverse complement strand
GGCCGGACGTTTCGTCCGGCCTTTTTTTTTCAGATACAGGTCCTATAAGCCCGATAGGACCTAGAGAAAGCGCCCGCGCCATTCCGGTCTAAGCGGTGTCGGGAAATATTCGCCGAAGATGAAATAGCGGGACTTGGCCACCAGATTGTAGAAAAAATCCCGGAGGCCGCGGGGCAGCACCCGGGTCCAGGTGACCAAGCGCCACGCTCCGCCCACTTCCGCCGCCGCGGCGAGCGCGCCGTCCGTGCGCAGCAGGTAGCCGCCCAGGGCCTGCGTGTTCCAGTCAGGCACGAACACGAGGCTGTCGAAATCCTTCGCCGGCAGCCCCTGCTTCTTCAGGTACGCCTGCGCGGGCGGGCCTTGCAGCGGCGCGAACTTCAGCCGCCCGCCGCGATCCGAGCGCAGCAGCAGCCGCACCACCCGGTTGCACAGGCCGCAGTTTCCATCGTAGAGCAGGACTGGCTGGGTCACGGCGCCTCCGTCACAGCAACGCCCCGCGGAGGATGAAGAAGGCGACGGTGAAATAGATGATGAGGCCGGTCACGTCCACCAGCGTGGCCACGAACGGCGCGCTCGACGTCGCGGGGTCGAAGCCGAGCTTCTTCAGGCCGAGCGGCAGCATCGAGCCCATCAGCGAGCCCCAGAGCACGATGCCCACGAGCGCGATGCCCACCGTGGTCGCCACCAGCAGCCAGTGCTCGCCGTAGATCGAGGAGAACATGGACCAGGCCGCGATGCGGAGGAAGCCGATGACGCCGAGGATCAGGCCGAGCGCGGTGCCGGCGATGAGCTCGCGCCGCATGATCTTCCACCAGTCGCGCAGCTTGAACTCGCCGAGCGCCAGGGCGCGGATGACGAGCGTGGCCGCCTGCGAGCCGGCGTTGCCGCCCGAGCTGATGACCAGCGGGACGAAGAGCGCGAGCACCACGGCCTTCGCGATCTCGTCCTCGAAATAACTCATCGCCGTCGCGGTCAGCATCTCGCCGAGGAACAGCACCACCAGCCAGCTCGCGCGCTTCTTCACCATCTTGGACAGCGCGATCGTGGTGTAGGGCTCGTCGAGCGCCTCGCTGCCGCCGAGCTTCTGGATATCCTCGGTCGCCTCCTCGGCGGCCACGTCGAGCATGTCGTCGGCGGTCACGATGCCGATGAGCTTGTTCTCGGGGCTGGCGACGGGGAGCGCCACGCGGTCGTACTTGCGGAACACCGCCAGCGCCTTCTCGCGGTCGTCGGTCGGCGCCAGCGTGGCGAAATTGCCGTCCATCAGCGCGCTGACCTTGGTCTCCGGTTCCGCGAGGAGGAAGCGGCGCACGCGGATGTCGTCCAGCAGGTGGCCGTCGGCGTCGGTCACGTAGACCATGTTGAGCGTCTCGCGGTCGTAGCCGTGCGTGCGGATGTAGTCGAGCGACTCGCGCACCGTCCACTCCGGGTGCACCGCCACGTAGTCGAGCGTCATCATCCGGCCGACGCTGTGTTCCGGATAGGCCAGCAGGTCCTGCGTGACCTTGCGCTCGACCGGGTTGAGCATCGCGATCAGCTGCATCGCGAGGTCGAGCGGGAGTTCGTTGAGGAAGGCCGTGCGGTCGTCCGGTGACAGCGCATTGAGCAGCTCGGCGGCCTGCGGCTGCGTGAGCGTCTTCAGCAGTTTCCGCTTGGCCGGATGTTCGAGGTAGGCGAAGACCGCCGCCGCCAGGTCCCGCGAGCAGCCGCGGAAGAGCGCCGCCAGTTGCTCGATCGGCAGCTCTGAGAGGATGGGCGCCACGTCCGCCGGAAGCCAGGCGGCAAGGCGCGCCTTCACGGCGGGAAGATCCTTGTTGGCGAGAAGCGTCGCGATCTCCGCCTTGAAGTTGCTCGGCTGCACGGGCATGCGGCCACGGTAGGCACGGACCCCCGCATGGCAACTGTCACCCGGTGAAAATCCGGCTTGACCTTGGAAACTATAAATACTTTTAAAGTTTCCTTGGATTTTATGGCTTCCGCCGCCGCCCTTCCCGCCCTCGCCCCCGATCCGGCCGTCGCCCGCATCCTGCGCCAGGCCCGCGAGCACCTCTTCCTGCACGGCTACTGCCAGTGCACCATGGACGACCTCGCCGCGGAGCTGGGCATGAGCAAGAAGACGCTCTACGTGCACTTCACCAGCATGGATGCCATCGTCCGGGCCGTCATCGTGGAGCTGGGCGCCGAGGCCCGCGCCGAAGCCGACGCGCTTTTTGCCAACCGCCAGCTGGGCTTTGCGGAAAAATTGCGCGGCTTCGCGGAGGGCATGTTCGAGCGCCTCGCCAAGCTGAATCCCCGCACCATGCGCGAGCTCCAGCGCTTCGCCCCGCACCTGCACCAGCAGCTCGTGGAGCTCCGCCAGCGCAACATCCCGTACGTCTTCGGCCGGTTCATCGAGGAAGGCCAGCTCGCCGGCAAGGTGCGCACCGACATCAACGCCGCGTTCGCCGTGGATTTTTTCCTCCAGGCCATGCAGGGCCTCCTCCACTCCGGCGCGCTTGACCGGCACAAGATCGCCCCGCGCGACCTGGTGCCCCGGGCCATCGACCTCTTTTTCGGCGGGCTGCTCACGCCCGCCGGCCGCAAAGAACATGAAAAACTATTCGCCCACTAAGGCGGCGGCACTGCTCGCGCTCGCCATCCTCACGCTCGCCGGCTGCGCCCGGCGGGAAAGTTCCGCCTACCAGGGCTATCTCGAGGGGGAGTTCGTCTACCTCTCCTCCCCGCTCGCCGGCCGCCTCGACCAGCTCGCGGTGCAGAAGGGCGCCTTCGTCACCGCCGGCACGCCGCTGTTCACCCTCGAGCAGGGCGCCGAGCTGGCCAAGCTCCGCGAAGCCGCCGAGCGCTCCCGCCAGGCCCAGGCCCGCCTCGCCGACCTCCGCAAGGGCCAGCGTCCGTCCGAACTCGCCGCGCTCGAGGCCCGCCTCGCCCAGGCGCGCGCCGCCGCCGAGCTGGCCGCGCGGGAATTTGCGCGGCAGAGCCAGCTCCACGCCAGCCACGTGGCGAGCGACGATGACTTCGACCACGCGCGCCTGAACGAGGAGGCCGCCGCCAAGCTCGTCACCGAACTCGCCGCGCAGCTCGACACCGCGCAGCTCGGCGCGCGGCCCGACGCGTTCGCCGCCGGCGAGGCCGAGGCCGCCGCGGCGCCGGCCGCCCTCGACCAGGCCGGCTGGTCCGTGGCCCAGAAGAGCCAGTCCGCCCCGCGCAGCGGGCTGGTCTATGACACGCTCTACCGCGAGGGCGAGTTCGTCGCCGCCGCCGCGCCCGTGCTCGCCCTCCTCCCGCCGGAGAACATCAAGGTGCGCTTCTTCGTGGCCGAGGCCGAATATGGCCGGCTCAAGGCCGGCGATACCGTCAAGGTCACCATCGCGGGCCACGCCGCGCCGCTCGCCGCGCGCATCAGCTTCCTTTCCCCGCGGCCGGAGTACACGCCGCCGGTCCTCTACAACCGCGAGAACCGCGCCAAGCTCGTGTTCATGGTCGAGGCCGTGTTCGCCGCCGACGCCGCGCGCGACCTCCACCCCGGCCAGCCCGTCGAGGTCGCCCGCTGACCCGCGATGCCCGCCGAACTCGCCATCGACGTCGCCGGCGTCACCAAGCGCTTCGGGACGAAGACCGTGGTCAACGCGATCGACCTGCAGGTGAAGCGCGGCGAGATCTACGGCTTCCTCGGGCCCAATGGCTCGGGCAAGACGACCTTCATCCGCATGCTGTGCGGCCTGCTCACGCCCGACGCGGGCGCCGGCACGTGCCTCGGCTACGACGTGCGCACCCAGCAGGCCGAGATCAAGCGGCACGTCGGCTACATGACGCAGAGGTTCAGTTACTACGAGGACCTGAGCATCCGCGAGAACCTCGATTTCATCGCCCGCATCTACGACGTGCCCGACCGCCCGGCCGCGGTGCAGCGCAGCCTCGACCGGCTGGGGCTGGCCAACCGCATCAGCCAGCTGGCCGGCCAGCTCTCCGGCGGCTGGAAGCAGCGGCTCGCGCTGGCCGCGTGCCTGATCCATTCGCCGCAGCTGTTGCTGCTCGACGAGCCGACCGCGGGCGTCGACCCGAAGGCCCGCCGGGAGTTCTGGGACGAGATCCACCAGCTCGCCGCCGAGGGTCTGACCGTCCTGATCACGACGCATTACATGGACGAGGCCGAGCGCTGCCACCGCCTCGCCTACATCGCGTACGGCAACCTGCTCACGCACGGCACGGTCACCGACGTGCTCGCCGGCGTGCAGCTCACGACCTGGACGGTTGCGGGTCCCGGCCTGCGCGAACTCGCCGCCACGCTGCGCGGCCGGCCCGGCGTCGAGCAGGTCGTGGCCTTCGGCAATGTGCTGCACGTGAGCGGGCGCGACGCGGCGCAGCTCGACGCCACCATTGCCGCCGTGCGCGACCCGCGCCATGAGTGGCAAAAAATCCGCGCGGGCCTCGAGGACGTGTTCATCAGCCTGATGGACACCGCCAAGGACAACTTCGCCCCGCCATGAAGCCGGGCCTTCATTTCTTCCTGGGGGAGCGAGCTTGCTCGCGACAATTCCCCGCAGCCATTGCCACCATCGCGTCGCGAGCAAGCTCGCTCCCACAAAAGGCGGCGGTTCGATGAGCTCTTTCAGCTTCCGCCGCCTCTGGGCCATCGTGCTCAAGGAATTCATCCAGATGAAGCGCGACCGCGTGACGTTCGCGATGATGGTCGGCATCCCGCTGATGCAGCTGCTGCTCTTCGGCTTTGCGATCAACGCCGACCCGAAGCACCTGCCCACGGCGATCCGCGCCGCCGACCAGGGGCCGTTCGCGCGCACGTTCGTCAGCGCGCTGCGCCACAGCGGCTATTTCACCCTCGTGCGCGAGGCCGCCACCGAGGCGGAGGCCCAGCGCCTGCTCCAGCTCGGCGACGTGCAGTTCGTCATCAACATTCCCGAGGATTTTTCCCGCCGGCTGCTGCGCGGCGAGCAACCCACCGTGCTGGTCGAGGCCGATGCCACCGATCCCGCCGCGACCGGGCCGGCGATCGCCGCGGCCCGCGCCCTCGCCGCGAGCGCGCTCGACCGCGACCTGCCCGGCCCCCTCGCCCACCTGCGCGGCCGCGACGGCCCGGTGGACTTCCAGATCCACGCGCAGTACAACCCGGAGAACATCACGCAGTACAACGTCGTGCCCGGCCTCATGGGCGTGGTGCTCACGATGACGATGGTCGTCATCACCGCGCTCGCCATCACCCGCGAGCGCGAGCGCGGCACGATGGAAAACCTGCTCGCCACCCCGGTGCGGCCGGTCGAGGTCATGGTCGGGAAGATCATCCCCTACGTCGTCGTCGGCTACATCCAGGTGACGCTGATCCTCGTAGCGGCGCGCTTCCTGTTCGGCGTGCCCATGGTCGGCAGCCTGCCGCTCGTGTACGCCGCGGCCCTGCTCTTCATCGCGGCCAACCTCGCCGTCGGCATCACGTTCTCGTCGATCGCGCAGAACCAGCTGCAGGCGGTGCAGATGGCGTTCTTCTTCTTCCTCCCGTCGATCCTCATCTCCGGCTTCATGTTCCCGTTCCGCGGCATGCCCGTGTGGGCGCAGTGGATCGGCAGCTGCCTGCCCAACACCCATTTCCTGCGCATCGTGCGCGGCATCCTGCTCAAGGGCAACGGCGTCGCGGAAATCGCGCCCGAACTCTGGCCGCTGCTGCTCTTCGTCGCCTGCGCGATGACGGTCGGCGTGAAGCGCTACCGCCAGACGCTGGACTGAAGCCGCGGTTTCCCGGTTCCCGATGGCCGGTCTTCAGGATTTCCGGGCTGGCGGCGCCAGCCCCGTCATGTCCCCGGCGGCGACCTCCGGCATCGAGGCCACGTGCAGCGTCTGGGTCGGGAAGGCAAAGGACAGGCCACGGGCGTGGACCGCCTGCATCATCTCCAGGTTGAGCTTCTGCCGCAAGGTCATGTGTCTGCCAAAATCGCCGTCCTTCGTCACGTACACCACCCAGATGTCCATTGATGAAGCGCTGAAGTCGCGGAAATAAACCATGACGGAGGTTGGATCGACATAGTCCTCCTTCAGGATGATCTTCCGGAAATCCTCCACGATTCCCGCCAGTTGTGCCGGGGTGCTGTCGTAGGTCAGCCCGATGACCTGCTCCACCCTGCGCTGGGTGAAGCGCGCCAGGTTGGTGATCGTTTCGGCGGCCACCGTTTTGTTCGGAATGACGATCAGCGACTTGTCGAGGGCGCGCAGCTTCGTGGAGCGCAGGCCGATGTCCTCGACGCCGCCCATGACCGACCCAATCTTCACGAACTCCCCCAGCCTGAAGGGCTGGTCGATGGCGACGACGATCGAGCCGAACAGGTTCGCGAGCGTGTCCTGCGCCGCGAGCGCGAAGGCCAGGCCGCCGATGCCGAGGCCGGCGAGCAGCGCCTTCACGTCGTAGCCGAGGCTCTGCACCACCATCAGCAGGCCGAAGACCACGAACAGCGTGACGAGCGTCTTCTTGATCCACGGCATGAACGCGGCCACGCTGAGATTGCGCTTGAGCGCGATCTCCTGCGCGTGGTCGAGCACCGCGTCGAAGCCCCGCAGCAGGCCCCAGAAGATGACCAGCGAGAAGGCCACGGTCGAACCGGCGTCGAGGTAATGGTCGGAACTCTCCGAAAGCTTCAGCACCTTGAGCGCCGCGAAGATGCCCGTGACCATGACGAACGCGCCCGCCGGCCCCTCCAGCGCGGGGAAGAGCTTGTCGTCGAGCGTGGTCGCGGTCCGCGCCGCGAGTTTTTCCAGGAAGCCGAACACGAAGGTGACGACGATCCGCCGCAGGAGGATGGCGCCGACGAGGAAGAGGGCCGCGATCACGTAGTGCGTGAGCGTGTTCTCGCTCGTGCGCACGTCGAACAGCTCGAGGATGGAGTCGACGAGGTGCTCGAGGAAATCCGGGGTGTGCACCGGCTGGCGCGTCACGGCCGCGGCGGCGGCCGTCGTGTTGGCCGCCTGCTGGCTGTCGGCGCCCGCGGCCGGCGCCGGGGCCTGCGCGAACGCCAGGACCGCGCTGCCGCAAAGGAAAAGGCCGAGGAGGAATCGACGGAACATGCTCATCTCATTGAATCGTTTTTTGAAGCCGGGTTCCGTGCAAGGCCAAAGGTTTTCGCGGCGGCCCGCGCCTACAAACAAGTCCGGGGGATTCCACCCAATCGCCGCTTGCCCCGTTTGCACGCCCCGGCCCACACTGCGCCGCGCATGATGCCTCCCCTCGCGATGTTCAGCACGCTGCCCTGGTGGGCCTGGGCGGGATTTTTGTCCTTCGTGGCCATGATGCTGGCGCTTGATCTCGGCGTGTTCAACCGCCGCCCGCACGTCGTCTCGCTCAAGGAGGCGCTCGCGTGGTGCGCCGTGTGGTTCGGCCTCGCGATGGCGTTCAATCTCCTGATTGCGTTCCAGCTGCCGGCCACCGCCACGGCCAACCCCGCGCTCGAGTTCTTTACCGGCTACATCGTCGAGCTGTGCCTGAGCGTGGACAACGTCTTCGTGTTCATCGTCATCTTCCAGTATTTCCGCGTCGAGCCGCGCCACCAGCATCGCGTGCTGTTCTGGGGCGTGCTGGGGGCGGTGGTGATGCGGGCGCTGTTCATCTTCGCCGGCGTGAGCCTGATCAACCGCTTCCACGCGATCATCTACCTCTTTGGCGCGTTCCTTGTCTACACCGGCATCAAGCTGGCGCTGCCGAAGAAGGACGACGGCTTCAATCCCGAGAAGAACGTCGCGGTGCGCCTCGCCCGCAAGGTGGTGCCCGTGACGAACGAGTTCGTCGGCGGGCATTTCTTCACGCCCATCGCCGGCCGGCTGCACGCAACCCCCATGTTCCTCGTGCTGGTGATTGTGGAGACGACCGACGTGATGTTCGCGCTCGATTCGATCCCGGCCGTGATCGCGATCACGCGCAATGAGTTCATCGTTTTCACCTCGAACATCTTTGCGATCCTCGGGCTGCGCTCCCTTTATTTCGCGGTGTCCGGCATCATGCAGCTTTTCCGCTTCCTCAACCTCGGCCTGGCCGTGATCCTCGTGTTCGTCGGCGTGAAGATGATCAGCTCGGGCTATGTCACCATCCCGATCCATCTTTCCCTCGGCATCATCGGCACGGTGCTCGCCGCTTCCATCGTTGCGTCGGTGATGATTCCGGGCACGCAGAAGTCCGGCAAGGAGTGATTACCGTGTGGAGACGGAACGGACGGGATTCGTCCCGCTGTTCCTGTTCGTGGCTCCTTCGCTGCGCTCACGCCACCCCTGAAAATGAAACCGCCGGGGCCTGTAGTCAGGCTCCCGGCGATTTACCCGCGCGAGGCGGGCTGGTTACCCGGCGACCTACCCCTAAGCCGCCGAATAAGTTTAAGGTCCTAAAAGCTTATACCGTGCCGAAAAAGCGGTTCGCTTCACTTCGTCACAATACGGCCTCAATTGACGGCGATCTTGCGCGGCTTGAGGGCTTCGGCCTTCGGCAGGGAAACCTGCAGGACGCCGTCCTTCAGCTCGGCCTGGATCTTTCCGGCATCGACGGTGTTGTCGTGCTCGAGCGTCAGCTCGTAGGGCGAATCGTAGGATTCACGGTAAAGCGAGGTCCAGCCTTCCGGCTGCTGCCAAGCGCGGCGGCCGCGAATGGTGACATGGCCTTCCTCGGCGGTCACCTCGAGGCCGTCCTTAGTGACGCCCGGCAGGAAGGTTGTGAGGTTCCATGCCTCGGGCGTCTCGGTGATGCGATAAGCGGGCTTGAGGGTGAACTCCGGCTGGCCGGCGCCGTTTTCCTGGTGGCCAAGCGTGCGCGAAAGGCGCGGAACGAGTTGGTTGAAGATGCTCATGGTAATTATGGTTGGTTAAGTGATGTCGGGGATGAATTAGTTGACCGCGATGGCGATCTTGCGCGGCTTGGCCTGCTCCTGCTTCGGGAGGGTGACGGTGAGGACGCCGTTTTCATAGGCGGCGGTGACCTTGTCGGCCTGCACGGACTCCGGGATGGAAACCGAGCGGTTGAAGGAACGGGTCTCGTCCTTGTCCTGGAGGGACGCGGCGATGGTCAGGTAGCCGTCGACCATCTCGATGGCGATGGCCTCGCGGTTGACGCCCGGCAGCTCGGCGCGGACATAGGTGTTCTCCTTGTCCTCGTAGAGATCGACGGGGAAGTGCGGCGCGGGGGTCGTCGCCAGTTCGGACAGGGCGCTGTCGAAGAGGCGGCCGATTTCGGACTCAAGGCCGGTCCACGCGCTGCGGTGGGCGAGCAGCGACGGGCGGCGCGGATACGTATAACGAATGATGCGGTTCATGATGATGTGGGTTGTAAGGTTGGTGAGTGATACTCGTGCCACCCCTTGTGCACGGCGCGTGCCCGGTCAGCCCGGCCTGCAACTCGCGAAAAATCCGCCACTTGGCCGCGCCGGGCACACCATCGGTGGGAATTTCCGCCCCACTGTGCGACACCCCGGCTGGGAAAGTCCGTCACGCCGGTTTTTTCCGTGGCTACCCGGTGCCGCGTGGCTTCAATCACGCCTTCCCCGCCATGACTTTCGACTTCGACACCGTCATCGACCGCCGCGGCACCGACTCGCAGAAATGGCAGCGTTACGCCGGCCGCGACATCCTGCCGCTGTGGGTGGCCGACATGGACTTCAAGTCCTCGCCCGCCATCATTGCCGCCCTGCAGGCGCGCGTGGCGCAGGGCATTTTCGGGTATGCCCGGCCGGTGAAGTCCACGGTCGATGCCTTTGTGCAGGCCGCGGGGCAACGTTATGGCTGGACCGTCGATCCGGCGTGGCTGGTCTGGCTCCCGGGGCTGGTGGTCGGGCTCAACCTCGCCGCCCGGGCCTTTGCCCAGCCCGGCGAGGAGGTGCTTACGCTCAGCCCGGTTTACCCGCCGTTCATGAGCGCGCCGAAGAACAGCGGGCGCGTTTCCGTGCAGGTTTCGTTTCACCACGACGCCGCCGCCCGCCGCTGGGAAATCGACTGGGACGCGCTCGAGCGCGCGGTCACGCCGAAGACGAAGATCTTCTTCCTGTGCAACCCGCACAACCCGCTGGCCCGCGTGTGGCGGCGCGAAGAGCTGGTGCGCCTCGGCGAATTCTGCGCGCGGCACGACCTCCTCATTTGCTCCGACGAGATTCATTGCGACCTCATCCTCGACGCCCTCCCGCACGTGCCGACCGCGCTGCTCGGCGAGCAAATCGCGCGCCGCACGATCACGTTCATGGCGCCGAGCAAGACCTACAATGTGCCCGGGCTCGGAACGTCGATCGCGATCATTCCCGACGGCAAGCTCCGCACGCAGTTCGTGCGTACCGCCGCCGGCGTCATGGCCGAGGTGACCGGCCTCGGCTTCGCCGCCTGCGAGGCCGCGTACCGCGACAGCGAACCGTGGCGCCAGGCCCTCGTCGCCTACCTGCGCGGCAACCGCGACTTCCTCGTCGATTTTGTCGCGCGCGAGCTGCCGGGCGTGGCGATCGAAGCGCCCATCGAGGCCACCTACCTCGCGTGGCTCAATGTCTCCGCCCTGAAACTCGCCGACCCCCACGCCCATTTCGAGAAGCACGGCGTCGGCCTGAGCGACGGCGCGGCCTTCGGCGAACCGCGCGGCCTCCACGTGCGCATCAATTTCGGCTGTCCCCGCGCCACGCTCGCCGAGGCCCTCGCCCGGATGAAGCGCGCGCTGGCTGCGATCTGAGCGCCACCTGCCATCGTCTCCTCTGCCTACGGTTTGTTAACGGCCGCATGCCGCGTCGTACCGCGCAATGAACTCCAGCCTCACGGCGCCAAGATCCGCCTGGCCCGTACCTGGGCATTCCCAAGCAGCGCATCAGTGACTTCATTGCTGGCCGGCGCCGGATGCCGGACGCGGAAACCATGTTGCGAATACTTCATTGGATTGCGGCCAAGCGCGGGGGAATAAATTACGCGACCTAACAAGTAACCCAATAGGTTACTTGTGGTTCGTGCCCTCCCCCGTTTACTCACCGCCAGATGCGCATCGGGCCCTACGAGCTTTCGTCCAACCTGTTCCTGTCCCCGCTGGCGGGTTACACCAACCTGCCCTTCCGGCTCGTCGTCCGCGAAATCGGCGGCGTCGACTGGACCACGACCGACCTCGTCAACGCCCGCTCGCTGCTCGAGAAGAACCCGCGCGGCCTCCAGCTGATCCGCACCTGCCCCGCCGAGAAGCGGCTGGCCGTGCAGCTGTTCGGTGCGGTGCCGGAGGAAATGCGCGACGCGGCGGTGATGGTCGAGTCGCTCGGCATCGCGTCGGTCGACATCAACATGGGCTGCCCGGTGAAGAAGGTCGTCACGATCGGCGGCGGCTCGGCCATGATGACCGAGCTCGGCAAGACCGCCGCGCTCGTGCGCGGCATGGTCCAGGCCGTGAAAATCCCGATCACCGCGAAGATGCGGCTCGGCTGGGACGAGAACAACCTCACCGCGCCCGACCTCGCGCGCGTGCTCGAGGACGCCGGCGTCGCCGCGATCTTCGTCCACGGCCGCACGCGCGCCCAGGGGTTCGGCGGCACGGTCAACCTCGCCGGCATCCGCGCCGTCGTGCAGGCGGTGAAGCGCATCCCGGTCATCGGCAACGGCGACGTCACCACGCCCGAGGCGGCGAAGCACATGCTGGACGAAACCGGCTGCGCCGGCGTGAGCATCGGCCGCGGCGCCTTCTACAATCCCTGGATCTTCACGCATACGCAGCATTACCTGCGCACCGGCGAGCTGAGGAAGGAGCCGGGTTATCCCGAGATCGCCCAGGTCATGCGCCGCCACCTCGAGCTGATGATCGAGGTCTTCGGCGAGGACCACGGCTGCCGGCTTTTCCGCAAGCCCGCGTCATGGTACGCGAAGCGCTTCGGCCCGGCGCGCGAGTTCAAGCAGGGTGTCACCCAGTTCCACACCCGCGCGGAGTTCGAGGCGCTGCTGGCGGCCTACGAGAAATGGCGCGCGCCGTTCCTCGACGCGCACGGCGAGCTGAAGGCCCAGTACCGCCCGGGCCCGATGATCGCCTCGTTCATGCAGGATCCCGCCGAGCCCGCGGCGCTGCGCCGCAATGCCATCCCGGTGCCCAAGGGCCCGGTGGACGTCTGGTAGTCACGACTCGCCAAACGCGTCCCCGCCCCCCACCGTGGGAGGATGCCGAACTTTCTCCACCTCTGGGGCATCTACCTCGGGACGCTGATCGGCCTGCTGCCGATCATCAACCCGCTGTCGGCCGGCCCCACCTTCCTCGCCATCACCGAGGGCGACAGCGAGTCGCGCCGCCGCGAGCAGGCGCTGAAGGGCTCGCTCTACATGGTGGCCATCCTCGTCAGCTTCCTCATCGGCGGCACGTTCATCATGCAGTTCTTCGGGATCTCCATCCCCGGCCTGCGCATCACCGGCGGCATCCTGCTCACCGGCATCGGCCTCGACATGCTCCGGGCGCAGCGCGTCGATCACGAAGCCGAGGGGGCGGAGCGCGAGGCGGCGCGCAAGAAGGTCGACATTTCCTTTTCCCCG
This sequence comes from uncultured Oleiharenicola sp., assembly GCA_964481095.1. GTDB lineage: Bacteria > Verrucomicrobiota > Verrucomicrobiia > Opitutales > Opitutaceae > Lacunisphaera. The sequence goes on along the minus strand of CAYZSN010000145.1, from coordinate 40,106 downwards.
CTGGCCATGCCCATGCTGAGCGGCCCCGGCTCGATCGCGGTGACGCTCGGATTCACCTCGCTGGCGACCGGCTGGCTCGACTATGTCGCCATTATCGCGGGCATCGTGACGGTCGCGATCATCACCTATGTGGTGCTGCGTGTTTCCGGCAAGCTCGTCGGCTTCATCGGGCCGGTCGGCGTCAGCGCGATGACCAAGATCATGGGCTTCCTGCTCATGAGCATGGGCGTGCAGTTCGTGGTGAACGGCGTGCTCGCCATCGCCACCGAACCCGAGCTGCTGCGCGGCATCAAGAGCCTGCTCGCCGGCAACTGACCCGGCCTACTGGCGCCGTTCGATCTTGGCGCCGGTCTTGTCCCGGAAGATCAGCAGGCGGTTGGCCTCGTTCACGCCCTCGAAGGTGATGCCCAGGGTCGGGTTCACGAGGTCGCCCCTGCCATAGGAGGAGTTGCCGATGAACACGCGTGGGTTGGCCCCGGCGCGCATGCCGCGGATCTGCAGGTTCTCCACCCAGCTGCGGAAGGCGGTGCTGGGCGGCGGCGGGGGCGGCGGCTCGGCCGGCTTGGTTTCCACGGGCGTTTTCGGTTCCGGAGTGGAGACCGCGGCGATTTCCGCGGGTTTCGTCTCGGCGGGCTTGGTTTCCGGGGGCGGCGTGGCCTCAGGCTTGGTCTCCGGGGCGGCGGCGGTGTCCGTGGGGGCCGGCGCGGGCTTGGCCACGGGGCGCGGCCGGCGCGGCGGCTCCGGCGGCGGGGCGGTCAGTTTCTGGTAAACCACAAACCCACCGCCGAGCAGGGCGAGGAAAAACATGCCGCCAAAAAGGAGGAGAATCAGCTTCTTCTTCGACTTGGATCCGGGCTTGCGGGCCTTCGGCGGCGGCTGGCTGCTTTCATCGCTGGCCTCGGCCATGGCCCGCTTGAGTCCGGGCGGCGGGGGAAATTTGCCCGGCGGGGGAAACGGCGCGCCTGAAGCCTTGCGCATCGCGGTGATCTCGGCGGGCTCGCCTCCCTCACCACCCTCGGCGGCGGGCATCGGCGGCGGGGCGTTGAGCACCGGTGGCGCCGCGTCCAGCGGCGGCGGCATCGGCCCCGCGTCTCCCACGGGCGACGGCGCCGGCCCGGCCGCGGCCTTGGGTTTCAAACCGAGTTTGAACGCGGGCTTGGCCGCTTCCGCCAGGGGCGCTTCGGGCGCGGGCACCGGCATCGGCGGCGTGGAAGCGGGCTTGGCGGCCGCGGTTTTTTCCATCGGGGCCGCGGAAAGGCGGGGCTTGGGCCGCTCCGCGGGGGCGGCGGGCGGGGGCTCGGCCGCCGGTTCGGGCGCGGGCGCCGGGGTGGGCTCCGCCGGCGCGGGCGCGAGCTTGGGCCGGAGCCGGACGAGCTTGGCGCCTTCCGCCGCGGGTTCGGCCGACGCGGGGGTTTCCGGCGGTGGAACCGACGCCGCGGAAGCGGCTTGGGGAGCGGCGGAAGAATCCGTGCCCAGCTTGGGCTTCAGACGGAGCTTGGGCGCGTTTTCGTCGCTCATGCCCTTTTGCCTAGCAGGTTCAGCGCGGGGCGGAAACAAAAAGATTTGGGCGGCGCGTCATCAGTCTTGTGGCGCGGGGCCGCCCCGGTAAGGTGGCGGCTGTCACATGAAACTCGCGGCGGACAGTTACGGCGGAATCAGTTCCACCGCCGTCAAAAAAGCCACCGGCAAGACCTGGCGCGAGTGGCTGGGCCTGCTGGACAAGGCGGGGGCCGCGAAACTGCCGCACAAGGACATCGTCCAGCGGCTGCAAAAGGCCCACCGGCTGCCGGATTGGTGGGGCCAGATGATCACGGTCGGTTACGAACAGGCGCGCGGGCTGCGCCTCAAGCACCAGAAGCCCGACGGCTTCGAGATCAGCGTGAGCAAGACCATCGCCGCGCCGGTGGACCGCGCGTTCGCGGCGTGGCGCGAGTCCGCGTTGCGCGAGCAGTGGCTGCCCCGCACGCCGCTCACCGTGCGCAAGGCCACGCCGCACAAATCCATCCGCATCCTGTGGGGCGACGCCAGCACCCTGAGCGTGAATTTCTGGCCGAAGGGCTCCCTGAAATGCCAGGTCGTGCCGCAGCACGCCAAGCTGCCGACGCCCGATGCCGCGGAAAAAATGAAGGCCTACTGGGCCGACAAGCTCGAGGCGCTGCGCGCGTACCTCGAGAAGTGATTCAGGCGGCGACCGCCGCCTTGCCCGGCCCGAAGCCGAGCGCTTCCTTCAGCCAGCTCCACGCGCGGCGCAGCCCCACCTCGCAGGTGCCGGAAATGTGGTAGGTGCGCGCGAAGAGCTCCTCGTGGCCGAGGTAACGCGGCGGCAGCAGCAGCAGCGTCCGGTTGCCATCCGTCTTCGGGTCATGCCCGAGCACCTCGGAGTAAAACATCCCGCAGCCGACGACCAGGCCCGCGCGCGGCACGGCCACTGTCCGCTCGGGCCGCACCAGCCACGGGCGGTACTTCAGCGTAAGCGCGCCGTCGGCCGCCTGGCAGAGACGGCCGTACGTTCGCACCGGCACGCCGTCCAGCTTCGCCCCGGTGAACAGCTTGTTGCCATCGGCCAGCAACTGGAAACGCCGGCGCCGCACCGTGAAAAAGTCCCAGCAGAAGACCGAACCGAACGTCGTCAGGCGGAACGCCCAGCCCGCCGTGAAGTAGGCGATGACCACGATGACGCCCGACAGCGTCGCACCGACCACCGGGTCGATCCAGGCCGTGGCGGTAACCAGACCGAGCAGCGCGGTGCGCAGGCCCTTCAGCGCCGCATCGATCGCACCCCACGGGCTGAGCAGGATGAGCACGGTGATAGCGTGCGAACTCAGCCACACGACCGCGAACACCGCGACGGAAAGCGGCACCATGAGGCTGCTCAGCAGCCAGCTCGAATCGAAGGCCGCCACCGGCAGCATCGCCAGGCCCGTCGCGTGGAGGTCCGCCGGTGCGCCGGCGGAATCCACGATCAGCCTCGAGCCGAAGGTCACGAGCGACGGGATCACCGCCCCCGCCGCCACGAGCCCGCTGACCTTGTTCTCGATCGTCTCGGCGACATCGAGCGGCTTCTTCCAGCCCGGCGGCAGCGTCGCGCCGAGCGTGTCCTTGGCGGCGACCGCCGCGACGAGCAGGAGGCCCAGCAGCCAGAAACCGGGGTGCCCGAACCACGGCAGCGCGGCCTTTTCCGCCGGCGTGCCGGCCTGGAACCAGCGATACGCGCCGATGGCGCTCACGCCCAGCAGCGGCGAGATGGCAACGCCCGTGACCTGCGTGAGCAGCGCGGCCAGTTCGAGGCCGGGGGTCTTTTCGGCCTTCGCCGTTTTCGCGGGCGCGGCCAGGAGCGGCAGGCTGAGCACGGACAGGCAAAGCGTGAGGGCGACCAGCGGGGCAAAGCGCTTCATGCCCTGCACCCTACTTCATCGTCCGGCTTTGGGAAAGCCCGCAAATATCCCTACTTCAGTCCCGCCGCCTGCGCGATGTCGTCCCAGGAGTAGTAATGGAAGACTTTCCCATTCGACATGGCCACGAAGAGACCGTGGGGGAACCTGTCCCCCAACGGCACGCTTGTCACCTCGCTGCCGTCGCTCTCGATCGCCGCCACCGTGACGGCCTTGAGCAGGGGATGTTCATGCGGATGCCCGGGGCGACCTTCGCGCGGAAAAACCTGAAACCGGTTCGCCTGCTGGTCCGAGACGAGAATGTAGCCGGTGCCGTCCGCATGCTTGTAGATGGAAATGCCCTCGTGGTCCGAGGTGAAACCGGTCGTGGCAAAGAGCGCGAGTTCGCGGCCCGCGTCGGGCGCGTCCGGATCGGCCGCGTATTTGCGCACGCCGAAGGTCTCGTCGGAGTAATAGACGTAGCCGAGCTCGGCATCCACCGCGATGGCCTCGATTTCCTTCTTCCCGCTGTAGGCTCCGAACTCGCGCACGAGCGTCATCTTCACCCAACCCGCGCCATCGTCCTCGAGGCGGTATTGCGCGAGATAGTTTTCCTTCGGGCCGGATTTGCCGCCCGTGATCGCGAACAACGCACCGTCCCTGGGCCGCCGGTAAAGCGCGATGCCCATCGGCGCGCGCGTGGTGTCACCGTTAAACACAACCAGATCGCCGCGATCCACGCACTTCATGTCCGGCAGCGTGAAGATGCGCAGGCGCTGTTTCTGACGCTCCGTGGTGACGGCAATGTCCACCGGATGACCGCCGAGGATCAAACCGCTGGCGATATCCACGTTGTTCGGGCGCTTCAGCCCGTCGACCACCTGCACGACCTTGCCGTCCAGGTCGTAGACGTAGAGCGCGCCTTCCGTGTTCTTGTCCGTGCCGACGATGAGGCTTTTCCGCGGATCGGCCGGGTTGATCCAGATCGCCGGATCATCGGTATCGAAGCGCGTCGGTTCGGTCACGATGCGCGGTTGCAGCGGCGCAATATACCCGGGCAGCGCCGCCGCGGCCGGCTCGTGGGCCAGCCGGCTGGCCTCCTGCACCGCGTGCGCGAACGCCGCGTCATCGTGGTCGTCCCACTGGATCTGCCGGCGGAAAAATTCCGCCCACTGGAATTCCTGGAAGAACACTTTCTTCTGTTCCGTGAATCCGCCGGCCTTCATCACGCCCCACGCGAGGCCGCGGTAGGGGTCGAGCTGCAGGCCGGTCAAGTCCGCCGGCAGCGCGGTCGCCGGCTGGGGCTGGCCCGTGCCGTCCTTGAGGTAGCTGTAATGTTTCGCCGCCATCTCGCGCCAGAACGCGTCGGCTGGAAGCGCCGCATAATTGGCCAGGATGTGGCCGTAGGCGGTCTTGTCCGCGACCTTCGATTCGATCAACGCGCGCAGCGTGTGATGGCCATCGGTCAGATAGGGCACGCCGCCCGGCCCGATGATGAGCGGGACATCCTTGTCCTGCAGATAGGCGACGAGCTCCGCCGGGGATTGGCCCTCGATCAGTTTCTTTTTATACATCACCTCGCGCCAGCCGAGCGCCAGTTGCGTCGGGTGGAGCTGGCGGGCGTCGATCGTATAGGCCGCGCCGGCCGGCAGGTCGGGCTTGAACGGCACATAGGTTTCATGTTCCGCCGCGAAGCTGACCAAAGCCAGCAGGAGCCCCGCGGCGAAGAGGAGAACCCGGAGCAGGACCGCGGAGCACGTCTGCATGAAGGTCACGGGATGGTTCCGGTTTACAGCTTGAAGCGGACGCCGAGGTTGATGCTCCAGTCATATTCCTCGAATTGCACCAGGCGCTTGGTCGCCGAGTTGCCGAAGTAGACGCGGAACGGCTCGTTCGTGAGGTTCAGGGCCTCGGCGTAGATTTCCCAGTGCTGCTTGAATTTGTAGCTGGTCGAGAAATCCAGCTGGAGAAACCGGTCGACATAACGGTCGTCGGCGGCCGACTCGCCCAGGGGCTCGTCCTCGCGCAGGCGCGGTGTGCGGTAGTTGGCCGCGAGCCGGGCGAAGAACCCGTTCTTCTCGTAGGTGAGCGCCACGTTGCCGATGACTTTCGACTGGCCGATGAAGTCCAGCGACTCGCCCGGGCGGTTCGGATATTTTGCCTCGCTGTCGCTCAGCGTGGCGTTGGCGAGGAAGCCGAGCCCGTCGAAGGGTGCCGGCAGCGAGCGGAACTGCTGCTGGTAGGCGAGCTCGACGCCCGCGATGTGGCCCTTCGGCCCATTGACGAAGGTCGTGAGCGGAAACCCGGTGTCCGCGTCGGTGCCGGCGAGCGTCTGGTACGTGAAGTTTTTGATGTCCTTGTAGAACACCGCGGCCGAGACGACGCCGAGCGACGGCAGGTAGTATTCCGCCGATGCGTCCCAGTTCACCGACTCCAGCGGCTTCAGCTCCGCATTGCCCTGGCTCACGGTGTTCTTGCTGTCATCGACCGTGCGGCTGATGGCGGTCTCGTTGAAATCGGGCCGCGAGAGCGTGTGGGACAGCGAGGCGCGCAGCACCAGCTGCTTGGTCAGGTCGTAACGCAGGTACAGCCCGGGCTGCCAGTTGGTGTAATCCGAACTGACGCGGCGCGGCGCGTAGGTCGTGCCGCGCAACTCGTAGCCCTTGGTGTCGAACCGCGTCTGCTCCACGCGGACGCCGCCGATGAGGTTGAGGCGGTCGAAGGTTGCGCCCGCCATGGCGTAGGCCGCGGCGACGTCCTCATGTGACGTGAAATCCGACAACGTCGATTCCTTCGGTGAAAGCACGAACGCCCCGCGGTTGTCGAAGAACAGGCTGCGCAGCGCCGCCACGCTGAAGCGCGTGCCCTGAAAGTAGGGATAAAGGCTCGCGCTGCCGTCCTCAGCCAGCGCCGGATAGGTATAACCCGCCGGGCCGCTCTTGATGTCGGCGGAATCCTTGTCCTGGAATTTCTTCTTCGCCCGGTAGCTCGCGCCGAATTTCGCATAGGTGGGCCGGCCGGCCTGGTCGAAGTCGTAGCGGGTGTTGAGCTTCGCGCCGAATTCGGTCTCCTCGCCCGCCGAGTTTTTCAGCGTGCTCTTGGACGTCACGTAGCTCGCCGGGTCCGCCGGGTTGACGGCGCCGCCCTGCGGGGTGACGACCACGTGGTAGGGGTTGTCGAAGTCGTAGCTCCAATTCGAGCCGAGCTTGGTGTTGAACACGCCCTCGAGCTCGTCGGGCTTCCACTCCTGGCCGCGCGAGGCCGAGACCTGCCAGTCGAGTTTCAGCGGCCGGCCCTTCGTCTCGACCCCCAACACCGCGGACTCGAGGCGCTGTTCCTTTTCGCGGGTGCGCAGTTTCTTCGAGACCGCGGTGACGTTGGTGAAGCTGGCCGCGGTGTCGGTCAGCGCCGTGAGCGTTCCCTTGGTGAAGGGAATATCGGTCACCCAGCGGTTCTCCTTGTCGGTGAAGTCGGCGTAGGAGGTGCGGAAATAGAACAGCGTGTCCGGGGTGACGCGGTAGTCGAAGTTCACATTCACGCTCTGGCGCGTGCGCACGATCTCGTATTCGCGGAAGGCGATTTCATTGAAGACAAAGTGTTGCTGGCCGTCGGTCGGCGACGTGACCTGCGTCCAGCCGCCGCCTTCCTCGAAGTTGTTCGAACCGTAAGGCCGGCGCTGGAAGGAGGCCGACAGGAGCACGCCGAATTTCCCGTCCTGGGAAATCGTGCCGTAAGTACCGTTGAGTTTGGTGCCCCACGTGTCGCGCAGGTGGCTGTAGAGGGTCTCGGCGTTGAGCATCAGCTGGCGGTCGTCGGAATCGAAGGCGCTGCGCGTGCGCAGGTTCACGCTGCCGCCGAGGCCGTCGGCGTCCATGTCGGGCGTGGTCACCTTGAAGACCTCGATGGCCCCGAGTGAATCCGAGCCGATCACGTCGAGCGGCGCGTTGCGCAGGCCGGTTTCGGGCGTGGCGATGCTCGCGCCGTTCACGGCGACGTGGTTGTACTGCGCATTGATGCCGCGGATGATGATGTAGAGGCCCTCGCCCTGGTCGCGGTAGAGCGCGAGGCCGGGCACGCGCTGGAGCGACTCGGCGGCGTTCTGGTCGGGAAACTGGCCGATGGCGTCGGAGGCCACGAAGTTCGTCAGCGTGTCCGCCGAACGCTGCTGGTTGAGCGCCCGGGCGGTGCCGACGGCGGCGCCGTTGATCACAAATTTCTCCAGCTGCACCACGCTGCCGTTGAAGGCCACGTCCAGCCGGCTGCCCGTGATCACGCGGATGTCGCGGTGGATCGTGTCGTAACCGAGGTAGGCCACCTCGACCGTGCAATCGCCGACCGGCAGGCGGTCGAGGGCGTAGAGGCCGGCCGCATCGGTGTAGGTCTCGAACGCGGTGCCGGCGATGGCGACCCGGGCGCCCGCCAGGGTGAGGTGGGTGGAGGCGTCGGTGACCCGGCCGGAGAGCGTGCCGGTGTTTTCCGCGCTGAATCCGGCGCTCGCGAGGAGCGCGATGGTCACGCCGGCCAGGAATCGCCGGCCCGCCCGGACGGAAAAAAGAACACGAAGTTGGGAGGTTTGCATAGATCGGAGTCGAACCTGCACGCACCGAAAATGCGCGGTCAACGCGCGACCCCGCCTGTCGCGAAAACTTAACCGGCGCGAAACACGGCCGTCACAAAACCCCCGGGCGATTCGTTCAGCGCGTCGGCGACTTGTCCGCCATGGGCTCGGCGAAGGCGGATTGCCATCACCCCGGCGGCCTGTTTGCTGGCGGGATGCCGCTCACGAAAGCCGAGGTCACGCGCCTGCGTTCCCTGCAGGAAAAGAAATCGCGCGAGGCGCTCGGGCTGTTTGCCGTCGAGGGCGAAAAGGTCGTCGCCGAGCTCATCGCGGCGAAATTCCCCTTCGCCGAGATCCACGCCACCGGCGCATGGGCCGGACCCCGCACGCAGAGCGTGACGGCGGAGGAGATGGGACGCATCAGCCATTTCCCGACGCCCTCGAGCGTGCTGGCCGTCGGCAAAATCACCCGGCCCGCCCTCGCCGCCGGCGCGCTCGACCGCGGCCTCACCCTGGCGCTGGACGGCATCCAGGATCCCGGCAACGTCGGCACCCTGCTGCGCATCGCGGACTGGTACGGCCTCGACCGCGTGCTGCTCTCCCCCGACTGCGCCGATCTTTTTTCGCCCAAGGTCATCCACGCCAGCATGGGCTCGTTCGCACGCCTCGCGATCCACACCGCCCCGTTGGACGACGTTCTCGCCGGGGCCACGGTGCCGGTGCTCGGTTGCGACCTCGCCGGTGACGACGTCCACGAGCTGAAACCGCTGCGCCACGTCGTCATCGTCATCGGCAGCGAGGGCCGCGGCCTCTCGCCCGCCGTCGCCACGCGCCTGACCGGCCGGATCACCATCCCGAAGTTCGGCGGCGCGGAATCCCTCAACGCCGCCGTGGCGGCCGCGATCGTCTGCGACAACCTCCGGCGCCTGGCGCCGTGACCGGCCGGCGCGCACCGGTTGCGTTTCGTCGCAGAATGATTGCGCCAGCCGTCGGCTAACGCACCACTGCTGCATGCAAACAAATCCGAATCACGCCATCACTCCCACCCCCGTCATCCTGAGCCGTGCGAAGGATCCAAGCGTTTCATGCGCGATGGCCGTCGCCCTTGGGTCCTTCGCACGGCTCAGGATGCCAGCCGGGGCATGTCTTGCTTTTATCGCCGGTGCGCTCGCCGCCGCGGAGACACCCGCCGATCTTTTTGCCTACGACCAGACGGCGCCACTCCAAGTGACCGAAGCCGGCCGCGAAACGCGCGGGGCGGCCGTGGTGCGCGACATCACTTTTGTCCCGGTGGACAAGCCCGTGAAGGCGTATCTCGTCACGCCGGCGAGAGCCCCCGGACCGCACGCCGCGATCCTTTACGTGCACTGGCTCGGCGAACCGGCCACGACCAACCGCACCGAGTTCCTCGACGAGGCCGTCGCCCTCGCCGGCCGCGGCGTCACCTCGCTGCTGGTCGACACCATGTGGGCCGAGCCGAACTGGTATCGCAACCGCATCCCCGAGGAGGACAAGGCCCAGGCGATCCACCAGGTGGTCGAAATCCGCCGTGCCCTGGACCTGCTGCTGGCGCAGCCCGGCCTCGACCTGAAGCGCGTGGCCTTCGTCGGCCATGACTTCGGCGCGATGTACGGCATGATCGCGAGCGGGCTCGATCGCCGCGCGAAGACCTATGTCTTCATGGCCGCCGTCCCGCACTTCGCCGACTGGATGTTCTTTGCCCGCCAGCCCAAGGACCCCGCGGCCTACCGCGCCGACATCGCCACCATCGATCCGGTCCTGGCCCTGCCGAAGCTCGCGCCGGCCCGCATTTTTTTCCAGTTCGCGAACAAGGACGAATACGTGAGCGCCGCGCAGGCCGCGGAATTTTATGCCGCCGCCCCGGTGCCGAAGCACCTGGCGACCTACGCGGGCGGCCACGACCTGCACACGGCGGCGGTCGCCGCGGACCGCGTGGCGTGGCTCGAACGGGAGCTGGAGCTGAAATAGGGAACGGCGGCCGCGGGCGGCGGATGTCAGGGTCGCCGAGACCCGGGGCATCAGACCCAAGGGCAATAAAAAGTCCGGCAGCTGGCGGCTGCCGGACTCGGGATGAATCAACGGTAGAATCCCGCGCGGCCTAGAATTCCAGGGTGTTCGTCAGCTGCCAGTTCATGCCCTCGGTGATGCGCGCGAACGCGACCGTGCCGTCGGGATTGATGCTGACCGGGTCGAGGCCCGCGTTCTCGCCGACGTTGCGCAGGTTGAGCTGGATGCGCCAGTTGAGCTTTTCATTCAGCTTGTGCGCATAGCCGACCCAGAGGTCGAAGTGCTGGTCGGTGTCGCTCTTCCAGGGCTTGCTGATGTCGAGCGCGCCGAGCCCGTTGTTCAGGCTCTGGTCGAACTGGTAGCCCAGCACGCGGGCGCCCTCCCACCGGTAGCCGCCGCCCAGGAAGGCGTTCTTCAGCGTGCCATGGTCGAAGCTGTAGGTCGTCACGACATTGAAGCGCCACGGGGCGATCTCGGGGGCGTTGCTGCCTTCCTGCGACTTGAAGGTGTTGTAGGGATTCAGCACGTTGTTCTGCCACTGGGTGCGGATGGAGTTGCCGACGCCGCCGCCCCACCAGCGGAAGTCGCCGGCCGGGCCGGCGAAGAACGCCGTCATTTCGTTGATCAGATTGACGATCGTCGGGGCCAGCGACTCACGGGTCGCGAACGTCTTGGCCACGTTGACCGACACGTTCCAGTTCTTCGTCGGCTGCGCGATGAGCTCGATTTCATAGCCCTTCGACAGGGTGTCGACGGTGAACTGCGGGCCGGAGCCGAAGCCGACGAGCTGCCCGCCGGAGACCGGCTGGTTGTCGATCTTGGCCGACCAGAGCGGATCGGCCGTGGTCCAGTTGCCGGCCTTGATCGCGGCGGAGTTCATGACCGCCACCTCGTTGCCGTAGGCGTTGAAGAACGACTGGTCGAGCGGCAGCTGGCGCCACGCGTTGATCGCGGCGATCTCCGACTGCGTGCTGGGATGGGCGACCCACGCCGGGTTGAGCGTGCCGTCGGGCAGGCGGCGCTGCGGGGCGGCGGGGTCGTCGGTTGCGGCCCAGTTGTCGCCGACGGTGTCGGTGTTGCCCTTCACGAACTGGTCGTCGCGGGTCACCATGGCGGTGCCCCACACCGGCACGGCCCACAGGTAATAGGAGTTCTGCCCGAGCGGGTTGCCGCCCGCCAGGGAGGCGTTGGCGACCTTGGTCTCGTAGCGCGTGACGCGCAGCGAGAGCTTGTCGTCGAGCGTGCTGACCGTGAAGCCGTACTCCTTGGTCTTGCCGAGCGGGTTCGGGATCACGTTGCCGAAGACGTCGCCCCGGGGGGCGTCGGCCTTGAAGTTCTCCGACCGGTTGTAGAACACGCCGAAGGTCGTGTTGCCCGGAAGCGAGGCCGTCCACTTCGCGGGGAGGTGGAGGACGCCGCCCCAGCTCTTGCTCTCGCCGGTGGCGAATTTGCGGCTGGTCTCGTCGATGTTGAAGTCGGTGCTCACGGTGCCGAGGGCGTCGGGCACGCCGTTGCCCGCGGCGTTCTCGATGCGGTCCTTGCGCCAGCCGAAGACCGGCACGAAGGCGCCGTCGAACATGTAGCCCTGCCAGGTGATGGCCTGGGAGCGGATGATGTTGCGCAGCCGGCCCGCGTTGTAGGTGAGCGCGTCCCTGTCGCCGTCGTCGGCGTTGAGGAAGTCGACGTTGACCGTCTTCCACCCGCCGTAGTTGGCGGGGTTCTCCGACTGCGTGGACTGCACGACCGCGGGTGTCGGGCCGCCGGCCAGGCCGCCGTTGAGCTGCACGTAGGTGTACGGCGCGGCCGGGTCCACGTAGTTCGGGTCGCCGGGGTTGGTGGAACGGGCCCAATGGTCGTCGAAGACCTGGACCAGGGCGTTGCGCGGCGCCTTCACCACGTTGGCCACGGGCGAGAGGTGCGCGCCGGCGGCGGAACTCGCGCCGAGCAGGCTGGGCCCGAGGTAGGACACGTAGTTGTACGAGCGGAAGTGCGCCGTGAGGTTGTTGTTCTCGCCGTCGAACTGGGTGAACTCCGGGGTGGCGGCCGAGGTCGCCCAGTTCTTGTTGAAGGTGCGCGTCGTGTCCTGACTCAGCAGGCCGGTGAAGACGTGGCGGCCGAGGATCTTCGCGAGCTTCGACTCCTTGCCGAGGAAGTCCTCGGCGCGCAGCTCGCCGTAGGCGGTGAAGCGGAGGCTGTCGCGGTCGATCTCGCTCGCGCTGTTCGCCTGCTCGTCGGAGTTGGCGACGTAGGGCCGGCCCACGTTCGGGTTGGCCGTGCCGTCGGAGAACGTGTTCACCAGGTCGACGGCGATCTTGTAGGTGTCGGAATTGCCGATGAAGACCCGCTGGCCGTCCTTGTAGCGCTGGTAGTCATACACGGCCTCGAAGCCGAGGCGGTCGTGGAAGAACGTCTGCGAGATCGCGACGTTGAAGGCGTTCCACTTCTGCCATTCGAACTTGTTCGTGCCGTCGATCAGGTTGTTGTAGAAATCGAAGATCGAGGGATCGGACAGCGAGCGGTCGGCGTAATAGGCGCCGCCCGGGATACCGGAGGCGATCATGTAGCTCGAGAAGCTGGCCACGGCTGCGGCGTGCGGGTTGAACAGGCCGCCGATGCTCTCGTCGATCTGACCGGCGGAGTTGATGCCGAAGCGCTGCGAGCCGCCGGAGGTCTGGCGGTAGAGCGTCGCGCTCGAGTCGTTGTTGTTGCCGTAGAAGCCGGTCACATCGAGCCAGAACTGGCGGCCCATCGCGCCGTTGTAGAGCCAGGCGTAGGGATACGTGCCGCGGTTGTCGGAGTTGAACGGCAGCGCGCCCGGGTTGGTCGTGGCCTCGCTGTAGGTATACTTGTTCAGCGCGATGTTGCCGTTGGCGTCGGTGCCGGTCTGGAACCACGGGGTGATCGCGTCGACCGGCGGGAGCGTGCGCGGGCGGTTGGCGTTCACGTCGCCGCTCTCGAAGTTGGCGCGGATCGAGGTGTTCGAGCCCTCGCCGAAGAGCTGCGGGGCGTAGCGCACCGCGCCGAAGATGCGCTTGTCGTGGTTGAACGCCGGGTTCTGGCGGTATTGCGTGTCGTCGTCGAGCAGTGAGACGCGGACCGCGAGCTCGTTCGGGATGAGCACGTAGTTGAAGTCGGCCGAGAAGCGCACCGAGCCGAAGGAGCCCAGGCGGTTCTCGATCGTGTTCTTGTTCTGGAACGTCGCCCCGTTGATCGAGGTGTTGATGATGCCCGCCGGGCTGCCGACGCCGAAGAGGATGGAGTTCGGGCCGCGCTGCAGGTCCACGCGGTCGACGTTGTAGCTGTCCCACGGGATGTCCGTCAGGAAATAGTCGCGCGTGTTGTCGGCGGAATCGAGGCCGCGCACGCGGGTGTTGTTGCTCGGGCGGCGCAGCGACGAGTCCTCGTTGTACTGGAGGCCGCCGGCGTTGCCGGAGAAGTTGCCGATCACGCCGCCGACCTCGGTGTTGGTCGTGTATTGCAGCAGGGTGGCGTTGCTGGTCGCGCCGGTGTCCTGCAGGAACTGTTTCGTCACGACGGAAATCGAGGATGCGATGTCCTTGAGCTCGGTGCGGACGCGGGTGCCGGCGAGCGTGCTCTTGGCGGAGTAGCCGCCGGCGTCCTCGGCGGCGTCGACCACGAAGGGCGAGAGCACGAGGGTTTCGTCCGATTGGTTTTGGCCCGGAACGGGGGCGGTGGTTTGCGCCGCGAGGCGCAACACGGAGGCAAGACAGAGCGCGGTCGTGCCCGCGAGGGCACGCGACCGCACGGTCAGGCGTTTCATGGTTAGGTTTAGGGTTAGGGGTTGGCGGCGCCTTCCGGAGGGAAGGCGCAATCGTGGCGTCCGCGGGGACGTCACCGCCGGGCGGGACTATAGCCCAACGCCCCGGCCAAACCATGAGTTCGCTTCCAATCGCGTTGAGGCCTGTTCAACGCCGCGCGGGCCTCAGGCCAGGGCGCGCTGCTGCTCCTGGGCGCGGATATTGCGGCGATACTGGCCCATCGTCTCGCCGGTCAGCCGCTTGAACAGCACGCACATGTACTCGACGTGGACGAAGCCCGCCTGGTCGGCGATTTCCTTCAGCGTCAGGTCGGTGGTGCCCAGCATGTGGCGGATCCGGTCCACCTGCACGCGGCGGATCTCCGCCTGGGGCGAATGGCCGACATAACGGCGGAACCGGCTTTCCATCAGGCTGCGCGAGGCATGCACGTGGTTCACCACCTCGTCGACCGTGAGGCCGCGGCAGGCGTGCTCCCGGATGAAATCCAGCGCCACCGCCACCTTGTGGTCGCGCAGGCTCAGGACATCGGTGGACTTCCGCGCCACCACGCCGACGGGGTCGATGCGCAGTTCCGGCGCCGCCGGCGGCTGCCCCGCCATCCAGGCGGCGAGCTGCTCCACCGCCCGGCTGCCGGCCTCGAAGGTGTCCTGCGCGATGCTGGAGATCTCCGGCGAGGAAAGCTCGCACCAGGCCGGGTCGTTGTTCACGCCCAGCACGGCGATGTCCTCCGGCACGCGCAGGCCCGCGACCGCCGCCGCGCGCACGATCTGCCGCGCCCGGTTGTCGTTGCACGCCATCACGGCGCTGCCCGGCGGCTGCGCCCGCAACCAGGCGCTGAGCTGGTCCACCTGCCAGGCGTCCCACAGCGGCGAATCGACTCCCGCGCCCGGATAGTCGGTCTCGTGGATCACGCAGGCGTGCCCGGCCAGCGCCAGCGATTCCACGAAACCCTGCCGGCGCGCGACCGACCACGGGACATTCCGGAAGCCGCTAAACCCGAAATTGCGGAATTTGCGCTCGAGGAAATGCTCCGCGCCGAGATGGCCGGTCGCCACGTTGTCCGGGTGCACCCACAACGCGCCGGGCAGCGGCGTCTCGTCGAGCAGGTCGATCATCGGCAGCGTCCCGGCCACGCCGGCCAGCGCCGGGTCGGGCGCGGCGCGCGCGATGATGACGCCGTGCCAGCGGCCGGACCGGAGCAGCGCAAGCTTGTGCTCGGATTCGGTCGAATCGTCGACAAAGACCGACCAGTTGCCGTGCTGGCGCTGGCCGTGGGCGATGCCGCGCAGCAGCGCGGCGCTGGCGGGATGCACCGGGTCGATCATCAACAGGACCTGGCGCGGGCCGTCGGCGAGCGACGGGGAAACGGGGATGCTTTTCATTGCTTTCGAGCTACGACGGCGACCCTCTTGCGCAGGTTTCATCGCGGATTGAGAAGCTGCGCACCGGGCTCCTTTTGCCGGAAATTGAGATTTTTTCGGCGGCGATTGAGCCACGTTTTCCCCGCGCGCGCCGCGATGTCCGCCCGCGGGGGTTTCCTCGCCAAAAGGCCGCGTTCCGCCCGCCGGTTTTTAGCGCCGGGCCGCGGGATTTGCGCGGCCGGTGGGGGCCGCCGGGGCGCGTGGAAAAATTCCGCCGGAACAAAACCGCGCGGCGCGCGCTCTCACGCGCCGCCGCTCACCTTTGTTTCGCGATCCAGCCGTCCACGTTCTCCTCGAGCAGGTCGAGCGGCAGCGCGCCGTTCTGCAGCACGAGGTCGTGGTACGCGCGCAGGTCGAACTTCGGCCCGAGCTCTTTTTTCGCGCGTTCGCGCAGCTCGAGGATCTTCAGCATGCCGACCTTGTAGCTGCAGGCCTGGCCGGGCCAGACGATGTAGCGGGCGGTCTCGGCGACGACATCGCGCTCGGAGGTGGCCGTGTTGGCGCGGAAATACTCCTGCACCTGCTGGCGCGTCCAGTGTTTGGCGTGGAGGCCGGTGTCGACCACCAGCCGCACCGCGCGCAGCAGTTCGTCGGAGAGCCGCCCGAAGTCCTGCTCCGGGTCCGAGTAGAAGCCGAACTCCTTCGGGAAGTATTCCGAGTAAAGCGCCCAGCCCTCGGCGTAGGCGTTGTAGCCGCCGTACATCCGGAACTTCGGCATGTTTTTCAGCTCCTGCGCGATCGCGATCTGCATGTGGTGGCCGGGAATCGCCTCATGGTGGGCCAGCGTTTCCATCTCCCAGATCGGGAGCGTGCGCATGTCGAGGGTGGCGACATAGTAAGTGCCGGGCCGCGAGCCGTCGGCGGACGGCGGCTCGTAGAACGCCCCGGCGGCGTTCTTCTCGCGGAACGGCTCGACCTTCTTGATCACCAGCGGGGCCTTGGGCTCCACGCCGAAGAATTCCGGCAGGCGCGCCCTCATCTCGCTGATGATGGTCGTGGCGCGCGCGATGTAGGCGGCGCGGCCGGCGTCGGTCGACGGGTAGACGAACTTCGGGTCGTCTCTCATGTATTTCAGGAATGCGGCGAGGTCGCCTTTGAAGCCGAGCCGGTCCTTGATCTCCCCCATGCTCGCGTGGATGCGGGCCACCTCGCGGAGGCCGAGCGCGTGGATTTCGTCGGCCGACATCGTGGTGGTCGTGTTCCGGCGCAGCATGAAGCTGTAATATTCGTCGCCTTGCGGCAGCTTCCACACGCCGTCGTCGGTCGTGGCTACCTTCTCCTGCGCCGCGAACATCGCGATGAGGCGGTCGTAGGCCGGCCGGACCGCCTCCAGCAGCGCCGCGCGGCCCTCGGCGAGCAGCTGCTTTTTCCCCGCGTCATCAGCGTCCTTCAATGCGTTCACCTTGCCCTCGAAATCCGCCCACAGTGCGCTCGGTTTGCCGGACGCATCGAACGGCGCGCCACTGATGACCTCGCGGCTCGACTCGATCATCATGGGGAAGACAAATTTCGGCGGCAGGACGCCCTTGGCCGCCTGGCCCTCGGCGTTTGCGATCAGCTGGGCGAACACGGCCGGCAGGGCCCGGAGCCGCGTGACATAGGCCCGGGCGTCGGCGACGTTGTCGACCGGGTGGTAATTGATGAGGAACGAGGGCAGCGAGCTGTGCGGGCTGTCCTCCATCTGGTGGAACACGTAGCCGTGGTCGCGCCAGCGCCAGGCCTCGATGGTGCGGTCCGCCTCCTCCGCGAACAGCCGGTAGCTCATCTGCGTCTGGGCATCGAGCCAGTCGTAGTGGATCGTGCTTTTCAGCTCGGCCAGGTGCTGCACGGTCAGCGCGAGGTCCTCGAGCTCGCGCTTCTCGGAGAAATCGTCCCATTTGTCGTGGTCCTTCTTCAGGCCGAGGTAGCCTTGGGTGAGCGGGCTGCGGTCGACGTCCGCGTCGAACACGCGGTCGAAAAACGCGTTGGCCTTGGCGGATTCGGCGGCGATGCGATCAACGGCGGCCGGGGCGGCGGCGGCATGGACGGGAGCAAGGGGGGCGGCGCACAGGGCGGCACCCAGCAGGAGGAAACGGCGGTTCATTTGCGCGCAGCTTGGACCCCGGCCCGCGCGCGGCAAGCTCGCTGCGTCGAGCGGCGCAAAAACGGCGGCGGACGGCTCCGTCAGTCGTAGCGCAGGCCGACACCCGCCAGCCAGGCATCGCTGAGGCGCGCGTTGCCCAGCGTGTCGGCCCAGGTGGCCAGCGGCACTTCGCGCCCGCCGCGTGCGAGGGTCTCGGCCACGGCGTCGGCTTCGTAGGCATACAAGCCCAGGCCCGGGCTGGTGATGACGATCTCCTCCGCCGCGCCGTCGCGGCGATGCAGGAAAATCCTCTCCGTCTGCCCGAGCAGGCCCGGCGTGAACGGATTCGGCACGTCGAGCCAGCCCGCGGTGCCGTGCAGCTGCACGGAGTTGTCATTCAGCACCGTCGAGCCGCAGGAAAGTTCGCCGATGATGCCGCCCGGGAATTCCGCCAGCGCAGTCGCGAAGTCGTCGGTGCCGGCCAGCGGGTGCAGCCGGCCGGTGCCGTGGAATTTAACCGGGTCGGCGAAGTCCCGCCCGTGCACGGCGCCGGCGAGGTGCCGTGCATACGAGAGCGGGTAGCAGCCGAGATCGAGGATGGCGCCGCCGCCGAGGGATTTCTTGAACATGCGGCTCTCGGGGTTGAACGGGCAGAGGACATTGAACGACGCGCGGATCAACCGCAGCTCGCCGATCGCCCGGTCGCGCACCAGGGCCGCGATCTTTCTCGTCTGGGGATGGAAACGGTACATGAACGCCTCCATCAGCAGGACGTTGTGCTTTTTCGCCGCCGCAATCACGCGCTCCGTGTCGGCCAGGCCCATCGTCAGCGGCTTCTCGCACAGCACGTGCTTGCCGGCCTGGGCCGCCTTGAGCGCCCACTCCGCGTGCCACGGATGCGGCGTCCCGATGTAGACGGCCTCCACCGCGGGATCGGCGAGCAGCGCCGCGTAGCTGCCGTGGGCGGTCGCCCCCCCGAAGTCCGCGGCGAACTTCTGCGCGTCGGCCAGCTGGCGCGCGCCGACCGCGGCGAGCCGCCCGGTGTGCGACTGGCGCAGGTCGGTGGCGAATTTCCGCGCGATCCAGCCCGTGGTGAGGATGCCCCAGTTCAGTTGCTTCGCCATATGCCCCACAGAAACGGACGCCGGCTGCGCCGTCAACGCCGCGCCCCCCGGCCGCATGTTCTTATTACGAACAAACCTTCCGGAGCGAAACAGGGCCGCTGTTCGTATTACGATCATCGGCGGAAAGCCGACCATCGTTGGGCTCGACTCACCGGCGCGCGCGTCTTTCCTCGGGCCATGTCCGCCGCCAAATCCCCCTGGCTCCGCCCGTCGCTCGACTGGCTGCTGGTGTTCGTCCCGGTGGCCTTCGCCCTGCGCTACGTGCCGGCGTGGTCGAATGGCACGGCCCTCTTCATCGTGTCGGCCCTCGCCATCATCCCGATCGCGGGCTGGATGGGCCATGCCACCGAGCAGTTGGCCCGCCGCATGGGCGAGGGTGTCGGCGGGCTGCTCAACGCCTCGTTCGGCAACGCCGCCGAGCTGATCATCGCGCTCATGGCCCTGCGCGCCGGCCATATCGAGGTGGTGAAGGCGTCCATCACCGGCTCGATCATCGGCAACCTCCTGCTCGTGCTCGGCGCCGCCATCTTCGCCGGCGGACTGCGCCACAAGCACCAGCGCTTCAACAAAACCGCCGCGCGCTCCTCGTGCACCGCGCTCATCCTCGCCGCGGCCGCGCTCGTCATCCCCACCATCTTTCACCACGCCGCCGCGCAAACCCCGGCCGGCTGGTCGCCCCTCGCCGAGCAACGCCTCTCGCTCGCCATCGCGGTGGTGCTGATCGCCACCTACGGCGCGATCCTGATTTTCTCCCTCGTCACGCACAAACAGCTCTTCGTGGGCGGGGAAGCCGCCATCGCCGACGGCGATCCGGCGACCCGGGACGAGCCGCACGCGGAGCAGCCCTGGCCCGTCGCCAAGGCCGTGGGCGTGCTGCTCGTCGCGACGCTCGCGGTGGCCTGGGTCTCGGAGTTCCTCGTCGGCGCGGTCGAGGCGGCGCAGCACTCGCTCGGCGTCACGGAGACCTTCGTCGGCGTCATCATCGTCGCCATCGTCGGCAACGCGGCCGAGCATTCCACCGCGATCACGATGGCCCTGAAGAACAAGATGGACCTGTCGCTCGGCATTGCGGTCGGCTCGAGCCTGCAGATCGCGCTCTTCGTCGCGCCGGTGCTGGTGTTCGCCAGCTATCTCTTCCCGCTCCAGCTCAACCTTGAGTTCACGCTGCCGGAAATCGCCGCCGTGGTGATCGCGGCCTTCGTCACCGACCAGATCGCGGGCGACGGCGAGAGCAACTGGCTGGAGGGCGTCCAGCTGCTGGCGCTCTACGTGATCCTCGGCGTGCTGTTCTACTTCCTGCCCGGCGCGCACTGAGCCGGCACCTTCCTCGGCTGTTTGTAACATATTACGTTACAAACAGGCGGAGCCTCACGGCGCCAGGCCCGCGAACCGCAGGCCGAAGCCGATCCAGAGCGGGATGGTGAAGAGGCCCACCGCGGTCGTGCCGACCACGATCTGCATGGCGACGAGCGGCTGGCCGCCGTAGATCCGCGCGACGATCACCGAGAAAACCGCCGAGGGCATCGCGGCCTGCACCACCAGCACCTGCTTGAGCTCGACCGGCAGCGGCAGCCAGCGCGCGGCGCACAGCAGCACCCACGGCAGCAGGGCGAGGCGCAGCAGCCAGGCCATGCCCAGGACGCGCGGGTTGAGCAACGCCTTCGGGTCCTCGAGGTGCGGGGAAAAGCTGACGCCGGTCATGATCAGGCCGAGCGGCACGGCGCAGACCGCGAGGCTGTGGATGAGCGTGCGCAGGAAATCCGGCACGTGCGGCCCGAGGCCCGTCAGGTTCACCAGCAGCGACACCGCGAGCGCGATCACCGGCGCGTTGACCAGCTTGCGCCAGCCCTGCCGGGGCGAGAGGCCGGTCACCACCAGCACGCCGCCGGTCCAGATCGCCGCCTCGAGCCCGGCGTTGTGCAGGAACAGCACCGCGCGGCTTTCGGGCCCGAACAGCTCGCTCATCAGCGGCAGCGGCAGGTAGCTGTAGTTGGTCAGGCCGACCGCCAGCGCGAACGTCCGCAGGCCGTGGCCCAGCGTGAGGCCGAGCGCACGCGCCACGTGCCACGCGACCGCCATCGAGACCAGCGTAAGCCCGAAGCCCGCGAGCGGCGGCAGCAGCACGTTGCCCGCCTGGCGCAGCGCGGGGTTCAGCGACACCGACTCGAAGATCAGGCACGGCATCGCCACCTTCACCACGACGTTGAAGAGCGCGGCCTCGCCGGGCTCGTTGATCCACTCCAGCCGGCGCAGCACCACGCCCAGCGCGATCGCCGCAAAGACCGGCAGCAGCATCAGCAGCAGGTGGCCGTAGGACATCATTTTCAGAGGACAGGTGACAGAGGACAGAGAACAGCCGCAAACCTCTATTCACTGTCTCCCCTCTTCTGTCCTCTGTTCTCTGAGTCAGCCGCCATCGCCAGGCCCGCGAGGCGCCCGGTGGTCCAGGCCGCCTGGAAATTGAAACCGCCGGTCACGCCGTCGATGTCGAGCACCTCGCCGGCGAAGTGCAGCCCGGGCGCCAGGCGGCTTTCCATGGTCTTGAAATCCACCTCGGCGAGGCGCACGCCGCCGCAGGTGACGAACTCCTCCTTGAACAGGCTCTTGCCGTCCACGGCGAACTCCGCCTCGCAGACCTGCGCCGCGAGCGCGCGCAGCGCGGGGTTGGCCACGCCCGCCCAGGGTGCATCGGGCGCGATCCCGGCGGCGGGCACGAGTTTCTCCCACAACCGCGCCGGCAGCGTGAACGGGCAGGCGTTGACGACCTTGCGCTTCGGGTTCGCCGTGCGCGCCGCCTCGAGCGCGGTCCGCGCCGACTCGGCGTTCAGCGCCGGCACCCAGTTCACGCGCAACGCAAACTTGTAGTTCCGCCCCGCGAGTTCCCGCGCCCCCCACGCCGACAGCTTCAAGATCGCCGGGCCGCTCAGGCCCCAGTGCGTGATGAGCAGCGGGCCGCGCTCCTTGAGCGCGGTGCCGGGCACGGCGGTCGCCGCGTCGTCGACCGAAACGCCGGACAATCCCTGCAGGCGCGGGTCGTTGGTGTGGAAGGTGAACAGCGACGGCACAAGCGGTTCGATCGTGTGGCCGGCCGACTCCGCCATCGCGAAGCCCGCGCTGGAGCGGTTGCCGCCGGTGGCCAGCAACAGGCGGTCGCACGCGAAGACTTCGCCGCCGGCCAGCGCCAGGTCGAACCCGCCCCCGGTCCGGCGCGCCAGCGACTTCACGCCGCAATTCGTGCGGATCGTGACGCCCGCGCGCTGCGCGGCGCCCAGCAGGCAGTCGACGATGGTCTGCGAATCGTCGGTGACGGGAAACATGCGCCCATCCGCCTCGGTCTTCAGCGTGACGCCGCGCGCGGCGAACCATTCCACGGTGTCGCGCGGCTGCCAGCGGGAAAAGGCCCCGCGCAGCTCGCGGCCGCCGCGCGGATAGCGCCGGACCAGTTCGCGCGGCTCGAAGCAGGCGTGCGTGACGTTGCAGCGGCCGCCGCCCGACACCCTGACCTTGGCCAGCAAGTGCGCCGTCGCCTCGAAGATCGTCACCCCCGCGCCCGGCGACGCCTCGGCCGCGGTGATAGCGGCGAAGAATCCCGCCGCCCCGCCGCCGATGATCGCCAGTTGCCGTTGGGCCATGGGGCGGACAGTGCGAGCGGCCCCGCGCCTTGTCCAAAGCGAAAACGCCGCAACCTACCCCTAGGCTGCGGCGCTATTTTTCGCACACGCCACGGCCCAACACCGTGGCAAATTTTTTATTTCTGGTCGGCCGGCTTGTCGCCGTCCTTCTCGCGCCGTTCTTCCCGGCGTTTCTCCATCCGCTCGCGCATCTTCTCGGCCTTGGCGCGTTGCTCGGGCGTCAGCAGGGCGTCGCGCTGTTCCTTGTACTTCCTGTGGATCTCGCCGGCCTTGGCGCGGCGGTCGTCCCTGGCCAGGGCGGTGTTGTCGCGCAGGGCGTCCAGCTCGGATTTCTCCTGCTGCCCGATGGCCTTCCATTTGGCCTTCTGGTCGTCGCTCAAGCCGAGTTCGTCGGCCAGCCGATCGCCGGCCTTCTCCAGGCGTTCGCGGCGCGCCTCGGGCGCCGGTGACGTGGATTCGGCGAAAGCCGCGGGCAGGGAGGCCAGCATGACCCCGATCGCGAAAGTCAGGCTCGGGTGGTAGCGCTTCGTCGGAGTATTCATTCTGAAGCCTTAGACGCACGAACGCGCGTTTGGTTTCTCGGGGGCGCAATTTTCCCTCCCAGCGATTTTTCGCCTCATCCCCGTGGCGTAAGGCCGCGCCAACGGCGGCTTTACAGCATCGCCACTGCCGCCAAGCTCGGCGTTCATGATCGAAGTCAGCGGCCTCACCAAGCGTTATGGCGACTTCACCGCCGTGAACAATCTTTCCTTCATGGTTTCACCGGGCGAGGTCATGGGCCTCGTCGGGCCCAACGGCGCGGGCAAGACCACCACGCTGCGCTGCGCCACCGGCATCATCCCGCCGACCGCGGGCACGCTGAAGGTCGCCGGGATCGACCTCGCCGCCGACCCGGTCGCGGCCAAGCGCCAGCTCGCGTTTTTTCCCGACGAGCCGCGGCTGTTCGACCATCTCACCGTGCGCCAGCACCTCGCGTTCGCGGCCAAGGTCTACCAGGTCCCGCAGCCCGCCGAGCGGATGGCGGCGCTGCTCGCCGAGCTGGAGATCGCCGACAAGGCCGACCAGCTGCCCGGCGAACTTTCGCGCGGCATGAAGCAGAAGCTCGTCATCGCCTGCGGCCTGCTGCACGCGCCCAAGGTCATGTATTTCGACGAGCCGCTCACCGGCCTCGACCCGCTCGGCATCCGGCGCATGAAGGACACGATCCGGCGCCTCGCGCGCGAGGGCGCGGCGATCATCCTCAGCTCGCACCTGCTCAGCCTGCTCGAGGAGGTCTGCACGCACGTGCTCATCATGAAGAAGGGCGAACGCATCGCCGTCGGCACGCTGCCCGAGGTCGTCGCGCAGTTCAGCCACGGCGAGCGCGGCGTGAGCCTGGAGGAAGTGTTCATCCGCGCGACCGGCAACTCGGAGAACTGAGCGCCATGCCCCTGCTCCGCGCCCTGCTCTACCTGCGCTACCACTCGGTGCGCAACCGGCTCGGCGTGCGCCTGCGCCGGCTGAAGCAGCCGAAGTACCTCCTCGGCGCGCTGGCCGGCCTCGCCTACTTCTGGTTCTTCTTTTTCCGGCACGCCGTCCGCACGGGACCGGGCGGCCCCGGCCAGGCGCTGGCGCTCGCGTTCGGCGAGGGCCGGGCCGAGTACATCGCGGCGGCGGTCCTGTCGCTTTTCGTCCTGCTCATCTGGGTGCTGCCCGGCGACCACCCGGGCCTCGCCTTCACCGAGGCGGAAGTCGCCTTCCTTTTCCCCGCCCCGCTCACGCGGCGGCAGCTCATCCATTACAAGCTGCTCGACGGTCTGGTCCTGTCGCTTTTCGGCGCGCTGTTTTTCACCCTGCTGTCGAACGGGCTGCGCGGCGGCGGGCTGGGCGCGCTGCGCCACCTCGGGGCCTGGTGGTCGCTCAACGCGAACCTCTCGCTCCACCAGTCGGCCGCGGCGCTGACGATCGCGTGGCTGTCCCGCGCCGGCTTCGGGCGCGCGGCGCGGCGCGGGCTGCTGCTCGGCGGGGCCGGCGCCGTCCTGGTCGGGCTGGTTTTCCTCGCCGCCAACGGGCACACCGGCTGGCTGGCGTGGCTTCTCTGGCCGGCCAAACTGGCGCTGGGGCCGTTCTTCGCCGAGACCCCGGGCGCCTATTTCCTTTCGCTGCTTCCCGCCGTCGCGCTCGTGGTGGTCCATTATTTCTGGGTGCACCGGCTGGAGAGCCCGTTCGAGGAAGCCTCGATCGCGCGCGCGAAAAAAACGGGCGAGATGGTCGCGCGCATCCGCGCGGGCCAGGGCGTGCGGATCGGCGCCGGCCCGACCAAGGCGCGCCGCGCGCCGTTCCCGCTCGGCGACCGCCTGCCGGTCGAGTTCGGGTTCCTGTGGAAGAACGTGATGGCTGCGCCGTCGTACCTGAACCGCCATGTCTTCGCCGGGGCGGTGGTGGTGATCGCCTGCGTCATGCTGGGCTGGCTCCGGTCCCATCCGCTTGCTTCCAACGTCGCGGGCTTCGCGGCGCTGGCCCTTGGCGCCTACGTGCTCGCCTTCGGCCCGCAGCTTGCGCGCAACGACCTGCGCGGCGACCTGCCCAACCTCGACCTGCTCAAGGCGTACCCGCTGCCGGGCTGGCGGGTGGTCCTCGGCGGCCTGCTGGCGCCGACGCTGATCCTCAGCAGCATCGGGTGGCTGCTTTTGCTGGTGGCATTGCTTGGCCTGCAGCCTTCGGGGGCCGCCGCGGAATGGTTCACCCCGGCGTTCCGGTTCACCGCCGGGCTCTCGGTCGCCGCGGTGCTGCCGGCGCTGTGCGCCGTCCAGCTCCTCGTGCCCAACGCCGCGACGCTGGTCTTCCCCGCATGGGCGCAAAGCGGCCGCCCGGCGAGCGGCGGGGGTGTGGACGTGCTCGGCCAGCGGCTGATCTTCTTCGCCGGCCAGGTGCTCTGCATCGCGGCCGCCATCCTGCCGGCCGCGCTCGTCGGCGCCGCCACCATCGCCCTCACGCAATGGCTGGTCGGCCTGCCTGCCGCCACTGCGCTCGCGGCGGTCCCGGTCCTCGGCATCTTCATCTTCGAGATCTGCCTCGGCACCTGGTGGCTCGGCCTGCGCTTCGAACGGCTGGACATTTCCGCCGAGCTCCGGCCCTGACCCAAAATATCAAGTAACAGGTATCAGGGAAGGATGTCAGGGTTTGGACTTGGAACTTGTTACTTGGTCCCTGTCACTTCCCTCCTCCCATGGATCTCGCCCGCCTCACCGCCCTCGCCCGCCCGGTCGTGGCCGCCGCCCAGCGCCGGCTGCCGGCCGAGGTGCGCGCCGCCGCGGCGGCCGTGCCGGTGTGCTACGACGCCATGCCCAACGACGACATCCTCGCCGAGGGCTGGGAGCCCGACATCCTGGGTCTCTTCGTGGGGCACGAGCACGGCGCCGAGCTGCGGTCCGACGAGGTCCCGCTGCCGCCCCAAATCCTCCTGTTTCTCGACAACCTCTGGGACTACGCCGGGGGCGACGAGGCCATCTACTGCGACGAGGTTCGCCTGACCTACTTGCATGAGCTGGGCCACTACCTCGGGTGGGACGAGGACGAGATCGCCGCGCGCGGGCTCGAATGACGCCGCCAAACCCCGCCCGCCAGAGGGGCGGAACGTGAAGTAGGGCTTTCATTCGCGACGCGAATGTGTTTATTCCCGGGCAGCAATTTGGACCCCACCGGCCCCGTTGCTGTCATTCCCATCACATGAAGAAGTTTTTCACCGCCGTACTCAGCCTGTCCGTCCTGCTCGTCGCCGCGCGCGCCGAGAGCTTCGACCGCGCCACCGTCCTCGACGAGCTCGATTCCTGCGAGGCCATCCTCCGCGAGGTTCAAGGCAACATCAAGACCGCCATCCCCGCGGACAAGCTGCGCCAGGCCAAGGGCATCATCATCGTCAACCAGTTCCAGGGCAGCTTCATCCTCGGCATCAAGGACGGCTACGGCGTCGCCCTCGTCCGCCGGCCCAACGGCAAGTGGTCCGTGCCCGCCTTCCTGAAGGCCGGCGAGCTCAGCTTCGGCCTCCAGGCCGGCGCCAAGTCCATCAACGTGGTCTACCTCCTGATGGACGACAACGCGGCCCGCCTGCTCTTCAAGAACCGCATGAACCTCGGCGCCGAAGCCAAGGCCACCGCCGGCATCCGCGCCGCCGAGCGCGAGGCCGTCACGAAGAATCTCCCCGGCGACGCCAACGTCCTGGTCTATTCCTCCGTCGAGGGCCTGTTCCTCGGCGCCGCGGTCAAGACCGGCTACCTCTCGCCGCACCAGAAGGCCAACGAGCTGTTCTACAACGCCACGCACCGCATGCCGGAGCTGCTCTACAGCGACTGGGTCACGCCCCCGAAGGAAGCGCAGTACCTCATGGATTACGTGACCTCGATCACGCAATAAGCCGCGAAACCCTTTCCCGCCCCAACCCGCCGCACCCCGGCGGGTTTTTCATTGCCGGATTTCGCGCAGGTACTTCACCAGCTCGCCGAGCACGGACTCCGCCACGCGCCGCTGCACCGTCACGCGGTCGGCGCCCGGCACCTCGATGAGGCCCGACAGCACCAGCACCGCGCCGCCGCGCCGCCGGTGGCAGAGCGCCCACCACGCGTGCGGCACCTCCACTTTCCTTTTCGGCGCGGGTTCGGCGTAGCCGGTCGTCGCCACCGCCAGGTCCGCCCCGAAAAGTTTTGCCGCGCCCGCGGCCATTTCGACCGCCACGCGCCGCGAGACGCAGTCCACCGCGCGGGCGTGCGTCCGGTTCACGCCGAGCAGCTTCACCTTCTGCTCGAGCGAATACGCCGTGACGCCGCCGAGGAAATAATCCGACGCGCCGGACACCGCCGCGACGTCCGCCTGCACGTGCCCGGCCGTCAGGCTCTCCGCCACGGCCAGCGTGAAGGCCGGCCGGCGGAGGATGAGTTTCTTAAGTTCAGCGGCATGCTGCATGAGAAACCTCAAAATATCTTCCGCTGTCATTGCGAGGAGCAAAGCGACGAAGCAATCCAGCTGGATCGCCACGGTCCGCCATGGCGGATCTCGCGATGACAGACTTTCGAAAGGCGGCGCTCATTTCGAGTGCGCCAGCAGCCAGGTGTACAGATCCTGGCTCGCGTAGACCCGGATCCACGTGTCGTGGCCCATGTCGGCCTCGATGGTGAACCGCACGTCGGGGTGGCCGAGCTTCTCGAGTTCGTTCAGCAGCGGGTAGAAATAGCGGACCTTCACGCCGTTGTCCCGGCCGCCGGCGAAAACCCACAGCGGCAGCTTCGCGTCGGCGATGGGCTTCGCCATCGCCGGCTCGCCGTAGCCCACGATGGGCACGATCGCCGCGAACCTGTCCGGGTGCTTCGCCGCGAGGTACCACGTGCCGAACCCGCCGTAGCTCAGCCCGGTGAGGTAGACGCGCTTCGGGTCGCCCTTGTATTTCGCGAGCACGGTGTCGACCATGCCCATGACCTCGTCGGCGATCGTGTTCCAGCCGCGCGGGTCGTGCTCGAAATCGCGCGTGGGCATCTCCGCCAGCTGGCCCTCCATCGGGTCCTTGCCGGCGTAGTGTGGCGGGTACGGGTGCGTCACGGGACCGGGAATGCGCTCCGGAATGTCCGAGCGCTTGCGGTTCTTGATGTAGTCCACGTCGCCCTGGTCGTACATCGGCAGCTGCGGCGAGATGATCACGAACGGCAGGTCGCGCTTCTGGCACCATGCCTCGAAGAGCGGGCCGTGCTTCAGCACGTAGTCAAGCTCGCCCTTGCCGTCGCCCCGCTCGCCGTTGCCGTGGAGGAAGAGCAGCACCGGCCACTTGTCCTGCTGCTTGAAGCCGCGCGGCAGGTACACGAAGTAGTCGCGGTCGGCGTTCATCTTCACGCTGTGGTAGGAGACGCGGATGAGCTGCGGCGGGGACTTGGCGGAGGCGGTCACGGCGACGACGGCGGCCAGCAGGAGGACAACGAGGGATTTGCGCATGGGATGGCGGGGTATGGGAAAGACGTAGCCACGGACACGGTTACTTCAACTCCAGGCCGACCGGGCAGTGGTCGCTGCCCATGACCTCGGGCGAGATCCACGCGCGCTTCAGCGCGGGCTTCAGCTTCGCGGACGCGACGAAATAATCGACGCGCCACCCGATGTTCCGCGCGCGGCAGTTCATCATCTGGCTCCACCACGTGTAGTGGCCGGGGCCCTTTTCGAACTCGCGGAAGGTGTCCACGAAGCCGGCCTGGAGCAGCGTGGTGAAGTTCGCGCGCTCCTCGTCGGTGAAACCGGCGTTGCGCCGGTTGGTCTTGGGGTTGGTCAGGTCGAGCTCGGTGTGGGCGACGTTGAGGTCGCCGCAGAACACGACCGGTTTCCTCTTCTCGAGCTTGCGGAGGAACTTCAGGAACGCCGGGTCCCACTCCTCCGTGCGGTACTTCAGCCGCGTGAGCCCGCGCTGCGAGTTCGGCTGGTACACGTTCACGAGGAAAAAGTCGGCGAACTCCGCGGTGATGACGCGCCCCTCGTCGTCGTGCCCCGGCATCCCGATGCCGCAGGCCACGCTTTTCGGCGCCACGCGCGTGAACAGCACCGTGCCCGAGTAGCCTTTCTTCACCGCCGAATACCAGTGCGGTGTGTAACCCGCGACCCACGCGACGTGTTGGACGTCGCCCGGGTGCGCCTTGGTTTCCTGCAGGCAGATGACGTCGGCGTCCACCTTCGCCATGTAGTCGAGAAAGCCCTTCTTCAGCACGGCGCGGATGCCGTTGACGTTCCAGGAAACCAGTTTCATGCCGCGCTAGTTCGGGACATTCGCAGGCGTGTCGCAAACTTAAAGGCGGCGCGGAGTAGTTGGTATTTAGTAGTTGGTAACCAGGCCCAGACGGTGGGCACCTCTCTCAGCTGTTCCGGTCCTAAATACCAATTACTAACTACCCCTGCGCACCTGCGCCATATGGCGCTCTCCGCAGTTGTCATCCGCGGCGGCAGCCTAAATCCTCCGCCTTCCTTGAGTAACTCCTCCCACTTCCCGCCGCTGCCCCTCGGGCAACCCATCCCGGCCAGCCCGCACGCCGTGTCGTGCAGCCTGCCCACGATGCGCGCGGTCCGCGGCTACGAGGAGAAGGACCCGGAGATTGTCCGCCAGCTCGCCAACGGCTATCCGCGTTTCGTCGTCCACCCGTTCGCGAAGAAACTGGCGGCCCACTTCACCGCCACGACGCCGGCGCTCAAGGGCCGCACGCTGTGGCTCTGCTCCTCGGCCGCGATGGCCCGGGCGCTGGCGGCCCACCTGGGCGCGGGCGCGCAGCCCTTCGCCTCCGGCCAGCTCAGCGGCGTGTCGCATCCGGAAGATCCCGCCACCTACGCCCTGGCCAAGACCTTCCTCCAGAACATCGGTGGCTTTGTCTCGTCACGTGAAGCCGAGGACCAGCTCGTCGCGCTGCAGCTGCTGCCCGCGTTGCATCCCGAGCAGGTCTTCGCCGGCGACGCTCCCGCGGAAATCCGCCGCCAGCTGCGCGCCGTGCTGCCGGGCACGGCCGGGGCCGACGTCGTCCTCGCCAACTGCGGCATGAGCGCGGTGCACGCCGCCTTCCGCGCCGTCAACGCCGTGCAGGCGCCGCGCGGCCGCACGGTCTGGCTCCAGCTCGGCTGGCTCTACCTCGACACCATCGCGATCCTGAAAAAATTCACGGTGAAGCCGGACGACTACGTGTACGTGCGCGACGTGTCCGACCTGGCCGGCCTCGGCCGGATCTTTGCGGCGCACGGCGCGCGCATCGCGGGCGTCGTGGCCGAGGTGCCGACCAACCCGCTGATCCAGACGCCCGACCTGCCGGCCATCGCCGCGCTGTGCCGCCAGCACGGCGCGAAGCTGCTCGTCGACCCGTCGATGAGCTCGATCTTCAGCCTGGACGTCCTGCCCCACGCCGACCTCGTCGTCAGCAGCCTCACCAAGTACACGGCCAGCGAGGGCGACCTCACCGCCGGCCTCGTCGCGGTCAATCCCGCCGGTCCGGACGCCGCCGCGCTCCGCGCCGCCGTCACCACCGCGGTCGAGCCGCTCTATGCCCGCGACGCCGCGCGCCTCGCCTGGCAGATCGGGCAGACGCCCACCGTGCTGGCAAAAATCTCGGCCGGCACGCCGCAGGTCGTGGCCTTCCTCGAAAAGCATCCGGCGATCCGCGATGTGTTCTGGGCGCTGCATCCGTCGGGCCGGGCGAACTACCTGAAGCTGGCGCGTTCGCCCGGCGCGACCGGCGGCATGATCACCTTCACGCTGAAACAGCCCGGCGCGCTGGAGAAATTCTACGACCGGCTGCGGCTGCCGAAGGGCCCGAGCTTCGGCATGAAGACGACGCTCATCTGCCCGTTCATGTACCTCGCGCACTACGACCTCGTCACCACGCCCGCCGGCCTGGCCGAGCTCGCCGCGAGCCAACTCGATTCCGATCTCCTGCGCCTCTGCATCGGCACCGAGCCCGTGGAAGAAATCACCGCCGCCCTGCGCGAAGCGCTAGAATAATCGCTGCGCCTGCTGATTTCGTCCCATCCAGTTTGTCATATAATGTATGACAAACGGCCGGCGCCGCCGACCGGACAAGAGCGCCCAGGAGGTTGCTTGTGGCGGGGAGCGCTCAGGCGACGAGCGCCGGGTAGTCGGTGTAGCCCTCGGGGCCCTCGGTGTAGAGCTTGTCCTCCCGCACCGGGTTCAGCGGCGCGTTCGCGAGGAAACGCCGCGGCAGGTCCGCCCGCACCCGCGTGAGCGGCGCCATCCAGACGCGGTTCGGGACCGAAAGGGAGCCCACGGTGAACGGAGTCAGCAGCTTCATGTCCGCCGCACGGTGCCCACCGGCGCGCAAAACGCCAACCGTCTCCGTTCGCTATTAGGAGAACGTGCGCGGACGATGACCGGCCGTCATCGCGTCAGCCGGTGGAAGCGTCGCGCCAGCAGCACCGCGGCCACGCTCAGGCCGGCCGCCAGCCCGGACCAGACCCCGACGGGCCCGAGCGGGCTGTGGAAGGCCAGCCCGTAGCCGAGCGGCAGCGAGATGACCCAGTAGGCGACGAAGGTGATCACGGTCGGCACCTTCACGTCGGTGAGCCCGCGGAGCATGCCGGCCGACACCACCTGGCCGCCGTCGAAGAGCTGGAAGATGGCCGCGACCACCAGGAGTTTCGCCGCGAGGGCGATCACCGCGGGATCCGGCGTGAACCCGGACGCGAGCGCA
This sequence comes from uncultured Oleiharenicola sp., assembly GCA_964481095.1. Lineage (GTDB taxonomy): Bacteria > Verrucomicrobiota > Verrucomicrobiia > Opitutales > Opitutaceae > Lacunisphaera. The sequence goes on along the minus strand of CAYZSN010000145.1, from coordinate 8,940 downwards.
TGACCCGCCGCGGCAAACACCGTGGCAAACGCCAGCATCAGCCCCACGGTCAGCCCGAGCGACCCGAAGCCGATCGGGCGCAGCGCGGCCCGCCGGCCCTCGCCGAGTGCCTTGCTGATGCGGATGCTCGTGGCCATGGAAAGGCCGAGCGGGAACATGAAGGTGAACGCCGCGCAGCTCAGCGCGATCTGGTGCGCCGCCAGCGGCGTGGCGCCGAGCCAGCCCATCATCAGCATCGCCGCGGCGAACGCGCCCGACTCGAACAGGAGGCTGACCGCCGCCGGCACGCCCATCTTCAGCAGCTCGCGGAAACGGCCGCGTTCGATCCGGCCCGGGACGTGCGAGTCGCGGCGCAGCCAGAGCGCGATGATCGACACCGCCACCGTGCGCGCGATGAGCGTCGCGACGCCCGAGCCGGTGAGGCCCAGCGCCGGCACGCCGAGATGGCCCCAGATGAAGACCCAGTTGAGGCCGGCGTTCAGCGCCACGTCGGCCAGCATCACGCTCGTGCCCACCCACGGGCGGCCGAGGGCGTCGAGGTACTGCCGCTGGACCTGGAAATAGAACACCGGCACCAGCGAGAGCGAATTCAGCAGGAAGAACGGCCGCACCACCGCGACGACCTCGGGCGGCTGGCCGAAATGGTGCAGCTGGGTCGACACGCCCGCCAGCAGCAGGAACGAGGCGCCGCCGGCCGCGAGCGCCAGCACCTTGCCGTGGCGCAGCCACGCCGCGCAACCCGCCGCATCGCCGGCGCCGTGGTCGCGCGCCGTGTAGACCCCGACCGGGATCAGCAGCCCGATGCCCACGATGTACAGCAGGCCGAAGATGCCATGCGTGAAGGCCGACGCCGCCAGCTCCGCCGTGCCGACGCGGCCGATGAACGCGGCGTCGGTGATGCCGATGAGCATCTGGCTGACCTGCGCCACGATCATGGGCAGGGCCAGGGCCAGCGTGCGGCGGAGTTCGGTCAGGACGACGGACATGGGGCTGTCAGGACATCACGAAACCCGCCGAACACACGGCAAATTTCCCGCCGGCCCCGGCGCAGCGCCGCCTTGGGACGAGCGCAACAGATTCCGCCCCGACATCCGGCTCGATTCCGGGCGCTTCTTCCTTCTGCCTTCTTCCCCCAGCCTTCTCCCATGTCCACCCCCGCCCTGGTCCTCGTCCTCATCGCCGCGTTCACCCACGCGACGTGGAACTATGCGGCCAAGCGCTCGGGCGGCGGACTGCCGTTCGTCTGGGTGACGGGGATGGCCACGTTCGCCTTCTACATCCCGGCGGTGCTCCTCTACTGGTTCTGGAAACAGCCGGTGCTGCCCGGCCTGCCTCTGCTGCTCTTCGTCTTCAGCGGCCTGGTCAAGACCGCCTACGCCCTGCTGTTGCAGCGCGGCTACCGTCATGGCGATTTTTCGCTGGTCTACCCGCTCGCGCGCGGCACCGGCCCGCTGCTGTCGACCCTCGCCGCCATCCTCATCTTCGGCGAACGTCCCTCGCCGCTGGCCATGGCCGGCGGCGCCGTGATCGTGGCGTCGGTGTTCCATCTCTCCGGCGGCGCGAAACTCTGGCACACCGACCGGGCGCACCTCCGCCAGGGCATGCTGTACGGCCTGGCCTGCGGCTGCTGCATCGCCACCTACACCGTGTGGGACCAGCGCGCGGTGTCGCACCTGCACGTGCCGCCGGTGATCTACGACTGCGGCACGCAGGTCGTGCTGATGTCCGTGCTCACGCCCTTCGCCTGGCCAAGGCGGGCCGAGGCGTGGCAGACGTGGCGCGAGCACCGCGGCAAGGTCGTGCTGGTCGGCCTGCTCGGGCCGGTCGGCTACGTGCTGATCCTGACCGCCATGACCTTCACCCCGGTGAGCTACATCGCGCCGGCGCGCGAGATCAGCATCCTGGTCGGCACGTTCTTCGGCGCGAAGCTGCTCAAGGAAAACGACGGCCCGCGCCGCCTCCTCGCCGCCACCGGCATGGTGGCCGGCATCATCGCCCTCGCGCTGGGCTGAAGCCCCCGGGATGGCCCCCCCGCCCGCGTGGCCCACAAGTAATCTAATAGACTACTTAATGGCGGGCCGGAATTGTGCCGGGGCGGGGGCGGCGGGCCGACAACAAGTAGTCTATTAAACTACTTGTTGCAGGCGGATGGAATTGCGCTGGCCCGGGCGGCAATGCGCCGTAGCGTGCGGCATGCGCCGCTCCAAGGAGATCCTGATCCTGTTCGCCCTGCTGGTCGGGGCCATGGCCTTCGTGCTGTGGTATGTAATCGACCGCCGCGCGAAGAACCGCGCCGCCCCGCCCGTCGCCGCGCGCACCCTCGCCCCCGAGCCGCCGGCCCGGGCGGCGGAACCGGTGGACCTCACGCAGCACGAGCGCGAGACCATCGATTTCTCCAGCGGCCGGCCGGTCGTGAAGAACACCCCCGCGGACCAGGCCGCGGTCGACGCGGCCCTCCAGGACATGGCGGAGGCCACAAAGGACGTGACGTTCAAGGCGTCACCGCCGCCCGCCGAACCAGCGAAGAAATAGCCCGAGGCCCTGATCCATTCGGAAGCCACGACCCTTCCCGGTTTCCTGGCTTCCGAATTCCCCCGGCGGCTACTTCGCGATCGGCGCGGGCGTCGCGTCCGCCATCAGCGACGGCGTACGGCGCTTGTGCGCCAGCCAGTGCATGAAGCGGTCCATGTAGATGTAGATGACCGGCGTGATGTAGAGCGTCAGCAGCTGCGACACCACCAGGCCGCCGACCACCGCCAGGCCGAGCGGCCGGCGCGAGTCGGCGCCGGCGCCGAGGCCGAGCGCGATGGGCAGGGCGCCCGCGAGCGCGGCAAAGGTGGTCATCATGATCGGGCGGAAGCGCACGAGGCAGGCCTCGACGATCGCCTTCTCCGGGTCGAAGTCCGCGCCCTGGTCGCGCTCCTTCGCGATCGCGAAGTCGATCATCATGATCGCGTTCTTCTTCACGATGCCGATGAGCAGGATCACGCCGACGTAGCCCATGATGTTGAGCTCCTCGCGGAAGGCCCAGAGCGTGAACAGCGCGCCGAAGCTGGCGGCCGGCAGGCCGGACAGGATGGTGAGCGGGTGGATGAAGTCCTCGTACAGGATGCCGAGCACGATGTAGATCACGAGCACCGCGGTGATGATCAGCAGGCCCATGCCCTGCAGCGACGAGTTGAACGCCTGGGCGGAGCCGACGAAGTTGTAGCTGATCGTCGAGGGCAGCTCGGTGCGCGCGGCCTGCTCGACCTTGGCGGTGGCGTCGCCGAGCGAGACGCCGGGCTTGAGGTTGAACGAGAGCGTCACCGCCGGCAGCTGGCCGAGGTGCGTGACCGTGAGCGGGCCGACCGTGCGGCGGATGGACGCAACGGTGTCGAGCGACACCAGCTTGCCGCTCTGGCCGCGCAGGTAGATGAGCGAAAGCGCCGAGGCGTCGCGGGCGAACTCCGGCGCCACCTCCATGATCACGTAGTACTGGTTGGTCGGCGTGTAGATGGTGGAGACCTGGCGCGTGCCGAAGGCGCTGTAGAGCGCGTCCTCGATCTGGGCCGGCGTGATGCCGAGCGTGACCGCGCGGTCGCGCTGGATGTCGACCTGCAGCTGCGGGCTGGTGATCTGCAGGTCGCTGTTCACGTCGGCCAGCTCGGGGATGGAGTGGAACTTCTGCTCGAGCTTGTTGCCCGCGGCGTAGAGCTCGTTCAGGTCGCTGCCGGTCAGGGTCAGCTGGTAGAGCGCCTTGGTCAGCTGGCCGCCGATGCGGATGGCGGGCGGCACCTGCGGGTAGGCGCGCAGGCCGGGGATGCCGGCCAGCTTCTGCCGCAGGTCGGCCATGATCTTGTCGATCTTCGGGCGCTCGCCGCGCGGCTGCAGGGTCATGAAGATGCGCCCCTGATTCAGCGTGCCGCTGCTGGCGCCGCCGCCGCCGATCGCCGACATGAAGGCGTTGACGTAGGGCTGTTGGGCGACAATCGCCGCCGCCGCCTGCTGGTGGCGCACCATTTCCTCGAAGGAGATGTCCTGCGCGCCCTCGGTGAAGACCAGCACCATGCCGGTGTCGTCCGTCGGGATGAAACCCTGCGGCAGCACCTTGACCAGCACGCCGGTCAGGATCGCCATGAGGCAGGCGACCGCCAGCACGATGCCGCGGTGCCGCAGGCTGGCTTGCAGCGTGCGCTCGTAGAGGCCGTGCAGGCCCGCGAACATTTTTTCGCTCCACTGGTAAAGCTTGCCGTGGGGCTGGTCATGCGCGTGGGCCGAGCCCACGGTGGCCTTGAGGAAGCGGCTGCAGAGCATCGGCGTCAGCGTCAGCGACACGATGCCCGACACGAGGATCGACGCGGTGATGGTCACGGCGAACTCGTGCAGCAGGCGGCCGAGGATGCCGCCCATGAACATCAGCGGGATGAACACCGCCACGAGCGAGAGCGTCATCGACAGGATTGTGAAGCCGATTTCGCGCGAGCCCTTGAGCGCCGCTTCGCGCACGCTCAGGCCCGCCTCGATGTGGCGGACGATGTTCTCGAGCATGACGATGGCGTCGTCCACGACGAAGCCGACCGACAGCGTGAGCGCGAGCAGCGAGAGGTTGTCGAGCGAGTAGCCGCAGAAGTACATCACGACGAACGTGCCGAGCAGCGCCATCGGGATGGCGACGCTCGGGATGATCGTGGCCGAGAGCGAGCGCAGGAAGACGAAGATGACCAGCACCACCAGCGCGATGGAGAGCGTGAGGGTGAACTGCACGTCGTGCACCGATTGCTTAACCGCCTGGGAATTGTCGCGCAGGATGCTCAGCTTGATGGACTCCGGCAGCTGCCGGGCGAACATCGGCAGCAGTTCGCGCACGCGCTTCGCCACCTCGACGGTGTTCACGCCGGGCTGTTTCTGCACCGCCAGCATGATGGCGCGGGCCGGCTCGAGCTTGCCGGCCGCGTCGCGCTCGCCGTACCAGTTCGCGTTGCGGTTGTCCTGGACGCTGTCGATCACCGCCGCCAGCTCGCCGAGGCGCACGGGGGCGCCGTTGCGGTAGGCCACGACGATGTTGGTGAACTCGGCCACGTTGGCCAACTGGCCGCTCGCCTGGATCTGCATGGACTGGCGGGCGCCGTCGAGCAGCCCGGTGGGCAGGTTGACGTTGTGGGCGTCGAGCGCGTTGCTCACCTCGTCGAGCGTGATGCCGCGGCTGGCGAGCAGGCGCGGGTCGAGGCGCACGCGCAGGGCGTATTTCTGCGCGCCGAAGATCTGCACCTGCGAGACGCCGTCCACGGTCGAGATGCGCTGGCCCATCATCGTGTCGGCGTACTCGTTGACGACGGAGAGCGGCAGCGTCGGCGAGGAGAGGCCGATGAAGAGGATCGGCTGGTCCGCCGGGTTGGTTTTCCGGTAGGAGGGCGGCGCGGGCATGTCCTGCGGCAGGCGGCGCTGCACGGCGGAGATGGCGGCCTGCACGTCCTGCGCCGCGGCGTCGATGTCGCGCTCGAGGGTGAACTGGAGCGTGATCTGCGTGTTGCCGGTGCCGCTGGTCGACGTCATCGAGTCGATGCCGGCGATGGTGGAGAACTGGCCCTCGAGGACCTTCGCGACGGCGCTGGCCATCGTCTCGGGCGTGGCGCCGGGCAGCGAGGCGCTAACCTGGATGGTGGGGAAATCGACGGTCGGCAGGTCGCTGACCGCCAGGAGGCGGTAGGCCATGACGCCGAACAGGCACAACGCCGCCGTCATCAGCGTCGTCATCACCGGCCGGCGGATGCAAAGCTCGGGCAGGTTCATTGCGCGGTCCTCAGCTCTTCTTGGGGTCGGCGGCGGGGGCGCTGTCGGCCACGGGCGCGCCGCTGAGGGCGCGGGGCTCGGCCTTCATGCCGGGCAGGAGGCGCAGCTGGCCGTCGGTCACGACGGTTTCGCCGGCCTTCACGCCGGCGGTGAGCAGGGTGTTGTCGCGGTCGACGCGCGCGACCTTCACGTTGCGGAGCTCGACCGTGGCGTCGGCCTTGAGCACGAAGACGGTCGAGCCGTTCTGGCTGTTCTGTACCGCGGTCGAGGGCACGACGATGGCACCGGGGTCGACGCCGGTCTGGGTCACGACGTAGACGAAGCGGCCGGGCCAGAGCGCCTGGTCGGTGTTCGCGAACGTGGCCTTGAGGGTGATCATGCCGGTGGTCGGGTCCACCGCGTTGTCGATGAACTCGAGCTTGCCGTTCTCGCGCTTTATCCCGGTGTTGCGGTCGGTCGCCGTGACCGAGACGTGGCCCTCGCGGGCGGCCTGCCGGATCTCGTCGAGCGTGCGTTCCGGCACGGAATAGGCGACCGCGATGGGCGCCAGCTGGTTGATGGAAACGAGGGCGAAGCTGTTGTCGTTGGCCTTCACCAGCGCGCCCTCATGGAGGAGGCGCTGGCCGGTGCGGCCGGAGATCGGCGCCTTGATCTCGGTGTAGCCGAGGCGCAGTTCGGCGTCGGCCACCTCGGCCTCGCGGGCCTGGACGTCGGCCTTGGTCGTCTCGGCCTTGGTCACATATTGGGCATAGGCCTCCTTGGAAATGGCGGACTGCTGATCGAGGTGGGAGTAGCGCTCGGCGTCCACCGTGGCCTGGCTCGCCATCGCCTTGGCCGTGGCGAGCGCGGCGCGCGCCTGCTGCAGGGCGTTCTCGAACGGCCGGCGGTCGAGCGTGACGAGCAGGTCGCCCGCCTTGACCTCCTGCCCTTCCTGGAAGTGCACCTCGGCGATGACGCCATCCACCTGGGACTTCACGCTGACGCTGCGCACGGCCTGGACCGTGCCGATGGACTCGACGCGGCGGGGCACGTCCTGCTGCATCGCGACGGCCACCTGGACGGGAACGGCGGGGGCCGCGCCCCCGGTGCGCGCGGTGGCGGAGCCGCGGCTGCAACCGGCGGCGCCCGCGAGGAGCGCGCCGAGGAGCGCGAGGCTCAACGGACGGGAAAGGGAGCGGGATGGCGTCTTCATTAGATAAGAGAGCGGGGGCTAGCCGGCCTTCTCCAGCTTGAGGAGGTTGGCCTTGATGCGGGCGAGGTCGGCCACGAGCGCCGACCGGCGGGCGGGCGGCACGCCCCGCAGGTAGTCGGTGCGCAGGCTGGCCGCCGCCTGATCGAGCTTCTCGACGATGCGGGCGGCGCGGGGCGTGAGGTAAAGCTGGTAGGCGCGGCGGTCGACACGGCTGTCATGACGCTCGATCCACCCCCCACGTTGCAAACGTTCCGCCTGCCGGCTGACACTGATCTTCTCCATTTGGAGCTGCTCGGCCAGCTCACTCTGGGTCGCGCCCGGCTGGCGGCCGAGATGGAAGAGGAACAGCCATTGCGCGCGTGTCAGCCCCAGCGGCCGCACGCGCCGGTCAAACTCCCGCCGGGCCAGCCGGTTGATATCGGCGAGCAGGAAGCCCAGGTGGCGGTCGGGGATGCGCCGCAGTGCTGACATGGAGGGGCATTGGTAAGCTAGCTTACTTTTCAAGGCAAGTGCGGCTTCCGGTCCCCATGGGAATTAACCATCCCGTGTCTTGCCAGCGGGCGGCGGGCGGCCGATGGTGGGCGCGCCTCCCATGCCCTTCGTCCTCGCCCTCGACCAAGGCACCACGTCGTCCCGCGCGATCGTCTTCGACCGGCGCGGCCGCTCCCGCGGCGTGGCGCAGCAGGAATTCGCGCAGCATTTCCCGCGGCCCGGCTGGGTGGAACACGAGCCGCTCGATTTGTGGGACACGACGCGACGAACCGCCCTCGCGGCGCTCGCCGAGGCCAACCTCGCGGCCCGCGACGTCGCCGCCCTCGGCATCGCCAACCAGCGGGAGACCACCCTGCTCTGGGAGCGCCGCACGGGGCGGCCGCTGCATCGCGCGATCGTGTGGCAGGACCGGCGCACCGCCCCGCTCTGCGCCAAACTGAAGCGGGCCGGCCTTGAACCGCTCTTCCGCCGCCAGACCGGCCTCGTCCTCGACCCGTATTTTTCGGGGCCCAAGCTCGCGTGGCTCCTCGACTGCATCCCCGGGGCGCGGCGCCGGGCCGGGCGCGGCGAACTCGCCTTCGGCACCGTCGACACATGGCTGCTCTGGCAGCTCACCGGCGGGCGCGTCCACGCCACCGATGTTTCCAACGCCTCGCGCACGCTGCTCCTGAATCTGCGCACGGGCGACTGGGATCCGGAGCTGCTGAAAATCCTGCGCATCCCGCGGGAAGTCCTGCCCGAGGTGCGCGACAGCAGCGGCCTTTTCGGCGAGGTCACGGCCGTGCCCGCGCTGCGCGGCATCCCGATCGGCGGCCTCGCGGGCGACCAGCAGGCCGCACTGTTCGGGCAGGCGTGCTTCCGGCCCGGCATGGCCAAGAACACCTACGGCACCGGCTGCTTCCTGCTCCGCCACACCGGCACGAAGCCCGTGCACTCGAGGCACCAGCTGCTCACGACCATCGCGTGGCGCCTCGGCGGCCGGATCGAATACGCCCTCGAGGGCTCGGTGTTCATCGGCGGCGCGGTCGTGCAGTGGCTGCGCGACGGCCTCGGGGTCATCGAGCGCTCGGCCGACGTCGAGCGGCTCGCGGCGTCCGTCCCCGACAACGGCGGCGTGTACGTCGTGCCGGCCTTCGCCGGCCTCGGCGCGCCGCACTGGGATGCCGGCGCCCGCGGCGTGGTCACCGGCCTGACGCGGGGCAGCACGGCGGGGCACCTCGCCCGCGCCGCCGTGGAAAGCATCGCCTACCAGAGCGCCGACCTGCTCGACGCCATGTCCGCCGACTGCGGCGGCCGGCTCCGCGAGCTGCGCGTGGACGGCGGCGCCACCGTCAACGACGCGCTCATGCAATTCCAGGCGGACCTCCTGCGGGTGCCGGTCGTCCGCCCGCGCATCACCGAGACGACCGCGCTGGGCGCGGCCTACCTCGCAGGACTGGCCACGGGCTTCTGGCGCGACCGCGCCGAGATCGCGGCGTTGTGGT
>CAYZSN010000144.1:0-3313 GCA_964481095.1 uncultured Oleiharenicola sp. | reverse complement strand
GCATCCACAAGATCCTCGTCGTCGACAAGCAGGACCACCTCCGCGGCCTGATCACCAGCTCCGACGTCGAGCGCATCACGAGCGAGGCGAAGTCCCGCCGCAAGCCGGCGCGCGACTCCCAGTTCCGCCTCGTCGTCGGTGCCGCGATCTCGCCCGTCCGCAAGGCCAATGGCGAACTCGACCGTGACAAGATCATCGCCCACGTCGGCGAGCTCGTGCAGGAATCCGTCGACGTTGTCGCCGTCTCCACCGCGCACGGCCACACCGCGGGCGTCGGCGACATGGTGAAGCTCATCCGCAAGGCCTTCAAGGATCTCACCATCATCGCGGGCAACGTCACCAGCGGCGAGGGCGTCGAGTTCCTCGCCGATTGCGGCGCCAGCGCCATCAAGATCGGCCAGGGTCCCGGCTCCATCTGCACCACGCGCATCGTCGCCGGCGTCGGCATCCCGCAGCTCACCGCGCTGCACGTCGCGGGCCGCGGCGCCGCGAAGAAGGGCGTCCGCCTCATCGCCGACGGCGGCATCACGAAGTCGGGCGACATCGTGAAGGCGCTCACCCTTTCCGACGCCGTCATCCTTGGCGGCCTGCTGGCCGGTTGCCGCGAGGCGCCGGGCGAGATCATGGAAATTTCCGGCAAACTGTACAAACAGTACCGCGGCATGGGCTCCCACGCCGCCATGAAGGCCGGCTCGGCCGCCCGCTACGGGCACGACAAGAACGACACCGTCCGCAAGGTCGCCGCCGAGGGCATCGAGGCCCTCAAGGAGGTTTCCGGCTCCGTGGACGACGTGCTTAACTCCCTGATTGGCGGCGTCCAAAGCGGCATGGGCTACCTCGGGGCCCAGAACCTGGAGCAGCTCCGGCAAAAGGCCCGCTACGTCCGCGTCACGCCGGCCGGCCAGAAGGAGGCCGCGCCGCACGACGTGATCGAAGTTGCCACGCGCAGCGGCGGGTGATTTTTTTCCGGAAACAAAGCGCCGGGCCAGCGCTCTATATCCTCCTATGATGCGAGTCCATCGTCTACCCCTCGGCGTGGCCGTGCTGGGCCTGCTCCTTTCGGTGCCGCTCCTGCTGCAAGGCACCACCGTCATCCAGCCGACGTTCGACCAGCTCGTCGGTTCGTCCGACTACATCGTCCGCGGCGTCGTCCGCTCCGTCGATTCGGCATGGCGGGAGAACGCCCGCAAACCCGGCGAGCGCTACATCGGCTCCAAGGTCACGATCGAGGTGCACGAGGTGATCAAGGGCACCCCGCCGAGCCCGCTCGTGCTCGACATGGTCGGCGGCCGCGTGGGCGACGCCCAGCTTGTCGTCGAAGGCGCGCCCAAGTTCGTCGTCGGCCAGGAGAGCATCCTGTTCGTCTCGGGCAACGGGACCAATTTCTTTCCCCTGACCGGCATCATGCACGGCTTCTTTCCCATCCGGCACGACGAGCGGGCCGGCCGCGACCAGGTGATGCGCTTCGACGGCCGCCTGCTCTACAGCGAGCGGGAACTCGACCCGTCAGCCGCCACCCTGCCCGTCACCCGCCAGCCGGCCGACCGACCGCTGACCCCGCAGGCTTTCCGCGACCGCATCCAAGCCCGTCAGGGCGAAATCAATTCCCGTGTCCAACCGCACTAAGTTCCGCCATTCGATTGCCGGTCTTCTCGCGAGCTGCCTGTTGATCAGCCACGGTGCGGGCTTCACCTTCATTCTCAATAACACCAATCCGCCGCCCAATGGCACGGGCCTCCCGATCAAGTGGCCCGCCGGACCCGTGCCGCTCCGGATCATGCTGGGCACCGACCCGACGACCCAGGACACCAACTTCAACCTGGCGGCGCAAGCCGCCGCCAATATCTGGAACGGCAGCCTGGGCTCCGTCCAGTTCCAAAGCACGCTGGTGGCCAAGGGCTCCGCCACCCAGCGCAACGGAGTCAACGAGCTGGCCTTCTCCAACGACGTCTTCGGGACCGCCTTCGGGGACAACGTGCTGGCGGTCACCACGGGCTTCAGCCTCGGCAATGAGCGCACCGAAAGCGATACGCTCTTCAACACCGCCAAGCAGTGGGATTCCTACCGGGGCGGCATCCAGCAGAAATTCGACCTGCGCCGCGTCGCCCTGCACGAGCTCGGCCACATACTCGGCCTCGACCATCCGAATGAGGCCAAGCCGACGCCGCAAGCCGTCGTCGCCATCATGAACAGCCATATCGGCGCGCTGGACACCCTCGCGGACGACGACATCCAGGGAGCCCAGTCGCTCTACGGCCCGCCCGGCGTGCCCGCCAACAACAATTTCGCCAACGCCACCACCATCGATGCCTTCAGCGGCACGGTCACCCTCACCGGATACAACACCAACTCCACCAAGGAAACCGGCGAGCCCGGCCACGCCGGCAACGTCGGCGGGCGCTCGGTCTGGTGGCGCTGGAAGCCGGCCTCCTACGGCACCGCGACCATCGACAGCCGCGGCAGTTACTTCGACACGATCCTCGCGGTCTACACGGGCACGAGCGTCAGCGCGCTGACCGAAGTGGCCTCGAACGACGACATCACTTCCGGCGTGGTCCAGGCCAGCTCTGTAACCCTCAACGTCATCGGCGGCACCACGTATTCCATCGCAGTGGATGGATTCAACAATGTCGTGCATGATTCCACCGACACCAGCGGCGCGGACAACGCGGGCATCAAGCTCAATATCGCCTACACCGCCGTGTCCGGCAACCCGCCGACCATCCTCACGCAGCCCGCCGGCGCGACCGTGGACGTCGGCGGCAGCGTGACCTTCAGCGTCAGCGCCTCCGGCAGCGATCCGCTCAGTTACCAATGGCTGTTCAATGGTGTCGCGATCAACGGCGCCACGAACTCTTCCCTCAGCATCGCCAGCGTCCAGGCCAGCAACGGCGGCACCTATGCTGTGACCGTGTCCAACAATGCGGGTGTTGCGACCAGCAACAATGTCACGCTCACCGTGCGCTCGCCGGCTCCTCCTCCGCCGCCTCCGAGCCCGTCCAGCGGCGGTGGCGGCGGGGGTGGCGGCGCCCCGAGCCTTTGGTTTGTCGGCGCGCTGGCCGCCTTGGGCCTGGGCCGCCTGCGGCGGCGGCACCGTCCTTGAGATGGCCGACGCCGGCCCGCATCGCGCCCGATTCCTGCCGTGGGCGAGCGTGCTGGCCGCCTTGGCCGCCCTGGTCATCCAGGCCACGCCGGCCGTGCGGCCCGCCCTGCTCTATGATCGTGCGGCCCTGGGCGACGGCCAGCTCTGGCGCCTTTGGACCGGACACCTGGTCCATTTCGGCTGGCCGCATTTCGTGGTTGATACGGGACT
>CAYZSN010000143.1:0-2511 GCA_964481095.1 uncultured Oleiharenicola sp. | reverse complement strand
AACGAACCTCCAGCTTTACATCAATGGAACCCTGAATACGTCGGTAACCCAGAATCTGACGCCGGCGGCCAACACCTCTCCTCTTTACATCGGTCAGTTTGCGGGCAACGCCGATCAGCTTCAGGGATACATCGACGAAGTGCGCATCTACGGGCGGGCATTATCGGCGACCGAGATTCAAACCGACATGAACACTCCGCTGGGTGTGTCGGCCCCTCCAGATACCACGAATCCCACGGCTTCCATGACGGCGCCGCTGAACGGGGCTTCTCTCTCGGGCTCAACAACCGTCTCCGCCAATGCCAGCGATAACGTCGGAGTGGTGGGCGTCCAGTTCCTGCTGGATGGGTCCCCCCTGGGTACGGAGGACACCACGGCTCCTTACTCCATCTCGTGGGACACCACCACGACCAGCAACGGTTCCCACAACCTGTCCGCGCGGGCGCGTGATGCCGCCGGGAACTTGGGAACAAGCACCAGCATCAGCGTTTCGGTGAGCAATGCGGCTCCTCCGCCTCCCGGAGGATTAGTAGCCGCGTATGCCTTGAACGAAGGCTCAGGCACGGCCGCCTCCGATCTTTCTGGCAACAGCAATAACGGTACGCTCACGAACGGACCAACCTGGGCAGCCGGTAAATATGGACTTGGCGTGAACTTTGATGGCGTGAATGACTACGTCCAGGTCAACAACTCGAGCACCCTGGGTCTGGGAGGTACGGGAACGCTTGAGGCCTGGGTGAAAGTAAACACCCTGGGCAAGTGGCATGGGATTATCGCCAAAGGAAGCGTCAACAGCGATCCTGCCAACAGCTACGCCATAGAAATCAACAATTCCAACAACTTCCTCTGCATTCTTGGTAACGGCGTCAGCGCCAGCGTATTGACCTCCAGCAGCGCGGTGGCGGCGGGGCAGTTCTACCACATTGCCTGCACCTGGAACGGCGCCACAGCTCTGATGTATGTGAATGGAACGCAAAACGCGTCAGCTGCGCAGGGAGTAACGCCATCGGTCAACACGGCTCCGTTGACCATCGGACAATATGGCGGCAATTCCGATCCCACCAGCGGAATCATCGACGAAGTTCGCATTTATAACCGGGCGCTCTCGGCAACCGAGATTCAGACCGACATGAACACGGCGCTGGTCGCGGCCCAGCCTCCGGATACAACGAACCCCACCGCAACTATGACGGCCCCGCTGAATAACGCGACCGTTTCCGGCACGATTGCAGTTTCTGCCAATGCCAGCGATAACGTTGGAGTGGTGGGCGTGCAGTTCCTGCTGGATGGATCGCCTCTGGGCGCGGAAGACACCACCGCCCCTTATTCCATTTCGTGGGACAGCACGGGCGCCAGCAATGCCGCCCATACGTTATCCGCGCGCGCCAGAGATGCAGCCGGGAACCTCGGAACCAGCGCAGGCGTCAACGTTACGGTCAACAACATTCCGCCCGACACCACGAACCCCACGTCGAGCATGACTTCACCGCTCAATAACGCAACCGTTTCCGGTACGATTGCAGTCTCTGCCAATGCCAGCGATAACGTTGGAGTGGTGGGCGTGCAGTTCCTGCTGGATGGGTCGCCACTGGGCGCGGAAGACACCACCGCTCCTTATTCCATCTCGTGGGACAGCACGGGTGCGAGCAATGCCTCCCACACCTTATCCGCCAGAGCCAGAGATGCCGCCGGGAACCTCGGAACCAGCACGAGCGTGAACGTTACGGTCAACAACACTCCGCTCGACTCTACGCCGCCCACGATTTCGCTCACCGCTCCGTTGAATAACGCAACCGTTTCCGGGACGGTTACTCTATCGGCCAACGCCACGGATAACGTTGCCATTGCCGGCGTGCAGTTCTTTGTGGACGGGTCGCCACTGGGCGCGGAAGACACGACGGCTCCCTATTCCATTTCATGGAACAGCACAACCACCGCCGACGGAGCTCATTCGCTTACCGCACGGGCACGCGACACCTCTGGCAATCCGGCAATGAGCGGAGCTATTAGCATAACCGTGGCCAATACCATTCCGCCTCCGCCTTCGGGGCTGATGTCGGCTTACCCCCTCAACGAAGGCTCGGGGACGACCGCAGTAGATATTTCAGGCCACAACAATAACGGCACGCTCACCAACGGGCCGACCTGGACCGCTGGTAAGTACGGAACTGGAGTAGCCTTCGATGGCGTGAACGACTTTATCCGCGTCAACGATTCCCCCACCCTTGGTCTGAGTAATACCGGGAAGATTGAAGCGTGGGTGAAGGTGAATGCCGTGGGCATATGGCACGGTATCCTGGCTAAAGGAAGCTCAACCACCGATCCTTCTCACAATTATGCGATCGAAATCAACAACGACAACCGCTTCCTCTGCATTCTGGGCGATGGAACTAATTCCCAGGGATTGACTTCAAACGCCACGGTCGCGGCGGGGCAGTTCTACCACATTGCCTGCGCCTGGAACGGCACTGCACTCTCGCTGTACGTGAACGGTACTCTGAATACCTCGGT
>CAYZSN010000142.1:0-6247 GCA_964481095.1 uncultured Oleiharenicola sp. | reverse complement strand
ACGAACCGCTTGACCGCTTCCTCGCCGTTCGCCGCCATGATCACCCGGTAATTGTGCAGCTCGAGCATTTCGCGCGTGGCCTCGCGCATGGCCTTCTCGTCGTCGACCACCAGCACGAGCTGGCCGGCGCCGCGCGGGAGCTGGTCGGTGGTGCCGGCGGCGGCCTTTTCCGCAGGCTCCTCGGCGGCGGGCAGGTGGATTTCGAACGTGGTCCCGCGGCCCGGCTCGCTTTCCACGCGCAGGAAGCCGCCGTGGTTCTTGACAATGCCCAGCACGCTGGAAAGCCCGAGCCCGGTGCCCTTGCCCACGGGCTTCGTGGTGAAGAACGGATCGAAGATGCGGTCGATGATGGCGCGCGGGATGCCTTCACCGGTGTCCGTCACCGTCAGCTTGATGTAGCGGCCGGCCTTCGCCGGCACATGGGCCTTCGCGGTTTCCTCGGTGAATTCCTCGTTCTCGACCGCCATCGCCAGCTTTCCGCCCTGCGGCATGGCGTCGCGCGCGTTCACGCTCAGGTTGAGCAGCACCTGGTGCAGCTGCGTGGCGTCGGCCAGCACCGGCCAGAGCGTGTTGGGCGCGACGTGCTCGAACTCGATGTTGCGGGGGAAGGTCTCGGCCACGATCTGCGCGATGTCCTTGATCAGGTGCCGCAGCTGCACGAGCGTCCGCGCGCCCTGCGTGCCGCGGCCGAAGGTGAGCAGCTGCTTGATGATGCCCGCCCCGCGCTGCGCGCCCGTCTCGATCATCGCCACGATGTTCTGGTCGCGCGGCGCCGTGAGCCGCATCTTCAGCAGGCCCGCTGCCATCAGCATCGGCGCCAGGATGTTGTTCAGGTCGTGCGCGAGGCCGCTCGCCAGCGTGCCGACCGCTTCCATGCGCTGCGCGCGCAGGAACTGTTCCTGCAGCACGCGCCGCTCCTCGCCCTCCACACTCAGCGACACGAGGTTGGCCATCGCCATCGCAAAGGTCTTCTCGTCCGAGGTCCACGCCCGCGGCCCGCCGACGTGCTCGTGGCACAACACGCCCACCACCGTCCGGCCCACATAGATCGGCACGTCCAGGAGCGCGCCGATGCCGAGCGGGCGGAAATAATTCTCCGTGAAGTCGCGCGTGCGCGGGTCGGCGCAGGCGTCGTCCGCGGCCAGCACTTCACCGTTCGCCAGCGCGCGGAAATACACCGGGAAATCGGCGGCGGCCAGGCGCAGGCCGTCGCTGTGCCGGCCGGCGGCCAGTTCGAAAAGGTTCCGGCATTCCAGCGCGGTCTGGTCCGTGTTGTAGCGCCAGACGCTGACCCGCGCGGAGTCCAAGGTGCGGGCGCTGCTTTCGGTGATGCGCTTCAGCGCCGCCGGCAGGTCGTCATCCGGGCCCTTGCGGCTGGTGTGGCTGATCAGGGCGTCGCGTTGCCGCGATTGCCGCGCCTCGAGCAGCGCCTTCGCCGCCTCGGCTTCGAGCAGCTGGCTGACATCCAGCACGAGGGCGCAGCCGCCGGCCTGGCCGGTGTTCCCGGGCTCGAGCTTCGTCACGTACCACTCGCAATCCGGCCCGACGCCCCCGGCCGTCGAACCCTTGGCGGAAAACTGCTTCTGGTCGGACGCCGGCCGGGCGGGATCGAAGAACACCGCCACGCGTGACCGGTCGCCCGCCGCGACCAGCTGCAGGACCGGCTGCCCGATCATGGCCGCGGCTTCCCGGCGGAAGAGGCCGACGGCGGCGGCGTTCACGTTCGTGATGCGCGCCTGGTCATCCCATTCGATCACCGCCAGGGGCGTGTTTTCCAAATGCGAACGGAGGCGGCTGTTCTGCTTCGACAGCTCCTGTTCCCGTTGCCGCACAGCCACGGCCATGCTCCGGAAAGCTTCGTCGAGGTGCTGGGTTTCCCGGAATCCTTTTGTGGCGGCCGGCGCGGCGGCTGCCAGCGGCCCGGGCCCGCCCTGCCCGAAGCCGGCGACGCGCTGTTCCAGTTCCGCGAGCGGCCGCCCGAAACGGCGGGCCACGCGCGCCGAGACGAGCATGAGGCCCGCCACGAGCACCAGGCCCATGCCGATCACCTGGTAGAGCTGGCGGCGAAGCGGGGCCCCGATCAGTACGTCCTGGCGCGAAGCGACGACCAGCCATGGGACGCCGCCCTTGAGCGTGAGGCGGCGGGCGGCCACCCACTGTCGTTCTCCGGCCAATTCCATCCGGCCCACGAAGCTCTCGCCGGAAAAACCGGTCAGCGCGGCAAACCCGGCGGGCAATGGAAGCGGCACGCGGGTCGCGGCCGGGTCGCCGATCAGGCGCGGCGAGTCCCCCAATTCCACGATCTGGAGCTTGCAGCCGTATTCCGTCGCCACGGAGCGCAGGAAGCTGTTCAGCGCGAGCATGTCGAAATCGGTGTCCAGCACGCCCACCGGCCGGCCGGCGCCATCCCGGATCGCCTTCACGTAACTGAAACCCCACAGCGGGTCGCTGCCGGCCGCATGGACGATCCATTCGTAGCTCGGGATCCAGGTGCCTTCCGCCGGCCCATCCAGGGCCGCTTGGTAGAAGAACCGCTTCCGCGGGTCGTAGCCGTCGGCGGGTCGCTCCTCGTGAAGCACAAAACCTTTGTCCGTCAGGATGAAGTTCCGCCTGACCGTGACGTCGGTGCGTGTGCCGGGGAAAAGCCAGAGCAGGATCGCCCCGTCGGGCGTCCGCTCCAGGCACCCGTATTCGCCCGTCTCCGCCAGCGCGATGCCCAGGTAGCTCAGTTCCGGCCGCTGTTCGAACGCCGCGAGGGAAGTTTCCAGCACGGCGCGCAAGCTGGAGCCCGACACGCCGGCCGTCCGCGCGATGCGCTCGGCCGATTCCTGGGTCATCTCCGCCGCGCGGCTGAGAATGCGCAGCCGTTCGACGCCGCGGTTGAGCGTCTCGGTGATTTCCTGCCGCGCCGCCGCTTCCGTGCTGGCGACTCCTTGCCAGACCATCGCAATCAGCAAGGCCAGCCCGAGCGCCAGCACGAGCCCGCCCACATTGAAAATCAGGGCCCGGGCAAAGGGCGGGGGTTGGGGGGGCTTCATGGGGATGGGGCGCCCTCGGTGGAGCAATCGCGCGGTTTGCACCGGGCCCGGCGGTCCAAACAGCGGCGCCCCGGACGTTATCGGCGCGGCAAGAAGGCGCGACACTAATATCCGCGCCCGCGTGGCGATGACCGAAAGGAACGGGCTTCAGTTTCCCCGGTTTTACGCGATAGAGGGATTGACAACCCGGAGGGCTGACCTCTTTTTGACCGCTCCTTTTGTTGCCCGGTAGCTCAGTGGCAGAGCAGGTGACTGTTAATCACTTGGTCGCTGGTTCGATCCCAGCCCGGGCAGCCATTTTCATCAAGAAGATGCGTTTTTTTGGCCTTCCCCATTAAAATCCACTGTCCGGTTACTGTCCGGTTTTGGAGGCTTGAGCGGTTTGGACGCTGTATTGCTTCACCTGGCCCCTACGCCACACTCACGGAGAACGATCAATGGCGAAGCAGGGCAAATCTCTCGAGATATTGGTGACCAAACTTGAACGAGTTCTGGCTAACCAGAGCGTCCGCATCGAGTCGCCGGTGCGGTTGCGCGACAAGGTGACCAAGCGGTTGCGCGAACACGACGTCGTGCTCACCGTCAATCCGGACCATCATCACCGCTCGACCACCGCTATTGAATGCCGTGATCGCAAGCGGCCCGTCGGCGTCGAATCGGTGGAGGCGTTCCACACCAAGTGCCAGCACACCGGCGTCAACCAAGGCGTCATCGTCTCGCCGACCGGCTTCACCAAGACGGCCCGCGAGAAGGCCGCGCACGTGGGCATCAAGTGCATGGACCTGAAGTTCGCGGATAAATTCGACTGGTTTCTCGGCGGCGAGATGCCGGTCTTGAGCACGGGCCTGGGCCCGAAGCTCGCGCTGTTGTTCGTGACCGCCGAAAACCTCGCGACCCCGCCGACCGAGTTTGAAATTCTCGATGCCGAGGGTGGTTTGGTCTCCCTGACCGCCATCCGCCAGAACATCCATGCGCAGCTCGAGCGATTTGGCAGCCTACCCGAGGGCACGCACGCCAAGGGCATCCACCTGCACACTCCGGGTTTTCTCCTCCGCGATAAGGCTACGCAGCGCATCCATGCGCTGAAGCGCATCGACGCGCGGATCGAGATCGTGGTGAAACTCACCAAGACCCCGTTCCAGTTCGTCTCCTATGAGGAGCAGGACGGTCCGGACAAGGTGGTGACCCAAACAGCGCTGGCGCCGATCACGGCGGGTTTCATGCAGGGTGATCTGGTGTTCTCGCAAAAGCCCGGACAGCACACCGACGTGAAACTCATCGTCAAAAGCGTCTCCCTCGCCCCCGCCACGGCTACCCCCAAGACGACGTTCCGGCTCAGCCCGTAGCGGGCTCTTCGTGGAATTTTCCACCGCCGGTCATGGCGAAGTGCAGGCACAGGCGGAGCACCAACCACCAGGTCGCGACGCCGGCGGGCGAATAGCAGTCCGCTTCGTTCACAAACCCGTGGGCGACCTGGTTGCGGAAATTAAAACCGGTCTTTTCCAGCAGATGTCCCCTGATTTCGAAATGGAGGGAAGCCCCGAGCATTTTCCTGGTCTCTTCCATCGCCAACAGACCGGTGAGGATTTTGACCGGCTGAGTCCGGTCCGATTGTAGGTTGCTCACGTCCACCCCGTGCTCTTCGAGGATGTGTCGGAGTGAATTCTCGACCTGCGGCACCAGGAGATGCACCGCAATGATGAAGTCTCCGTGAAAGCCCGCGTGCAGCCCGCGAAGGAAAATCTCCTCGTGTCCTGGCGGAATGAACGGGTTGTTGTGCACGAGCGTCTGGTAGAGGTCCTCAAAGCTCGGCTGATGATCGTTCAGGATTTGCAGCCGGGCGGGGTTGATGAAATTGCTGACCCGGATGCTCCAACTGAATTTGGCGGCGTGGGAAAACATGCGCACTTCGAGGGCCGATTCCAAGGCTTCGCCTGTCTTTCCAAAAAGGCCCGGCTCATGGGCGACGGTGCGGCCTTTTTCATCCACTATCGTCGCATCGATGAAACTGGTGAGTGGATTGTCGTTCGCTAGGTCCAAGACCTCCTGACGAACCTTAACTGGGTCCAAGGTTCGAATGCCTAGGAGAAAGCGCAGCAACGCTTCGGGGAAGGGGTGGCCGGCCACGAGCTCCCGGGCTGCTTGCACCGCCTTGGAAATATCGAACTTGCGGCTGAACTGTCCCATCTCGTCCCGGGTCTTTTTCTGAAGTTCAACCAACCGGGCCCGCAACTGCTCGACCCGCGCCGGATCACCGCCCGACCTCCGCAATGCTTCGATGGCGTCGACCAGCATGGAGGCCGCGGCCATCGCGCCTCCGGTCGGCCTTTGGGCACGGGCTTCCGCGATCTCGACCATCAGTTCGCCGGCGGCCCGCCGGGCGGACTGCTCCTTGACTTCATCACCGTCGGCTTTGTGCCAATCGGCTTGAATATCGAGATAGGTGTTGGCGAGTTCGAGCTGATTGGCCTTTCGGCAACCGTCAGCGAGGAGCCCGGCGCGGCTGGCAAATTCGGCCGGATCGCCGACACGCATACGCAACATCAATCGCATCAACTGGGCGTTCCGCGCGCCGGGATGGTCGATTGATTCATCCCTTGCGGCGCCGATGAGTGCTTCGGCGGCTTCCTGGAACAGGGGTTTCGCCCGTCCGAGGGTTGCAGCCAGTTGCAATGCGCGTTGGTAGGAGGAAACCGCACGAAACCAGTTCCTTGACGAATCGTTCAGCTTGGCCCGGAGCAGGTAGCTGCGGGCCGCTTCAGCGCAGGCGGTGTGATTGCGGCTTTCCACCCAAAGAATGTCGAAAAGCCGGGCGCGGAGCACGGGATGGGCAACCCGGGGCGCAAGTTCCTCAATGCACTTGAGATCCTGAGCCGACAGGTCCTCCGGCAGAAGCGAACGACCGTCCGGACCTTGGTAGGCAGGAGCAAACGGCCGGACGCCCAGATCGAAGGCTTCGCCGATAGAGCAGAGTTGCGCGATAAACGCGTAGACTGCGGCAGCGGCATCCGTCGCTTCCTTGCTCTGCTTATGGTAGCTTTCGCCCAAGTCCGAAACGGACGGCTTGGTGGCTGTTGCGGCCGGAGCGTTGATGTCCACTGTGCCGAGGGCGGCGGCGTCTCCGGTGAAGACACTGGGTTTGTCGGCGCGCATCAGGAAGAGGCCGCGGCACGGCGCTGGGCTTGCCCCCAAGGCGAGTTGCGAAGCTG
>CAYZSN010000141.1:0-5516 GCA_964481095.1 uncultured Oleiharenicola sp. | reverse complement strand
GAAGATCGACATGGCCTCGCCCAACCTGAACATGCGCGATCCGGTCATGTACCGCATTCTGCATGCCGTGCACCACCGCACCGGCAGCAAGTGGTGCATTTATCCCATGTACGACTATGCGCACGGCCAGTCGGATTCGATTGAGCGCGTCACGCACTCCATGTGTACGCTGGAGTTCACCGACCACCAGCCGCTCTATAACTGGTTCCTGCGCGAGTTGAATATTTTTCCTTCGCAGCAGATCGAGTTTGACCGCCTCAACGTTACCTACACCGTATTGAGCAAGCGCAAGCTCCTGCAACTGGTGGAAGAAAAATACGTGAGCGGATGGGACGATCCGCGCATGCCTACGCTCTCCGGCATCCGCCGCCGTGGGTATACCCCGGAGGCCATCCGCAACTTCGTTACCTCCGCCGGAGTTTCACGCACCAACGGCTCAGTCGATCTGGCGATGCTGGAGCACTTCGTGCGTGAAGACCTGAACCGGCGCGCACCACGGGTCATGGCGGTAATGCGTCCGCTCAAAGTGGTGATCGATAACTATCCCCAGGACCAGGTCGAAGAGATGGAGGCGGTTAACAACCCCGAAGACCCTGCGGCGGGCAAGCGCAAGGTGCCGTTTTCGCGAGTGTTGTTCATCGAGCAGGATGACTTCCGCGAAGATCCGCCCAAACAGTATTACCGGCTCTCGCCCGGACGCGAAGTCCGCCTGCGTTATGGCTACCTGATTACCTGCACCAGCGTGGTGAAAGATCCAAACACAGGCGAAGTCGTCGAAGTGCATTGCACCTACGACCCCGCGACCCGCGGCGGAAACACTCCCGATGGACGCAAGGTGAAGGCGACGATTCACTGGGTTTCGGCGGCGCACGCAGTGGAGGCGGAGCTGCGTCTTTACGACAAGCTCTTCACCTCACCCAACCCGAATGAGACCGGGGAGGGGAAGGATTTCACCGATAACATTAATCCCAACTCTCTCGTGATACTCAGCGGCGCCCGGCTGGAGCCGTCGCTTGCCAAAGCTCCGGCGGGGAACCGGTATCAATTCGAGCGGCTGGGATACTTCTGCGTGGACCCCGATTCCACGCCGGTTAAGCCGGTTTTTAACCGTACCGTGGCGTTGAAGGATTCCTGGGCAAAAATTGAGCAGAAGAAGTAGCGCTTCCGCCTGCCTCTCCTGCTAATCGTTTATCCTGCCTGGCGTTTATCGTTGAGCCAGCAATGAGTTGTCTCCATCCGTCGGTGTGTCGCTTTGAGATCGAGTAGTTCCTGATTTGGGCTTTCCCCAATTGATTTACAGCCGGATCCAGTGGGCCTCCGCTGGCCGCTGCCGGAGAGCCGCAATCGCTCTCGTGGTGCTAGATTGAACCCAATCATTACATCCTTCCTCCCAAAGTTTTTTGCCCCCTGAAAGACAGATTTGTCCTCGGCTTAGGTAGGACAAAAACCATGATCCCTGATCGAAAAAACGATGGTTCAAGGATCGATACGGCAGTAGCCCCGCTGCCCTCTAACGAAAAAGAGCGCCTGCAAGCGCTGCTCAGTTACCACATCCTCGATACGGACCCGGAGCAGGCCTTCGATGACATCACTCTGCTGGCTTCCCATATTTGCAATACACCGATTGCCTTGATCAGTTTGATTGACGAGAACCGGCAGTGGTTCAAATCCAGCATCGGCATTACCGGGCGGGAAACCTCCCGCGACATTGCCTTTTGCGCGCACGGGATTTTGCAGCCGGACGTATTTGTGGTCAAAGATGCCCGCACAGACGGGCGATTTGCTTCAAACCCGCTGGTGACCGGCGGTCCCAAAATACGCTTTTATGGCGGGTCTCCACTTATTACCGCCGACGGCCATGCGTTGGGAATGCTGTGCGTGAATGACCATGTGCCGCGTGAATTGAGCCGGGACCAGATGGAGGCGCTACGCGCATTGAGCCGGCAGGTGGTCGCCCTTCTTGAGTTCCGTCGCCAAACGCGCGAATTAGCCGAGATCGAGGAGCGGCTGCGAATCGTAACGGATAACGCGAAAGTTGGCCTGGTCATTGTAAATCGGGACAGGCGTTATATGTATGCCAACAAAGCCTATGCCGACCTTTTTGGCCTCCTTTCGTCCAGCATCATCGGCCAACACGTACCCGATGTGCTGGCTGAGATTTACGAGGAGCAGGTGGGGCCACGGTTGGACCGCGCTTTCTCCGGGGAGCGCGTCGCCTACGAATTGCATAAGCCGATGGCGGACGGCGATTGCCATTACGAGATCAGATATGAGCCGACCATCGTGAATGGCACCGTGACGCTGGTCGTAGTGGTGGTCACGGATATCACCGAACGCAAACGAGCGGAACTGGCCTCTCTACGGCTGGCAGCGATTGTCGAATTTTCGGAGGACGCCATCATTGGTAAAGACCTCACCAGCATTATTACAAGTTGGAATAATGGCGCGGAAAAGATCTTCGGCTATACGGCCAGGGAAATGATAGGGACATCCATTATGCGGCTCATCCCAGCCGACCGGCAGGATGAGGAGACCCAAATTCTGGCAAAGATCAGATGTGGCGAGAGCATGCAACACTTTGAAACGCTTCGACAGACCAGGGATGGACGGCTAATTGATGTCTCAGTTACGGCATCACCGATCAAGGACGCCACTGGCAAGCCCATCGGTGTCTCCAAGGTGGCGCGGGACATTACCGAGCGCAGGCTCACGGAAAAAGAACTGTACCGGGAGCGGGACTTTATTTCCGCGGTCGTGGATACCGTCGGCTCTCTCGTTGTGGTCCTTGACCGGCAGGCACGGATCGTCCGATTCAACCGGGCATGTGAGCAATTGACCGGCTATTCGTCGGACGATGTGCTGGGCCAAAACCTAATCGACCTGGTCATTTTGCCGGAAGAGCGGACAACGACGACAGCAGAGTTTGGAAACCTTTGCGCGGGCCAATTTCCGAACAACTTCGAAAACCACTGGCTTACCAGGCACGGAGAGCCTCGCGTCATCGCGTGGTCCAATACCGCTCTCGTTGATGCGAATGGGATGGTGGAATATGTCATCGGAACCGGAACCGATATCACCGAACGCAAAAGGACGGAGGAGGAGAGACGCGCAAGTGAGCTGCGCTACCGAACGTTGTTTGAGTATGCGCCGGACGGCATTGTGATCGCCGATTCCGAGAGCACCTACCTTGATGCCAATGAGAGCATGTGCCGGATGCTCGGTTACACCCGCGATGAACTGATCGGGCTGAATGCCAGAGACATTGTTGTCCAGGCCGAATTCCCTCAAATCGAATTAGCGTTGAACATAATTAAAGCCAAATCTGACCACCAGCGGGAGTGGCAGTTCCGGCGTAAGGACGGTTCCGTCTTTGCGGCGGAGGTGATCGCGACCCTGATGCCTGACGGCAACCTATTGGGGATGATCCGCGACATTACCGAGCGAAAGCGGTCGGAAGAGGCATTACGGGAGAGCCGGGCGACCCTGGATTCGGCCTTGGCCAACATGAGCGATGCTGTATTTATTACGGATAGTAATGGTCGATTTATTGAGTTGAACGACGCTTTTGTTTCGCTCCACAGATTCAGGAACAGAGAAGAGTGTTACAAGGTGTTTTCCGAATATTCGGATTTTCTTGAGGTGTTCCTGCCTGACGGGGAATTGGCCCCGCTCGACATGTGGGCAGTTCCAAGAGCTCTCCGGGGAGAGACGATAGCGAATGCTGAATTCACCCTTCGCCGCAAAGATACGGGCGAAACCTGGGTAGCAACCTACAGCTTCAGTCCCATCCGTAACAATGAGGGTGTGATCGTTGGAACAGTGACGGTGGCGCGCGATATTACGGAACGAAAGCGCGATCTCGAGCTAATCGCGGAACAGGCGGAGCTCCTGGACAAGGCGCGCGATGCGATCCTCGTTCGCGATCTCGAAGGCGTAATCCTCTTTTGGAACAAGGGGGCGGAACGCATGTATGGCTGGACTCGCCAGGAAGTGGTGGGCCGCAATATTGTTGGACTTTTCTACACCAACCCAAAAAAGTTTGAAGAAGCCAACGGGATTACGATCAGCCAGGGCGAGTGGTCGGGCGAACTCCAGAATCTCACCAAAGACCGCGGTGAAATCACCATTGAGGCACGCTGGATGCTTATTCGGGACAAAGGAGGGCGTCCCAAATCGATTCTCGTAATCAACACCGACATTACAGAAAAGAAGAAAATTGAAGCCCAGTTTATGCGGGCGCAGAGGATGGAGAGTATTGGCACATTGGCCGGCGGCATCGCGCACGACCTCAACAACATCCTGGCCCCGATCATGATGTCCATCGACATCCTCAAGAGTACCTCCGACAATCCGAAGACGACGAAAATCCTGGAAACCATTGAGGTAAGCGCCAAACGGGGCGCGGACATCGTGCGACAGGTTCTCTCGTTTGCTCGCGGTCTGGAGGGTCAGAGGATCGAAGTCCAGCCCAAACACTTGTTAAACGAAGTCGAAAGCATCATCAAGGGTACCTTCCCGAAGGACATTCGGTTGCAGTTCAACATTCCCAGCGATACATGGACGATTTTGGGCGACCCCACACAGGTTCACCAGATCCTCCTGAACCTGTGCGTGAACGCCCGGGATGCGATGCCAAACGGTGGCAGTCTGATCGTGGGCGTTGAAAACTGCGTACTCGATGATCAGTATGTCGCCATGAATCTCCAGGCCAATCCCGGACGTTACGTAATCATCAGCGTAACGGATTCGGGAATGGGCATGGCGCCGGGCATCATCGACAAAATCTTCGAGCCATTTTTCACAACCAAGGATCTTTCCAAGGGCACCGGTCTGGGCCTGTCAACGGTCATGGCCATCGTCAAGAGTCATGACGGCTTCGTGAATGTTTACAGCGAACCCGGCAGGGGCACGACTTTCAAAGTGTACCTGCCCGCCATGGAATCCTCTTTTGACTTGCTGCAAGAGCATCCGGAAGCCGCCAGTTTTCCGCGAGGAAATGGTGAGATGATTTTGGTGGTCGATGACGAAGCGTCCATCCTCTCCATTACCGGCCAAACCTTGCAGGCATTTGGGTACAAGGTCTTAACCGCGACGGACGGGGCGGACGCCATTGCCGTTTACGCCAAACGCGAAAAGGAAATTGACGTTGTTCTAACCGATATGATGATGCCGGTTATGGATGGTCCTGCCATGATTTACGCCTTAATGCGAATGAATCCCGCCGTAAAAATTATTGCGGCGAGCGGCCTCGAAGGGAACGGTAGTGTGACGAATGTCACCGAGGCGGGTGTGAAACACTTCCTGACAAAACCCTACACGGCAGGAGCCTTGCTCAAGACCATGCGGGCTATCCTGGATGAAAACTGATTGACATACACAACTTTGACCTGCCATGGCGTTGACCGCGCTTAGCGTTTTCGTGGAGGCAGCGACGGCGTCCTGCCCTCGGGCATCTGCATATCGAAGGCGTTGACCAGCGTTGAGGTGGCAACATAAAGGCTCATCAGTGAGGCCAG
>CAYZSN010000140.1:0-3671 GCA_964481095.1 uncultured Oleiharenicola sp. | reverse complement strand
ACACGAAGCGGCCAGCAGCGAAGCTGAGTTAATGCGGAGGCCGCGAAGTGCGCAGAGCAAATCCCACCCTGCTCTCCGCGGTCTCTGCGAGCTCCGAATTCAAGGCAGCCTGGGCGTAAGGCGATCAACTCGCGGGGAACTCCCCCGCCCGATTCCGAGTCAGTGAGCTTCATGCGAATCCTTCCCCGCGCGCTGCTGGCCGCCCTGTTTTGCGGCCCCTCGTTCGCGGAGGAGCCCAAGGCCGTCTATGACCGCCTGTGTGCGAGCTGCCACGGGGCCGATCTTTCCGGCGGCAAGGGCACCAGCCTCCTCGGGCCACTGCACCACGGCGAGGACGCCGCCGCGCTCGCCCGCGCCATCCGGGACGGCTTCCCCAACACCGGCATGCCGCCGGCCGGCGGCCAGCTTTCCGACGGCGACGTCCAGGCGCTCGTCGTCCATCTCCGCGAACAACGCGCCAACGCGACGCTCCCGCCGCCGGTCAAGCCGCTCGACCAGCAGCTCCTCCGCCACAGCGAGAAACACGACTACCGCATCGAGGCCGTCGTGCAGGACGGCCTGCAGGTGCCGTGGTCGTTCGCCTGGCTGCCCGACGGGCGCATCCTGCTCACCGAACGCAAGGGCGCGCTGCGCGTGATCCAGGACGGCCGGCTGCTCCCCGATCCCATCGCCGACATCCCGGCCGTGGTGGAAAAAGGCGAAGGCGGGCTGATGGCCGTCGCCGTCCATCCCGACTACGCCCACACCGGCTGGATCTACCTTTCGTTCAGCGACCCGGGCGACGGCGAGCACGCCATGACCAAGATCGTGCGCGGCAAGCTGCGCGACAACCGCTTCGTCGAGCAGCAGACCATCTTCTCCCTGCCCAAGCCGTCGTATCCCGAGGGCTACGTGCTCTTCGGCTCGCGGATCGAGTTCGACGGCGACTACCTCTACTTCACCGTCGGCGAGCGCGGGCAGACCGGCGACGCCCAGCAGCTCGACCGCCCCAACGGCAAGGTCCACCGCGTGTACCACGACGGCACCGTGCCGCCCGACAACCCGTTCGTCAGCCGCCCCGGCGCGTGGGGCTCGATCTGGAGCTACGGCCACCGCAACCCGCAGGGCCTCGCCGTCAACCACGCGACCCACGAGGTCTGGGAATCCGAGCACGGCCCGCGCGGCGGCGACGAGCTGAACTACATCCGGCCTGGCCGGAACTACGGCTGGCCGGCGATCACCTACGGCATCAACTACGACGGCACGCCGGTCAGCGACAAGACCGAGGCGCCCGGCATGGAGCAGCCCGCGCGGCACTGGACGCCGTCCATCGCGACGAGCCCGATCGGCTTCTACACCGGCGACAAGTTCCCGCAGTGGAGGGACAACCTCTTCCTCGGCTCGCTCGCGCAGCAGAAGTTCATCCGTTTCGAGCTGAAGGACGGCAAGGTCGCCCACGAGGAGGAAGTCTTCTCCAACCTCGGGCGCGTGCGCGACATCAAGACCGGGCCCGACGGCTACCTGTACGTCGCGCTCGAGGAACTCCACGGCGCATCCGGGTGGCTGGTGCGGCTGGTGCCCGCGGCCCGGTAACAGCACGATTCCGGCGTAAGTTTTGCGTCAATTCGCGGTTCCCGGGCGCCTCCCGCGGGAAATCTTGCTGAAAACGCCCGCCTTGGCCGCAGACTGCCGCGATCATGAGCACCGCGATCCTGCACTACCGGACGCTGCGTCAGAGGCTGTCGCTGCCGGTCAAGGAGGGCGCGGTCGTGACCGCGTTACAGGAGGTCGTCTGGACATCGGCCGAACCCAAGCGCAGGGAGCTGGTTCGCTCGCTGTTCGTCGAAGGCGCCGCCGCGGACCACGGCCGCAGCCATTCCGCGGGCTGGAAGTTCCCGGTCCCCGACGAGGCCTTCAAGACGATCGACAACGTGCTGGGCGAATTTCGCGAGGCAGTGAAGGGCTGGAAGGCCAACCCGCTGGATATCCCGCTCGAGAAGGAGCTCTGGGTCGATGCCCTCCCCTGGTTGCGGTTCGGCTACCTCGCCAAGGCGCAGGGCCGGCAGCACCATGCATACCTCGAGTTCACACGTGACGCCGGCAAGCGGCGCAGCCTTCTTGCCGACCTTCCCGCGCTGGACCAGCTCCGCCGCATCCTGATGGGATGAGCCATGCGAAGGTTGTGGGCGGGGCGGCCCTCACCCCGCGAGGCATGGCGGATGAGGGCATCCGCCCCACCGTGGCTGCTTCGCCGGGCCCCGAAGGACCGTTCGGGTCGTTCGTCTGAACTCACTTCGTTTGCTTCGTCACCTTCTGTGAAAAGATCGATCCGCAGTCTGCCGCAGCGTCCTTGACTTGGATGTCATAAACGCAAACTGGGAGCATGCAAATTAGCCCCCGTTTGTTCCCTGTCTTCCCGATGCGGCCTGCTGTCCGCCCGGGATCGGTCGCCCGGCCTTCGCTGTGGCTGATCTGTCTTCTGGCCTCTGTCATCTGCCCTCCGCTCAGCGCCGCCGAGTCCAAGCCCCTCCCCGACGAGACCGCGCTGAAGGCCCTCGCGGCCCGCTTCGCGCCGGTCGCGATCAAGGCCGACACCTCGGCCCTCCCCGCCAACGAGAAGCTCGCCCTCGCCAAGATGGTCGAGGCCGCCCGCATCATCGACGGCCTCTTCCTCCGCCAGGTCGCCCCGCTCAACCCGACGTGGCTCAGCGAGCTGGTCCGCGACTCCTCGCCGCTCGGCCGCGCCCGCCTGCATTACTTCAGCATCAACGCCGGCCCGTGGTCGCGGCCCGACGCCCAGGCGCCGTTCATCCCCGGCGTCGGCCCCAAGCCCGAGGGCGGCAACTTCTACCCGACCGACACCACCCGCGCCGACCTCGAGAAGTGGATCGCCACGCTCGCGCCGGCCGACAAGGAGCAGGCCACGGGCTTCTTCACCACGATCCGCCGCAACCCCGCCGGCGCCTTCACGATCGTGCCGTACAGCGTCGAGTACCAGCCCGAGCTCCTGCGGATGGCCGCGCTGCTCAACGAGGCCGCCGCCGCCACGGCGCAGCCCACGCTCAAGAAGTTCCTCGAGCTCCGCGCCCGCGCCTTCCTGACCAACGACTATTACGACAGCGACATGGCCTGGATGGAACTCGACGCCACGATCGAGCCGACCATCGGACCCTATGAAACCTACGAGGACGAGTGGTTCGGCTACAAGGCCGCGTACGAATCCTAC
The DNA here is from genome assembly GCA_964481095.1 of uncultured Oleiharenicola sp. GTDB lineage: Bacteria > Verrucomicrobiota > Verrucomicrobiia > Opitutales > Opitutaceae > Lacunisphaera. The sequence goes on along the minus strand of CAYZSN010000140.1, from coordinate 466 downwards.
ATCGGCGTCACCGATGCCGCCGAGACCGGCAAGCTCGCCCGCTTCGGCGCCGAGCTGCAGGGCCTCGAGGACAAGCTCCCGATCGACCCGAAGTTCCGCCGCCCGAAGCTCGGCGGCCTCTCCCCCATCCGCGTCGTCAACGTCGTGTTCACGTCCGGCGACGGCAACCGCGGCGTGCAGACCGCGGCGTTCAACCTGCCCAACGACGAGCGCGTCGTCGCCGCCAAGGGCTCGAAGCGCGTCATGCTCAAGAACGTCCAGGAAGCCAAGTTCGCCGCCGTGCTCCAGCCCATCGCGCGCGTGGCGGTGTCCGCCGGCGACCAGCCGCTCGTCGCCTTCGAGCCGTTCTTCACCCACATCCTCATGCACGAGTTGATGCACGGCCTCGGGCCGCAGGAGATCACGGTCAACGGGCAAAAGACGACCGTGCGCCACGAGCTCAAGGAGCTGAACGGCGCGCTCGAGG
>CAYZSN010000139.1:0-3658 GCA_964481095.1 uncultured Oleiharenicola sp. | reverse complement strand
CTAGCCGCGTCGGGCGGTTGCAGACGAGATGAATAAACTGTTCGGGAATGGGCTCGCCCTCGAACAATGCCGCCAGTCCATCCACCCAATCCAATGCTGCGAAAATCTCATCCCACTTGGTCTCGTAACGGGCGGGGGGGAAGAAAACGGATTCGGAAATAACGCTCATGCCGGAGTTTATCCCGCGCTGGGGGGCCAAGCCATCCGGTCGCGGCCCCGTTCCCGCATCGGGAAATTCCCCGTGGCTGACCAACTGGAGCTGGCGCTGGCGGCGGCGGCGCATGTTATTTCAGCGTCGCGGTGGCGCTGGCGGGATTGCCGGCGTTGTAGGACGTGTCGCCCGTAACCGTGATCGTCACCGTGGCCGGATTGGCGTTGGTCGTGTTGGCCACGCCGTAGATCGAGAGCGTGCCGGAAGCGGCGCCCGCCGGAATCGTCGTTTCCACCGGCATGTCCCCTTCGGGACGGCGATAGTCGTTCCACTTCACCGCCGTGCCGCTCAGCGTGAACTTCACGGTGAGCGCCGCGCCGGTATCGCCGGTGCGGCTGAAGGTGAAGGTCGCAACGTCGGTCGGGTCGCCGATCTTGGCGGAGTTGTCGGTGGCGGCCACCGTCACCATGGCGTGGCCGTTGTCGGCGAAGAAATTCTTCACCGCGAACACGCGGCGGCCGTCGGGCAGCGCGGCTTCCGCCTCCACCCATTGCTGGCCCTGGCCCGAGGGCGTGAAGGTGAAGGTCGGCCCGAACGTGGCGGGCTGGCCGGCCGCTTCCCACACGATCGTGGCGGCGGAAAGGTCCAGGCCGGAGGCGGACAACGACGCGGTGACCGCGGCGCCGACCGGCAATTGGTCGGGCAGGCCCGTGATCCGGGCGGACGCGCTCTTCCACGCCTGGTTCCTTTGCGACGTCTGCGCCGCGAGGAACGCCAGGCTGGCGAGGCTGCGCGCCTCGTCGAGGTGCACGAACTCCGTGGTGACGTTGAACGTGTCGCTCCAGCGGTCGTAGAACGGATAGGGCGCGGTGCCGGCGCTGTCGCGCGGGAACGTCAGCGCCGCCAGCTCGGTGCCGTAGGTGCCCGTGTAGATCGGGCCGGTCTGCAGGTTGCCGAGCGGGATGCCCGTCGGCGGCAGGTCGCGCCGGTCGTTCTGGGCGTACTGGTGCACGATCTCGTGCTGGCGCTTGCGGCCGAGGCCCGTGACGTACGCCACGTTGACCGGGTTCCCGCCGCCCTCGTAATTCATGTTCGCCACGACGGCGTCGAGGTAGTCGGACCGGCTGTCGAGCTGGGCGGCCACCGCCAGGTCGAAGCCCTGCGAGCTGGAGAAATACCAGCCGGCGGCCTGCACGTGCTTGGTCGCCTCGGGGAAGCTGGTGCCGTACGCACTTTGCTGCGACCACTTCAATTCATCATTGCCGGCGGCGCGGACCTCGGCCTCGCACTTCGCGAGGTAGGCGGAGTCGACCTGGCTGGCGCCCAGGCGACCGCTGCGCACGGCGAAGGCGTACGTTCGGACCGCGTTGCCCCAGCCCATGTAGGCGTGCCACCAGCCCCAGCGCCACGTGCCGGGATCGGCGGGGTTGAACCACGACTTGAGCGTGGCATGGATGCCGGCGTCGCCGGTGGCCACGAACATGGCGGCCGCGGCCCAGGCGAGCTCGTCGTCATGGGTGAAGTCATCCCCGTAGTGCGTGATCTTCTGGTACGCGCCGGCCTTGCCGTACTTGGCGATGGCGTCGTTGAGGAATTTCCAGCCGGCCTTCGCCTTCGCGAGGTAGCTGGCGGCGGCCTGCGGATAAGCGGCCTTGAAGCGCGGCGACGAGGCGGTCTCGGCGAGCGCCGCGACGGCGGCGGCCGTCGCCGCGGTGTTCTTCGGCCAGACGACCTGCGGGTCGCCGCGGTCCGGCAGCACGTTGTTCTCGTACTCGCGCTCGCGCGGGTAGACGAGGAAGTAGAAGCCGCCGTCGGCGTCCTGGATCTTGGCCAGGTAATCCGCCTCGATCTTCGCTTCCTGCATGATGTCGCTGACGCCGTCCCCGCTCTCGGGCAGGCCGAGGTTGTCGAGGGCCGCGACGCCGTCCATCGAGTCCACCGCAAACATCAGCGTGTGCACGAGCGTCGCGCTGTTGATCGTGTACTTGCTGTAGTCGCCGGCGTCATGGTGACCACCCGACACGTCGATCGGCCCCTGGTTGACGAACGGATAGAGCTGCGCCGACGGACTCGTCAGGCGCGGGGCGACTTGCGCGGGATTGTTGTCGTTGAGCGTGTTCGCGTAGCTCGCGATGGCCGTCCAGGTGAAACCGAAGCCGGAGGCCGACGACGGCACGGCGGCGGCGCCGGTGTGGCACGCATCGTGGGTGAAGCGCGTGTACGGAAGTTCGTTCGGCATCCCGCAGCGCTGGTGATAGAGCCCGAGCGCGTAGGTGCGCGCAAAACCCATCGCGATGCCCTCGTCGATGCGGAACGGCAGCGAGGCGCCGCAACCCGGCACCACGAGCCGGTACTTGCCCGGCGTGCTGAAACTGGAGAAATCGGCTTCGCACACCTGCTGGTAGGGCGTGGGCGAATACGTCCAGCCGGCATCGGCGCGGCGCGTGAGCGAACCGGAAAAGACCACCGCCCCGCTCGCGGCGTCGACAATCTGGAACGCGCCGCCCGGCGCCACTTCCATTTCACCGAGGCTGCCGAGGTAGTAGCCGACGAAGGCTTTCTTCGCGCGGTTGGGCAGGTAACCCTCCTGGTTCACGTGCAGGGCCGGCCCGAAGCGCAGGGTGTCCGCCGTGGCGGCGAACGCCATCGAGCCCGGCCACAGCGAGCCGTCGGAATTCTTCACCTCCACCTTCTGGCCGGTGGTGACAGCCGTGCCGATCTTCAGGTAGATCACACTCTCCACGCGGAGGTCGCGCAGCGCCAGCGGCGCGTAGAGCGGACGGCGCTTGAAGCCGACTGCCTGCACCGCTGCCGCCTGGCCGTTCACGGTCACGGCGAACCTGGCGGCGTCCGGCAGCGAAGCGTTGCCGTTCGCGTCCGCGAAATTCCAGACATCCATCTTCGCCGGATCGGGCTGCTTGGTGCTGAGCCGGGTCAGTTCGAGCACCATGGGCGAAATGATGCGCAGCTCGTGGTCGCCGGCGATCGGCTGCTCCAAGGCGAGGTAGTCCAGCGGCCCCACGCCGGCGATGTCCGTGACGCTCGTGCCCGAACCCGGCGAGGTGGGCGTGACGGGGGTGCTCGGCGTACTGGGCGTGCTCGGGGTGGTTGGGGTGCCGGGCGTCGAAGGCGGCGTCGTTTCCGTGCTGGACTGCGAGGAAACCGATTGGGGCGCGGGCGTGCTGTCGGAATTGCAGGCGGAAAGGCCAAGCAACAGGGCGCAGGCGGGGGCGATGATCCATTTCATGCCCCGAGTGTAGCGGGCGCGCCGCCCGCCCCCTATCGGCCCCGCGCCGATACTCCTGTCAGACCGGAAACCCGCCGCGTGTCGGCGTTCCTCCTACAGCCGTTTTGGCGCTACTTTTTTCCGGAACGTTTGCCGGATGCCCCAGTCCCACTCTGCCAGCAAAGAGTCGCACAAGGGCAAAACTGCGCGGCTCCGGGGTGCTATCCGGCAACAGCCAGCGCAGCGACGGGGGGCGGGACCAACGCCCTCCGTCCCGTGCC
>CAYZSN010000138.1:0-7190 GCA_964481095.1 uncultured Oleiharenicola sp. | reverse complement strand
GGCTCGAGTTCGATGAACGCGCCGTACGGGACGAGGTTGACGACCTTGCCGTGGATCTTGGAGCCGACCGGGAACTTGTGGTCGATGTTGTCCCACGGGTTGTTCTTGGTCTGCTTGAGGCCGAGCGACACGCGCTCTTTCTCGCGGTTGATGTCGATGATCATCACCTCGATCTCCTCGCCCTGCTTCAGCAGCTCGGACGGGTGGCCGATGCGGCCCCAGCTCATGTCGGTGATGTGCAGCAGGCCGTCCATGCCGTCGAGGTCGATGAACGCACCGAAGTCGGTGATGTTCTTGACGACACCCTTGCGGACCTGGCCCGGCTGGAGCTTCTCCAGGAGGTCGCGGCGCTTGTTGATGCGCTGCTCTTCGATCAGCTCGCGGCGCGAAAGGACGATGTTCTTCCGCTCATGATTGATCTTGAGAACCTTGAAGTCGTAGGTCTGGCCGACGTACTGGTCGAGGTTCTTCGGGGGCTGGATGTCGATGTGCGAGGCCGGAAGGAAGGAGTCGACGCCGATCGAAACGATCAGGCCGCCCTTGACCTTGGTCTTCACGCGGCCGGGGACGATGGCGCCCTCCTGGCACTTCGAGAGGATGTTCTCCCAGTTCTTCTTCTGCTGCGCCTGCTCGTAGGACAGGACGGGGTTGCCCTCCTTGTCCTCGAGCTTCTCGAGGATGACCTCGATGGTGGAGCCGATCTGGAGCTCGCCGAGATCGGAGAACTCATTGGCGGGGATGACGCCTTCCGCTTTGCCGCCGATATCGACGACGACTTCATTGGCGCGGATTTCGGTGATGACGCCGGGAACAATCGTGCCGGCCTTCAGTTTGTCGAACGTGCTCTGCGCGAGCAGTTCCTGCATTAACGAACTCATGTTTGACTGTGTCGGAAAAACCGGCCGCTTGCTCCGGTGCGGGCGTTTCTTCCGGGTGGATCCTTGCGGATCCGCTGGTTGAGGGTTGAACTGTCGGAACAGGCCGGCGGAGCACCGCGGCAATACCGGCCTGACTTAAGAACGCCGCGAAAGGGGGCAGAAAGTCCTTTATCCCCCTCCCCCTCGCAAGAGAAAAATCACTTTTTATCGGTCGCGGACTGCGCCGCTTGATCCCGCAAAACCTCCTGCAGTTCAGCAAAATAAGTCGCGAAAAATCCATTCTCCTTCAGCGGGGGTGCGGTGCGTACCGCCCATCGACTGGCTGGATACATCCTCGGTGAGCCACATCTCCACTTCGCATTTGCCCGGGCCGCTTTCGTGGATGGCGATGCGCGCGACGAGCTGGCGGGAATCCCCGAAGGCCGTGCTGGTATGGATCGAACTTGCCGCCTCCACCCGACCCATCGACGAGCGGGTGAGATTGAAATCGAGCCGCTTGAAGGCCTTCTGCGCGGCAAAATAAATCTGCTCCACCGTCCCCTCGAATTCGTGGACCTGCGGCGGCACCTCCTCAAGCCGCGAGTTGATGCGATCTGGAAACGAATCGCATCCGGCAAGGAGCAAGGTGGAGACAAGGGCGAAACCGGTAAGAAGACGCATGGATATCAGGCCGGCCTGCCAACCGCAGGCTTGGTGGAGGCTGGTTGTTGCTGGGATATGCAGTGCAGGGTGCCGAGGCCCCAGATCAGGCCGGAGCAATCGATGGGAACGATTTCCCGGCCCGGGAAGCAATCCCCGAGTATGACTCGTGCCTGCGCGTCGCGTTCCTTTTGCCGGAACTGCGGCACGAGCACCGCACCGTTGATGATGAGAAAATTCGCGTAGCTCGCCGGCACACGCTGCCCGTCCACCGCCATTGGCTTCGGCATCGGCAGTTCGACAATGTCGAACTTCTTCCCGGCCGGTGTGCGGAATCCACGCAGCCGCTCCAGGTTGTCCGCGAGGCAACGATGGTTCGGGTCGCGCGGGTTCGGCTCCACGCACGTGACGAATCCGTCCGCCTTGTAGAAACGCGTGATGTCGTCGATGTGCCCGTCGGTGTCGTCGCCGACAATCCCCTCGCCCACCCACAGCACCTGTTTCACGCCGAGATACTCCTCGAGGTTCCGCTCGATGTCGCTGCGGGAAAGGTGCGGGTTCCGGTTCTTATTCAGCAAACATTGCTCGCTCGTGAGCAGCAGGCCCCGGCCGTTCACGTCAATCGACCCGCCCTCGAGCACCATGCGGTTCACGAAGCGGCGCAATTTCAACTTACGCGCGATGAGGCGCGGGATTTTATTGTCGAGGTCGTAGGGCCGGTACTTGTCGCCCCACATGTTGAAGACCCAGTCCGTCACGGCCACTTCGCCGGTGCGCCCGTGCTTCACGAAGATCGGGCCATGGTCGCGGCACCAGGTGTCGTTGGTCGGGTGCGCATGGAAAGTCACCCGCTTCATGTCCGCCCCGGCCGCGGTGCAAAGGCGCTTGGCGCGCGGCTGCAGCTTCGCCGCGCAATTGATCCGCACGTCCTCGAAGCGGCTGATCTGCCGCACGATCTCCGCAAAGACGTGCGGGATCGAACGAAACCGGCCGGGCCAGGTGCTGCGCTTGTGCGGCCACGACAGCCAGACGGCGGCTTGGGGCTCCCACTCGGCCGGCATGCGGAAACCGAGCGCGGTGGGCGTTTGCGGTACGGCCATGACTCAGTCGATGTAGCGGCGCGTGATGTCGCCGTACGCGTCGATGCGCCGGTCGCGCAGGAACGGCCAGTGCGTGCGCGTCTCGTCGACTCGGCCGAGGTCCACCGGCACGAGCAGGATCTCCTCCCGGTTCACGCTGCCCTTGGCCAGGATCTCGCCGCTGGTGCCCGCGACAAAACTCTGGCCCCAGAACTCGATACCCGCGCCGCCGACCGGCCGCTCGAGCCCGATGCGATTGGTCACGGCCACGAAGCAGCCGTTGGCGACCGCATGCGCGCGCTGGATGGTCTCCCACGCGCCATGCTGGTTTTCGCCAAATTTCTTTTTCTCCTTCGGGTGCCAGCCGATCGCGGTCGGATAGAAAATGATCTCCGCGCCCTGCAACGCGGTCAGGCGCGCGCCTTCGGGGTACCACTGGTCCCAGCAGATCAGCACGCCGATCTTGCCGTACCTTGTCTGCCACGCCTTGAAACCCGTGTCGCCGGGCGTGAAATAAAATTTCTCGTAGTAGAGCGGGTCGTCCGGGATGTGCATCTTCCGGTACACGCCCAGCAGCTTGCCGTCCGCATCGATGATCGCCGCCGTGTTGTGGTACAGGCCGCCGGCGCGCTTCTCGAACAGCGAGGCCACGACCACGACCTTGTGCTTTTTCGCCAGTTTGCGGAAGGCGTCGGTGCTGGGTCCGGGGATGGATTCCGCCAGCTTGAAGTTCGCATGGTCCTCGCTCTGGCAGAAATACTGGGACCGGAAGAGCTCCTGCGTGCAGATGATCTTGGCCCCCCGCCGGGCGGCTTGCTCCGCCAAGGTGAGCGTCTTGCGCAAGTTTTCCGCCGGGGAGGCGGAGCAGGCGTGCTGGAGCAATCCGATCGTGACCTTCATGGGAGGGAGCCAACGCCGGGCGGCCGGAATGACAAGTTTTTCATCCTGCAGAAAGGTCCAACTTCGCTTTGACAATGGCCGTGTGAATTGTAAAAACAAGGCCGTCCCCCCAACCTCTCCTCCGCTTCCAGCCATGTGCGCCGAACCCCGCCCCTTGATCGTCGTAGTCGAAGACGAAGTCGAACTTTCCAAACTGATCGCCCAGCACTTGGAAGAGGCGGGCATGAACGTGCAGGTTTATCCGCGCATTCTCCCGGCGCTGCGTTTCCTCCAGCATAATTTTGCCAACCTGCTGCTGCTCGATGTGAATCTCCCCGACGGCACGGGCTTCGACCTGCTCAAGCAGATGAAGGACGAGGACATCAACACGCCGGTCGTCTTTCTCACCGCCAACACCCACGACGAGGCCAAGATCCAGGGCCTGAACATGGGCGGCGACGACTACATCACGAAGCCTTTCAGCTACAATGAACTCACGGCCCGCATCCGCGCGGTGCTGCGGCGCACGGAATCACACGCCGATTTCAACGTGACGAAAAACCTCCGCACCGTGGACGGCCCGTTCGAGTTCCTCGGCGCCAAGGTCCATCCGGAACGCCTCGAGATCGAATTTCCCAACGGCACCACGTTCAAGACGGGCCGCAAGGAACTGGGGATCCTCGCCTACCTGCACACGCACCGGAACGTCGTGATCACCCGCAAGGAGCTCATCCATTCCGTCTGGGGCATCCATGCCGACATCCGCAGCCGTTCGCTCGACCAGTACATCGTCAAGGTGCGCGCGGCGTTCGACAAGAACGGCATCTCGCTCGACTGCTTCAAGACCGTCCACGGCATCGGCTACATGTTCGAGCCGCCGGTTTCTTGATCAGAGAACAGAAGACAGACCCTTCCTCTGGAAATCAGGTCAGGTCGCAGACCTCGACGACGCGACGCAGGGCATCCAAGAGGTGATCGCGACGGGTATAGGCGCCGATTCCCGGGGTCCCCTCTTCCAGGCGGCGCAGCCGGGTGGTCAGCAATTCGGTGTTGTAGGACTGCATCACGAGGTCGATGGCCTTCTCCTTCCCGACCTTCGCGATGATGTCCTTCATCAGGTCTGACTTGTTCGATTCCCGTTTGCTGGTGGCCATGGGGTATCCTTTGCCCGAAATTCTCCACAGACGGTTTCGACTGGCAAGTGCGGATTCCGTCCCGCGCCCGCTCAGAAAAGTTCGGTCTGCCCGGCGTAGCGCTTCTGCGCCTCGGCCAGCGAGGACTTCATTTCCAATTTTTCCAGCAGCGCGAAGAGTTTCTCCGCCTGCGGCGGCGTGGGGCCGACATGTGGCAGCGCCGCCTGTGGGTGCAGCGTCGTCAATTCCAGGTTCAGGCGCAGCCGTGCGGCCGCGCCCGCCACGGACTCGCGAAAGCGCTCGGGTTTCAGCGTGCCGGCCGCGGCGATAATGCCCTCGAGCGTCTTGTGCTCCGCAAACCACTTGGCGGCGGTCTTCGGCCCCACGCCATCGACGCCGGGAATGTTGTCGGAGGTGTCGCCAATGAGCGCGAGGTACTCGGCGATCTGGGGCGGCGGCACGCCGAACTTCTCCACCACGCCCGCGGTATCCAGCACCCGCCAGCCCAGCTTCGGGTTGGCGGTCGGCGGGGGCAGCAGGATCTTGATGCGGTCGGTCACGCACTGCGCAAAATCCTTGTCGGCGCTCACGATCAGCACCTCGTGCCCGGCGTTCGCGAGCATCCGCGCGTGCGAAGCGAGGAGGTCGTCCGACTCAATGCCGTCGAGTTCGACGCCGACCAGGCCCATCGCTCGCGTCATCTCCTTGATGACCGGGATCTGTTTTTCCAGCGGTTCGGGGGTTTCCTTGCGCTGCGCCTTGTACTCCGGATGCAGGGCCAGGCGGTGCGTCGAGCCGCCGAGGTCGAAAAACACCAGCATGCCCTCCGGCTTTTCCTGGTCCTGCAGTCGCCACATCGTCTTGATCCACCCGTGCAGCGCACCCGTGGGGAATCCGTCGCTGCGAGTGAGCTCCGGCATGCCATAGAAGGCCCGGAAGGCCATGTTGTACCCGTCCACGAGAAGCCATTTCGCCATGGCCCATGCTCAATCGTCGCTCCCGCCGGGCACAAACCCAAACCGTTCTTGCACCCGGGGCGGAAAGTTGCAGCATCGCCGCCACGTGAACCAAAGACGAGCGCTCGTCGGCCTTGCCCTCCTTGCCTGCCTGCTGGCGGCCGGATGTCACACCGTCCCCATGAGTTATTCGGATTGGAAGCGTGCGCAGCAGGAGCCCGCGCGGTTCGCCGAAGCCGGCATCCCGTACAAGACGCCCTCCCAGCTGCGCGAGGAAGCCGCCGAGATGCGCCGCATCGCGGAAAATACGACCTTCGTCACCGACGCCAAGTAAGCGCGCCTATTTGCCGCGCTCCGCCGTGCCGGCGGGCGTGATGAGCGTCGGGTTCTGGTAGAGCGAACCGGCCGGGCTCCCGGCCACCGCCTGCTTTTTCAGCGAACCGCCCGGGCTCACGAGGTTGGCCGTGACGAAGATGAGCAGGTTGCGCTTCTGCGTGCTTTCGCCCTGGCTGCGAAACAGCCGGCCGATGATCGGCACGCTGCCGAGCACGGGAACCTTGTCGTTCACCTTCTTCACATCCTCGCGCGTCAGGCCGCCCATGACGAGCGTCGCGCCATCCCAGATCGTCACCTTGGTGGTGACCTCGCGGACGGCGAAGATCGGCTGATAGAACCCCGGCGGCACGGTCACCGTCGTGCCGCCCGAGATCGCAACGCTCGGGCCGCCGTATTCCACGAAGCCCTCGAATTCCGTGACCTTCGGATTCAAGTCGAGGCTCACGCTGTAGTCGTCCTCCTCGACGATCGGCGTCACCTTCAGCTCGACGCCGACGTTGCGCGTGGTGAATTCCTGCGGCGTGCCGGACGTGATCGACACGCCGGCCGAGCCGCCGCCCGACAGGCTGCCCGTGCCCACCTGCGACTGGATCTGGCCATAGGACTGCGGGTAGCGCAGTTCCTGCGCCACGGTGATGGTGGCGGGATTGCCGGACAGCACGGTCAGCTTCGGCGCGCTCAGCAGTTCCGTGCCGCTCTTTTGGGACAAGGCGCGGACGATTGCGTTGACGTCGAATTCGCCGATGATGCCCGTGATGTTGGCGAGCGGCGCGGCGTTGGCGCCCAGGAGCACGCCGCCGGGAATGGACGGCGCCGCCGTCGGCACGTTCAGGCCGCCGTCAGGCGCGCCCGTGCCGGTGATCGAGATCTGCTGGGACGAGGTCGCATTGTTGAACGCGCCGGCCAGCGAACGGTTGATGCCGTTGCCGGTGGTGTAGACCGACTGCGCGCCGTTGAGCTGGGTCGGCTTGGTCGCGAGATTCCATTGCACACCGAGTTCCTCGAGTGCGCCCTGCTGCACTTCCATGAACTTGGCCTCGATCTCGACCTGCCGCACGTCGTTGTACCGGGCCAGGATGTTGCGCAGGCGGTCGAGGTTGCGCGGCGTCTGCGTGGCAATGAGCTGCGAACCGTCGAAGGCGAGCGAACTGCCGGGCACGCCCTCGAAGCTCACGCCGGCCAGCTGCAGGAAATTCCTGATCGCCAGGCCCTCGCTGTCGGGGGTGGGCGCCGGCGCCGGCGTGGCTCCGCTGGCGGGCGCCCGCTTGCCGGGCCTGCGCAGGGCGGTCG
>CAYZSN010000137.1:0-7420 GCA_964481095.1 uncultured Oleiharenicola sp. | reverse complement strand
AGGCCACGAGCAGCGTGGAACAGGAAGTGCGGCGCGCCATGGAGGAGCCGCCCCCGCCGCCCGCCCCGCGCCCGACCGGCACCATCCAGCAGGGCGAACCCGAAAAGCCCGCCCTGCCGCCGCCGCCGGCGGACTGATCAGCCGAAGATGTGGCCGCGGTTGAAGCGCCAGACCGCGAGCGCCATCGCCGCCGCGCTGATGCCGAGCAGCACGCCCTCGATGGGCAGGAGCTTGAGCAGGCTGGTGCCCGCCCAGAGCACCGCGCCGAAGCCCTCGATCGCCCAGTAGACGATCGTGAAGTGCGCGATCTGCTGCATGAAATGCGGCATGAAGGTGATCGGGAACCAGGCCCCGCCGCAGGCGCTCATCGTGATGACCAGCAGCGTGGCCAGGCTGCGGGCGGCCTCGGCCGAACGCGTGACCGCCGACAGCACCATGCCGAACGCCGTGCAGGCCGCGGCAACGCTGGCGCAGACCAGCAGCAGGTTGCCCAGATGCCCGAAGACATCCACGCCGTAGAGGAAGTGGCCGGCGAGAAACAGCGCCATGAGCTGCCCGAGCCCGAACAGCACCCCGTAGATGAACCGGCTCCAGAGCAACTGGGCACGGCTCACCGGCGCGGAGAGCACCCGCTGGAAAACCCCGGTGTTTTTCTCGTCAAAGAACGCCGCCGAGGCGTTGCTGAGGGCGAACAGCAGGAACATCACGGCGTAGCCGCCGACGATGCGCGTGGCCGTGGGACTCTTGACGTCCTTGCCCACCACCTGCTCCGAGTCGATCTTCACGAGTCGCGAAAGCATCCCGTCGTCCATAGCCGTGGTCCCGCCGGTTGGCGTGCTGCTCGCACCGAGATTCAACGCGCTGAAATCGCCCGCCTGGATATGCTGCAGGATTTCCTGCGCGTCGCCGCCAAACGCCCGCGCCGCGCCGTCCGCGATGACCTGGTTGAAACGATCGATGCGCTCCGCTCCCAGATATCCCCGGGCGCGGGTCTGCAGCATCTGGCCGAGCAATTGCGGGACGTTGGAGAAAATGGCTTTCTGCAACATGCCGTTGACCGTCTGGCTTTCGATGTCGTTGCGCGGGTCGGACAGCACCTTCAGGTGCACCCCGAAGCGCGTTTCCGTGATCAGGTCGGCCGGGATGACGAGCGCGTAGCTGAAATGCCGGTCATGGATCATCGGCCGCAGATCGGCCTCCGTCAACGGGCGCCTGGTCTTGTCGGGATTGGTGAACTCGGTGATCACGCGGAATGATTTCTCCGCCTGCAGGGCCGCGACCAGCTTGAGCGCGGCGGGATTGTCGCTCTGGTTGACCACCGCGAGAGGAATGCCGGAAGGGCCGCTGTCGCTGCGCCCGAGGCCGAAGACCTGGCCCACGATGTAGATGATGATCATCGGCACGACGAACGAGAGGAGGAACGCCGCCCGGTTGCGGCGGAGGTTCGCAAAATCCTTGCTGAGGAGGGTGAGGAGAATGTGCATGGGAGGGGATTATTCGCGGATGGTGCGGCCGGTGAGGTGAAGGAAGAGCGCCTCGAGCGTCGGGCGCTGGCTGGTGAAGAGGCGGGCGGGCAGGCCGAGCGACTCGGTCAAGGCGTAGAAGGCCGAGAGCTTGTAGTCGGGCCGCGGGCGGAAGCGGTGCGTGCCGTCGAGGGTGGCGAGTTCGCCCTGCGCGGCGAGCGAGGCCGCGAGCGCCTGCGTGCCGCCCTCGGCCGGGAAACGGATCTCCTCCTCGAACGGCAGCCGCGTGATCAGTTCCTCGAGCGTGCCCTGGGCCAGGATCCTGCCGTGGTCGATGATGCCGATGCGCGAGCACAGCCGGGTCGCCTCCTCCATGTAGTGCGTGGAGTAGATCACCGTGAGTCCCTCGCCGTTGAGCCGCTCGAGGTATTCGAAGATCGCATTGCGCGACTGCGGATCGACGCCGACGGTCGGCTCGTCGCAGAGCAGGACCTTGGGCCGGTGCAACAGGGCGGCGGCCAGGTTCAGCCGCCGCTGCATGCCGCCGGAGAAATTCTTCACCTGGTCCTTGCGGCGGTCGGCGAGCTGCACGGCGGCCAGCGCCTCCTCGACGCGCTCCTGGAGCAAGGCGCCCTTCAGGCCGTAGAGCTGGCCGAAGATGCGCAGGTTCTGGTCGGGGCTGAGCTCCTGGTAGAGCGCGATGTGCTGCGGCACCAGGCCCAGGGCCAGGCGGCCGGCGGAATTCGCGGCGGTGAGCGGAACGCCGTCGAGGGTGAGCGAACCGGTGTCCGGCGCGCGCAAGCCCGCGATCAGCGACATCAGCGTGGACTTGCCGGCACCGTTGGGTCCGAGCAGGCCGAAGAACTCGCCTCCTTCGATGCGGAGTGAAACGCCGTCGAGGGCGGTCAGGGAACCAAAGCGCTTGGTGATATTTTCGAGAGTAAGCATCGGGAATCGTGGTTGCGGCCGAATTTATGCGCGTCGTGCCCCCACAACTCCAGCAGCGGATGGGCGACGGAGGTCATGGTCATGGTGACCCGGTTTTGTCCCATAACCGGGAAGCTTTGATTTCGGGTTCGGGTCATCCGGCCCTCTCTCACGCGCGCCGCCAAGGGCGAATAAAAATCCTTCTTGCTGACCAGAAGGTCCTTACAGGCGGCCGTCCAAGTTGGCACCACGCCTGCAATATCCTTGGGTGTTAAGTTAGGTGTGTGTGCAAAAACCCGCTCTGCAGAGGGCGGGTTTTTTGTCGCCTGCTCCAGGCGATCACCAAGCATCCGCCTGTGCCTGCGGACAATTTCCCGGAGCCCGTGCGGATTCCCATCACGGGCGAACTCGACCTCCATGCGTTTCGTCCGGCGGAGATCAGCGACCTGCTCGAGGACTATTTTGCCGAGTGCCGCCGGTGCGGCCTGCACCGCGTGCGCGTGGTGCACGGCAAGGGCACCGGGACGCTGCGCACCACCGTGCGCGCCTGCCTGCGGCGCTCGCCCGCGGTGGCCCGCTTCGAGGCCGGTGACGAAAACTCCGGCGGCTGGGGCGCGACCATCGTTACACTCAAGCCCCTTGATTCCTGCTGAGCCGCCGAAACTTTCCTGCAATGATGCGGGTTCTTTGCCTCACCCATTATGAACCCAATGCACGAAATTGATTACCAGATCCACGGCGACGACATGCAGTTCGTCGAGGTCGAACTCGATCCCCAGGAGGCCGTCGTCGCGGAAGCCGGCGGCATGATGTACATGGACGACAACATCGCCATGCAGACGATCTTTGGCGACGGCTCGCCGCAGAACTCCGGCTTCATGGGCGCCCTCCTTGGCGCCGGCAAGCGCCTGCTCACGGGCGAATCGCTCTTCATGACCGTCTTCCAGAACCAGGGCGCGGGCAAACGGAAGGTGGCCTTCGGCGCGCCCTACCCCGGCAAGATCATCCCGGTGCACCTCGCCGACCTCGGCGGCGAATTGATCGTGCAAAAGGATTCGTTCCTCTGCGCCGCGAAGGGCGTGAGCATCGGCATCGCCTTCCAAAAGCGCCTGGGGGTCGGCTTGTTCGGCGGCGAGGGCTTCATCATGCAGCGCCTCAACGGCGACGGCTGGGCCTTCATCCATGCCGGCGGCACCCTGCTCGAGCGCACGCTGGCTCCCGGCGAGGTCCTCCGTGTCGACACCGGCTGCATCGTCGGTTTTCAACCATCGGTGGACTACGACATCCAGCTCGTGGGCGGCATCAAGACCGCGCTGTTCGGCGGCGAGGGCCTGTTCTTTGCGACGCTGCGCGGCCCCGGGAAAATCTGGCTCCAGTCCCTGCCCTTCTCCCGCCTGGCCGGCCGCATCGTCGCCGCCGCGCCGCAGACCGGCCGCGGCGGGCGCGAGGAAGGCTCGATCCTCGGCGGGCTCGGCCGCGTCCTCGACGGCGACAATTCGTAAAGCGCCGCCTGTCCCGCCGCGGCGCCGCCCATCCCTCCGCCCTTGGCGTGCGCCAGCCAGGGGCCTAGCTTTCCTGTCGCACAACTACCCTACCTATGAAAACGACATTCTTCTACGGCCTCATCATGGCCCTTTGCGGCATCCTCCTCAATTACGGCCTGTATTTTCTCGGGTTTCACGATTCGGCCGAGAAGCTTCGCGTCGCCCAGATTATCGGCGGATGCGGCGGCCTGGTTGCCACGATCGTGTGCATCGTCCTTGGCTGCCGGGCACGGCGCGCCGAAACCCCGGCGACCGAGGCCTTCGGCTATGGCCGCTCATTGCTCACCGGTTTCCTGATTTCCCTCTGGGGCGTGATCTTCGGCACGATCTCGCAGGTGCTTTATATTTCCGTCGTCAATCCCGGTTTCCGCGACATCGTCACCCAGTCGGAACTGGCGAAGCTTGAGGCCAAGGGCCTTTCCGGCGCCCAGCTGGAACAGGCCGAGGGCATGGTCCGCATGATGACCGGCCCGGTCGCCCAGGGAATCTTCGGCTTCATCGGCGGCCTGTTGATCTGCACCATCCTTTGCCTGATCATCGCCGCCTTCATCCGCCGGCCCGCCGTCGAGCCCGGAATCCAGTCCACCTAAAAAATCGGGGCCGCGGTTTAGGCGACCCCGACTGCACCGGACACACACAACGGCGCGGCCCGAAGCCGCGCCAAACTTGTTCAAAGCGACCGCATGCCGGTTTCCGGTTCGCGGTCCAGTGGCAGCAGGCGCCGCGTCTTGGTCGCCGGCGGCACCACCTTGGTCTCGATCTCGAGGTCGTCGTCATCATCGCCCAGCTCGGCCCCGCCGATGATCTTCAGGCGCGCGGCCACTTCCGGCGGCAGCTTGGCCTGGTCCTCGGGCGTGTTGAGCGGGCCTTGGAAGGTCACATCGCCCTTCTTGCTCTTGACGGTGAGCTCGCGCTTGCCCTCGTTGCTGTTGAGCTCGACGGTGCCATTGTCGTCCGAAAACACGAAGTTGCCCGAGGGCAGGTCGAGCACGGTCGAGCCCTTGTCCCCGGCGTGCTTGAAGACATGCACGCGCGGCCGGGCAAACCAGTGCATGCGGTCGCCGCCGATCATGCGCATGACGTCGCCGGCGTCAGGGCTGCCCGGCAAGGGTACGCCTTGCTGGAAAAACATGTTGCCGGGGCCGCCGCCGAAGCCGGGGAAGTCGAATCCGCCGGCCAGCTTCGGGACCTCATGCTCGGCCAGCCTGGCCTTCACCGTCGTTTCCTTGCCGGCGCGAACGTAGGTCAGCTTCACCTCGTCGCCGGCCTTCCGGCTGCGGACGAGCACGCTGAGCTGGTGCATGTCGATGAGGATCTGGTCGTCGAGCTTGGTGAGCACGTCGTGCTCCTGCAGCAGGCTGGCCGCCGGGCTGTCGGGCGCGACGCGACGGACGACCAGGCCCGTGTCGCGTGGCAGGCCGAGCTGGGCGGCCACCGTCCGGTCGACGGGCATCGTTTCGACGCCGAGGAAGGCCACTTTTTCCTTTTCGAGGCCGGGGCCGTCCTTGTCGAACTGCATGTTCAGGTGCGGGCCGTCCTTGTCGCCGTGGCGGCGGATGACGATGTCCTTCTTCTCGGTTTCGGCCAAAGCCGCGGACATGAGCAGGAGGGCGGGAATGATTCGGGCGATGATCGGGTTGTTCATGGGGAAATTGGTCAGTCGAGGCTGGCGCGGACCAGGCGGACTTCATCGCGCGGCACGCTCCAGCGCAGCGAGGCGTTCGTCGCGGGATTGCGCCAGGTGTAGGTGTCCACGTAGCGATAGCGCACCTGCCGCCCCTCGGTCCGGTCGGGGAGCGTGGCGGCGCCGTCTTCCTTGAGCTCGTAGAGCACCGACGTGGCCTTCACCGGCTCGTACCGATTGGCCTGCGGCGCAGCCGGAACCGCGGTCGCAACCCGCGGCGCCGGCGTAGCGGGATTCGCAACCGCGGGTTCGCGGTTGGCCTGCAGGGCCAGCAACAGGGCGGCCGCGGTCGCGGCTCCCGCCAGCGACCAGCCCGCCCATTTCCATGAACGCTGGCTCGTCGCCGATACATACCGGCGCGCCGCCGGGACGGGCGGCACCGGACCGAGGTCCTGTTCCAGGCGATCCAGCAGTCCGGACGAAAGCCGGCGCGGGGTCAGGCGGCCGAGTTCATTTTCGAGTTCATCGAGGTGGTTATCCATGGCAAAGAGGCTCCAGTTGTTTGCGCAGCGCATTCAAGGCGTAGCGATAGCGCGATGCCGCGGTGTTGGGCGGAATGCCCAGGAGCTCGCCGATTTGCTCGAAGGTGCATTCCCGCCAGATCTTGAGCACGAGGACTTCGCGCTGCTCGTCGGGCAGCCGGCGCAGGGCCTGCTCGATTTCCTGGCGGCGCTCGTCGCCTTCGCCGGGAAGCTTTTCGAAAAGGGTCTCGCGTTCCTCCAGGCCGCCGTCGGCGCGCAGCTCGCGCGCCAGGCGCCGGTCTTCGCGGCGGGCCAGGTCGAGCGCGGCCCGGCGGATGGAAGTGACCAGCAGGGCCTGCGGGTCGCCCGGCAGGTGGCGCTGGTGGCGCCAGTAGCGCACGAAGGCTTCCTGCAGGACATCCTCGGCATCGGCCAGCGAGCGCGTCCACTGCCGCGCGCACAGGAGCAGGCGAGGCCCATGGGCCTCGATCCATTCCTTCCAGGCGACGTGTTCAGGGTTGCGCTCACTGCTTTCCATCGGGGGTTGTTTCCTGAAGAGCGCCACGGGACGGGGGATTTGTCTAGGCCTGCCCGAAAGCAGGTCGGATGCAGACATTAAAAGAGGCCGGGGGTTCTCCCCGGCCTCTGTTACACACACGCTAACTTAAAACTGGCTGGCTCAGGCCGCCAGGCGGGGCTTCGCACCGGAAGTGCGCAGCGCGCGGGTGGCGGACGTCGCCTGCTGGAAGTGGCCCGTCGCGACCTTGGCCGCAAAGTAGGCCTTCGGGCTGGACTGGTAGTCCTTGGCGACGATCGCGAGCAGGGCGATCACAGCCCAGCTGCTCACCGCAACCGTGAAGCCGGTAACCATGTTACCGGTGACGGTGGTGCTGCCGAAACCGGCAATAAGGCCGGTCGCGATAGCGGTGGTGATGATCTGGATGGTGTTGGTCTTCATAAGAGTGGTCTCCTTGGTTGGTTTTCTCGTCACCTGTTTTTGGTGACGCCGGGAGTATACGGCATTGCTTGCAATAGTCTAAATACTTAGATTCTATGATAACCATCGATTTTGCCTATGGAGCTATACCAATTACGTTACTTCTTGGCAGTGGCTGAGACAGGGAATTTTACGAAGGCTGCCAAGCGCTCGTTCATCTCCCAGCCATCCCTGAGTCAGCAAATCCTCAACCTTGAGGAAGAGCTGGGGCAGAAGCTTTTCCATCGCCTGGGAAGGAAGGCCACCCTGACCGACGAGGGGCGCTTCCTGCTTGAGAGAGCCCACAGGATCGTCGCCGAGGCGGACGCCACCGTGCGCGAGATGAAGGAGGACTCCAGCCTGGG
>CAYZSN010000136.1:0-23340 GCA_964481095.1 uncultured Oleiharenicola sp. | reverse complement strand
TGGTCATTCGTTATTTCGAGCCAGCGGATTGACATGACCAATGGCTAATGACGAATGACCAATGACAAATTTCAGGGGATCGGCCGGAACTGGTCGCGGTAGGCGCGGCCGCGCTCGAGGATGGCCTGCACCTCGAACCAGTCGCGGTTGGCGAGGGCGCGCTCCATGCCGTGGAGCTCCTCCTGGCAGGCGCGCAGGGCGCGGAGCACCTCGTCGCGGTTCTGCTCGAGGATGGTCCTCCACAGCTTGGGCTCGCTGCCGGCGATGCGCGTGGTGTCGCGCAGGCCGCCGCCGGCGTAGTTGCGCCAGCGGACGTCGCGCTTGGCCAGCGTGGCGCAGAGCGTGGAGGCCAGCACCTGCGGCAGGTGGCTGATGTGGGCGACAATCTCGTCGTGCGCGTCGGGCTCGAGGCTGGCGACGTCGGAGCCGATGGACTTCCAGAAGGCGGCGACCTTCTCGGCGGCCTGGGGATCGGTCTCGGGCAGGGGCGTGACGAACGTGACGCGGCCGGCGAAGAGGTCGGCACGGCCGTGTTCCCAGCCGGTCTTCTCGGAGCCGGCCATCGGGTGCGAGCCGACGAAGGCGTGCGCCGTGCCGAGCGCCTTGGTGCTGAGGCGGCAAATCTCGCCCTTCACGCTGCCCACGTCGGTGACAATGGCGCCGGTGGCGAGGTGCGGGGCGATCTGTTGCACCAGCGGAACGATCTGGTCCACCGGCGCGCAGACGATGACCAGCGACGCGCCTTTGGCCGCGTCGGCGGGCGTGTCGGCCACGCGGTCGCACCACGGCTGGGTTTTCAGCTGCAGCCGCACCTCCGGGCGCCGGGCCCACAGCACGATGCGCCTGGCGGCGCCGTAATGCCGCGCGGCCCGGGCGACGGAGGCACCGAGCAGGCCGGGGGCGAGGATGGAGATCTGGTCAAACACGGGGCTAGAGAAACCGGATTGGGCGGGCTTGAACACTCATTTCGTCAGCCGCCCAGTTTCCTGATCTTCGCATACTCGGCCGGCGTGACCGGCGACACCGAGAGCCGGCCCTGGCGCACGAAGGTCATGCCCTTGAGCGCCGCCTCGGCCTTGATCCGGGCCAGCGTGACGGGCTGCTTCAGCGCGGCGACGGGCGCGAGCGCGACCGCCACCCAGCCCTCCTCGTCGGCCGTGGGGTCGGGGAAGGCGGCCTTTATGACGCGGGCGATGCCCATGACGCTTTTGTCTTCACCGCTGTGGTAGACGAACACTTCGTCGCCTTCCCGCATGGCCTTGAGGTGCAGGCGGGCGGCGTAGTTGCGCACGCCGGTCCAGTCGGTCCGCCGGTCGCGGACGAGGTCGGCCCACGCGTAGGTCCCGGGTTCGGTCTTCACGAGCCAGTATTGCGTTGTCATCGGGGGAGGGGATTGGTCGGATGCGGAAAATGAGCGAGCAAAAGCCCGACCCCGAGCTAGAGAAAAAAGCCCACCGGGCACAAATGATTCTTTACGGGGTCATGGTGTTCTTCCTCGTGCTGCCGTTTGTCTTGCTGTGGTTGAAAAATCGCGGAGTATTCGGCCACCCGTAGGTCCGCTCATGAACAAGACCCTGCTCGCCATCCGGATTTTCTTCATCGCCCTGTGCGTCATCGCCAGCTGGCTGGTGTGCTACACGATCGAGGAGTGGGACCACAAGCGGTCGCTCGCCATGGCGGTCGGCCTGATGATCGGCATCCTCGTGGTGCTGGTCGACATCATGCTGAAGGGCTTTTCCCTGCGCGGACTTACGGCGCTGACCTTCGGCCTGGCCATCGGCGCAGCCATCTCGTGGCTGATCGGCAGCTCGCCGCTGCTGAACAAGGGCGACCCGTCCATCATCTACCTCGTGCAGCTCGCGCTCTTCGTCATCTGCACCTATCTCGGCACCGTGGTGGCGCTGCGCGGCAAGGACGACTTCAACCTCGTGATCCCCTACGTGCGCTTCGTGCCGCACGAGGTGGACGTCCCGCTGGTCGTCGTGGACACCAGCGCGCTGATCGACGGCCGCATCGCCAAGGTGTGCGAGACCCAGTTTCTCGGCGCCGCGCTCGTGATCCCGAGTTTCGTGCTCACCGAGCTCCAGTCCATCGCCGACTCCGCCGACCCGCTCAAGCAGGCCCGCGGCCGCCGCGGCCTGCAGGTGCTGAACGAGCTGCGCGCGATCAAGCATCTCGACATCCGCATCCACCAGAGCGAGGTCGCCCGCCGGCAGGACATCGAGGCCAAGCTCGTCTTCCTCGCGCAGTCGATGCGCGCCAAGCTGCTCACCACCGACACCAACCTGGCCTCGATGGCCCGGTTCCAGGGCGTACCGTGGCTCAACCTGCACGCCCTGGAAACGGCGCTGCGGCCGGAGATCGTCATCGGCGAGAGCATCGCCGTCGACCTCGTGAAGCTCGGCAAGGAGGAAGGCCAGGCGCTCGGCTACCTGCCGGACGGCTCCATGGTGGTGGTGAACAACGCCCGCACCCTCGTCGGCAAGCGGGTCACGGCCGAGATCATCGGCGTGCTGCCCAGCGCCGGCGGCAAGATGATCTTCGCCAACCTGCTCGGCGAAGCCGAGGCGGGCTGACGGCGCGATCGCGCCGCAACGTCCAACGTTCAACCTTGAACGTTCAACGTCCACGGGTGGATGTGACTGGCTTGGTTTCTGGAAGTTGGAAGTTGAGCGTTGAACGTTGAAAGTACGGTTTGCTCCAAATTTTTCCTTGCCGTCCTATCTGTACTACTACAACTAGTACGACGTGCTCCCGTTCTCCATCACGCTCAAGCCCGGCCTGCCGATCACGGAACAGGTGATTTTCGCCGTGAAGAAGGCCGTGGTCGCCGGCCAGTTGAAAGCCGGCCAGGCGTTTCCCTCGGTGCGCGCCGTCAGCCAGGAGCTGAAGATCAACCCCAACACCGCGCACAAGATCATCGCCACCCTCGTGGCCGAGGGCGTGCTCGTGACGACCCCCGCGGTGGGGAGCGTGGTGGCGGAGCCGGCGGGCGCCGACCGCGCCGCCAAGGCCGCATTGCTCGACACCGAACTCGAGCGCCTCGTGGTCGAGGCGAAGAAGCTGGGCCTCCCGCTCGACGAGGTGCAGGCGGAGCTGACCGCGCACTGGAAGCGCCTCGGCAAAAAGTGATTTCCCCATGAATGCCATCGCCATCGAAAAACTCTCCTGCCGCTACGGCCGCACCGAGGCGCTGCGGGAACTGACCCTGACCGTGCCCAAGGGCAGCCTGTTCGCCCTGCTTGGCGCCAACGGCGCCGGCAAGACCACGGCGCTCAAGGCGCTCGTCAACCTGCTGCGGCCCTCTTCCGGCCGGGCCCTGGTGCTCGGGGTGGATGCCCTCCGCCTGGGAGAACGCGAGCTGGCGCAGATCGGATATGTGTCGGAGAACCAGCAGCAGCCGGAGTGGATGACGGTGCGGCAGCTGCTCGACTATTGCCGGCCATTTTATCCCACGTGGGATGTGGCGCTCGAGGCGAAGCTGCTCGCGGAGTTTGCGCTGCCGATCGACCGGTCCTTGAAGCAACTCTCCCGCGGCATGCGCATGAAGGCCAGCCTGCTTTCCTCGCTGGCCTACCGGCCGAAGCTGTTGGTGCTCGATGAGCCATTCAGCGGCCTGGACCCGGTGGTGCGGGATGATGTCACCCAGGGATTGCTCACCGCGGTCCAGCTCGGCGAGACCACCGCGCTCATCTCCTCGCATGACATCGAGGAGGTCGAGCGGCTCGCCGACCACGTGGCGCTGCTGGCGGAGGGGCGCCTGCGCCTGGCTGAATCTACTGACGAATTGCTCGGCCGTTTCCGTCGCATCGAGGTGGACCAGGAAGGAAGCTTTGGCTGGAAAAATCCGCCTGAGGCTTGGCTGCAGTGGGAGCAGGCGGCGGGGCGCACGACCTTCGTGGATTCAGCCTACGATCGCGAGGCCACCGAGCGGGCCTGCCGCGAGCGGTTCCCGGCCGCGACGGTCCGGGCGCAGCCGATGACGCTGCGCGAGATTTTCATCAGCCTGGCCCGGACGGGCCGCAACCAAACCCAAGGATCGCTCCCATGAACCTCACGTGGCAAATCGTCCGCAAGGACCTGATCTACTTCCGCTTGGCCCTGGCCATCTGGGCCATCAGCTTTCTCTATCTTTTCCTGCAGCCCAATGTCCACCTCTCCGGCACGATCGGCTTGCGCGACTTCCTGCAGCTTTCCGCGATCCTCCTCTTCACCGTGCTTTCCGTCGGTGTGATTGCAGGCATCGTGCAGGGGGACCATCCCACCGATAACAACGCCCAGTGGCGTTCGCGCCCGATCTCACCCGGTCGCATGGTGACCGCGAAGCTCTTGCTGGTTGGGTTTCTCTTTGTCGTGGTGCCGATAGTCGCGGTTGGCGTCCGCCATGCATTCGACCAGGGCCATGCCTTGCATGACGCCAGCGAATATGGCCTGGAAGGCCTCGTCCTGGCGGCGGTCGTGCTTTCCCTGGCCACGGCGGCAGCCTGCACTAGGAACGTCGCCTATGCGCTGTTGCTTTGGCTGGGCGTGGTTTTCGGCACCGGCACACTTTCGGATTTACTGTCCCGGACTTTGCCGAAGCTGAGCATGCAGTTCAACCTGCGACTTAATATGAATCGCGTGATCACGCTGCTGGCATTCAGTGCGGTGATCAGCCTTGCGATTATTGTGAACCAATATTTTCGACGTCGGCTGTCGGTCTCAATTGCCTTGTTGATATTCGGATCGGTCGGCTCCGCGATCGTAGGAACGTTGTGGAGCTACTACTATTTCTACCGCGGTTGATTGAGCCTAGCTGCCCAGCCAATCGGTTAAAGCGTCGCCGTCGGCGATCTCGCGGTACATCTGGTAATCCGCCGCCAGCAGCGCGGCGTAGGACGGCTCGGCGAAGCGCTTGCAGTGCAGCAGCACCTTCGCCTTCTGCCCGGGCGCGCGCACGAGGCGGCCGAGCGCCTGGTTCACCTTCTGGAGGCCGGGGATCTGATAGACGCGACGGAACGCGGCGTCGCGGCCGAGTTCGGACAATGCCGCAATCTTCGCCTTTTGCACGGCATTGACCTCGGGCAGGGCGGGCCCGACGACCATGGCGTGGCTGATGCGTCCGCCCAGCAGGTCGATGCCCTCGGCAAAGCTGCTGCCGAGGACAAGGAACAGCACGTCGCTCAGCGCGAGGTTTTCCTCGACCCACGCCGCCTGCGCCGCGAGGTCGGGCAGCTTGGGCTGCAGCGCGACGCGCAACACCGAGCCGTAGTTGGCGAGGGTCTTCAGGATCGCCTCGGCGTAGGCGTAGGACGGGAAGAAGACCGCCACGCAACGCGTGGCGATCGGCTGAGAGCTGAGGGCTGAGAGCTGAGAGCGGCTAGCCGCCTCGTGGAGCGACGCGATGGTGGCGGCGGTGGTTGAATAATAACCGGCCCGCTGGCGGAAGGTGGTGTCCACGCGCACATCGACCGCGACGTCGTAGGCGCCGGCGCGCCACGGCGTCGGGGCCTGGAGGGTGGTGTAAGCGCCGGGTGCGAGGCCGCACGATTCGGCGAATTCGCCGGAGGGCTGCAGCGTGGCCGACATCAGGATTGCGCCGCCGAAATGCCCGAGCGTTTCGCCGATGGCCGCGGCGGCGTCGATGCAGGTGAACTCCAGCTGCCCGCGCCGCGCGACCCACAGGAGTTTCTTCAGCGCTTCGTTTTCCAGGAAACCCTCGAGGGCGGTGAACTGCCAGAGCGCGTCGCTGTGCACCGGCCCGAGCGCGACGTAATCGACCGACGTGGAGGTGACGAGGCTGGCGAGCCGGCCCACGAGACTCTTCACCTCCGCCTCGACGTCGGGATCGAGCGATTCGGCGGGCGCCAGGCTGGCGAGGAGCTTGATCCATTCCTCGAGGGCGAGCACGAGGGTCGCCGGCGCGCCCAGGTGATCGAGTTGGGCCAGAAGCAGGCGGGCCGCGTCTTCGCCCGCGCTGTGGGAGTAGGCGCCGGCCACGCGCGACGGGAGGTTGTGCGCCTCGTCCACGACGAGCAGCGTTTCGCCGGGATCGAAGCCGGGCCGCTCGAAGAAGAGGCCGCGGTTGTCCGGCGCGAACACGTAGTTGAAGTCGCCGATCCAGACGTCGTTGAAGGGCAGGGCGGCGCGGGTGATCTCGTAGGGGCAGATGCGCGCGTCGAGCCCGGCGGCGCGGAGCGCCGGCAGGTCGTGCGGCTGGCGCTCGTCGGTGTAAAAGCGGGAGAGGCCGCTGCCGGGCCAGCGCTCGGCGCAGTCGCGGAGGAAGTCGCAGCCGTCGCGCACGCAGTGGAAGGTGTGGTTCACGCAGTGTTCGCCCTTGTTCCGGACCTGCCACGCCGCCACTCCCGTGGCGGGGAGACCGGAAGCCGGAGGTGGGAGGTCGGAGGACTGGCCTGAAGTCATGGCTTGGAGCGTGTGCATCACTTGGATCTGGCCGGTGGATTTGCCCGTCAGCCACACGAGCCGGGAGAATTCGCCGGCCTTGAGGCGGCCGAGCGCAAAGTCCAGCACGCAGCCGGTCTTGCCGTAGCCGGTGGGGGCCTCGAAGAGGAGAACAGTCGAAGGTCGAGGGTCGAAGGTCGAAGGCTGGCTTTCGTCTTTCGACAGTCGACTTTCGCCGCGGACGCCAAAGGCGGCCGCAAGATCAGCCTGGATCGTTTCCTGGCCGGGGCGGAGAGTCGGGAACGGGGGGTTGAACTGCAGGGCCCGGCGGCGCTCGGCGGCGCGACGCTGCAGGTTCAGGAATTCGACGATCGCATCGAGCTGGTGGAAGACGAGCGCCTCGTCGAAGGGCGTCAGCGCCACGGTTTGCGCCAGGCCGGAGTCCGCCTCGACGAAGACGAGTTCGGCGCGCAGACCGGAAAGCTGAGGGCTGAGAGCTGAGGGCTGAGAGCTGTTTCTGAGCAGCACGACGTAGGCGCCGAGCTGGAGGAAATATTCCGGGTAATCGGCGCGCAGCGCCGCCTCGTCGGCCGGCAGCGGGCGCATGACGCTCTTGATCTCGCGGAGCAGTGTCCCGACTTGCTGGTCGATCCGGCCGCCCAGGAGGAAGGTCCAGCCGCGGTGCACAAGCCGGCCCTCGATGACGATCTCGAACGCGGCGTGCGCGTGCTCGGCCAGCGTCCGCTGCCGGAGCTCGTTGTGCCAGTGCTGGCCGAGTTGCGCGCGCCACAAGCCGGTGGGACCGCCGCTGCCCTCCTGCGGTCCGAGGCTGAAGCCGGCGAATTCGCCGACCCCGAGCGTGATGGTGCGGTCTTCGAGAGAGAAATCCATGAAGTGCGGAATGCGGATTTCGGAGTGGGGAATGAGGAAGCAGTGGCCGGGCGGAGTGGCTTGGTTACTCCGCAATCCAAATTCCGCAATCCGCAATGGTCAGATGCGGATTTCCGTCTCGGCGGCGACCCAGTCCTCGAGGCGCTTGGTGATGCGGGCGACGGCGGCAGGCTCGGCCGACTGGCCCGCGAGCGGCTGGTTGATCAACCCGGCGGCGAGGTCGCGGTCGGCGGCTTGGAGCCCGGACCACCATTGCTGCTTCACCGGGTAGCCCTCGTCGCGCAGCAGGCAGTAGAGGGACTTCAGCCAGACGACGTCGGGCCGGCCGCCGGTGGCCAGCGCGCCGAAGCTCGAGCGCAGCAGATCCGCCACGGCCGGGCGCGATTCGTCGCCCATGGGATTGCGGATCAGGACGCGGCCAAAGGCGGCGGCGGCCTGCAGGGCCGCGTAGGAGCGCCCGATGCCCTCGTGGCGCTGGATGAAGCGGTGTTCCTTGATGAACCACGTGCGGCCCTGGCTGGAAGACTCGAGCCAGAGCTCGGCCTCGTCAAACAGGTCGAGGGGAGTGGACGCGGCCTTGGCCTGCTTGATGCGCCGCAGCAGGTGCAGCACGCCGTGCTCGCTGGAAAACGCCGTCAGCTGCTCGAAGGCGTCCGAGCCCGACGGCTGGCGGGCGAGGATGAAGGCGGTGGTCTGGAGCTGCTGGGGCAAGGAAGTGAAAGTGAGAGTGAAAGTGAAAGCGGGACAATCCCTTTCACCTTCACCTTCCGCTCTCACTCGCCAAGGCCGCCTTGGCGGCGGCGGCGCTGCTCCACGACGGCAGCACCGCGCCGCAGGAAATGACCGTCTTCATCGCGTCCGCGACCGACATCTCGAGTTCGATGACCTCCGTGCAGGGCAGGTACATGAAGAAACCGTTCACCGGGCTGGGGCAGGTGGGGACGAACACCGCCCAGTGCGTCGCGCCGACGTGGGAGTGGGGCTCGCCCTGGCCGGTGTTGGTCAGGAAGCCGAGCGCGTAGGCGCCGGGGCGCGGAAACTGGACCAGCACGACCTTGCTGAACTGGGCGCGGTCCTTCGCGCCGAAGGTCTCGATGAACTGCTTCACGCTGTTGTAGAACCCGCCGATGCCGGGGATGTGCTGGATGAAGCGCTCGGCGGCGGCGCCGATGATCTGGCCGAGGAAGAGGCGCGAGATGAACCCGAGCAGCGTGACCAGCGCCAGGACGATGCAGGTGGTCAGGACATCCCAGAACAGGGCCGGGAGGTGCTGCAGGGAGTCGGGCAGATATTGGATGAAAAGCCGGTTGATCGATCCGCCCACCAGGCCGATCACCAGGTTCAGCACCCAGATGGTCACCGCCAGCGGGGCGACGAGCAGCAGGCCCGTGAGGAAGGCGTTGCGGAGGTTGGTGAAGCGGTTTCCGGCCATGACGGACGACAGGCTCACCCAAAGTCACCCGGACGCAAAGGGAAATCAGCGCAGCCGAAACGCAGGAATGGCCCGCGCGGCCCGCAACAGCTTCATCGCCCGGGCCTCGGCGGCGCGCATCCGCCGCTTTTTCCCCGGCTGCAGGTCGTCGTAACCGGCGAGGTGCAGCCAGCCATGGACCACGTAGAGCGTGAGTTCGTCGGCGAATTTATTCTGGAGGGCCCAGCTCCCGCCGGGCCGCGGACCAGTGGGAGCTGGGCCCTCCGCATATTGCCAAGCCGTATCGACCGACACGCAGATTTCGCCGGCCAGCCCGGCGGCGCGGTCGCCCTCGAAGGTGATGACGTCGGTGGCGGTGGGATCGCCCATGAAATCCGCATGGATCTTCGCCAGCGCGGGATCAGTCAGGAAGGCAATGGAGAGTTCGCCGGCCGGGCAGCCGCCGAGAAACGCGACGGCGTTCCCGTCGAGCACGGCGACCGCGCGGGCCACCGCGCCGCGGGGAATCCTCAGCCGCAGGTGCGCGTTGTGAATGGCGAGTTCGCGTTTCACGGGACGTGCCGTTTGTAATATAATACGTTACAAACCGTCAGGAGGCGGCTGGCCCGATGGGCTCGGCGCCCTTCGCCTGCTCGTAGGCGTCGATGATCTTCTGCACGAGAGGGTGGCGGACGACGTCCGCGGCGGTGAAGTGGTGGAAGTCGATGCCCGGGATGTTGCGCAGGACGCGCGGCGCCTGCACGAGGCCGGAGACCTTGGCGCGCGGCAGGTCAATCTGCGTGATGTCGCCGGTCACGATGATGCGCGACTCGTCGCCCAAGCGGGTGAGGAACATCATCATCTGCTCGGGCGTGGTGTTCTGCGCCTCGTCGAGGATGATGTAGGCGTTGGCCAGCGTGCGGCCGCGCATGTAGGCGAGCGGGGCAATCTCGATCACGCCCTTCTCGGAGAGCGTCGCGACATCCTCGGCGTCGAGCATGTCGTGGAGCGCGTCGTAGAGCGGCCGGAGGTAGGGCAGGATTTTCTCGCGCAGGTCCCCGGGCAGGAAGCCGAGCGCCTCGCCGGCCTCGACCGCCGGGCGGGTCAGCACGATGCGCTGCACCTGGTTCTTGAGCAGGGCGGAGACGGCCGCGGCCATGGCGAGGTAGGTCTTGCCGGTGCCGGCGGGGCCGATGCCGAAGACGACCGGGTTCTTCTGGATCGCCTGGAGGTAAAGTTTCTGGCCGAGGGTTTTCGGGACGATGCTCTTGCGGCGCGTGGCGATCACGACCGGTTCGTTGATGAGCGCGCGCAGGCCGGCGCCGTCGTCGCGCGCGTAGAGGTCGAGCAGGCGGCGAAAATCCGGCGTGCGGTACGCGAGCCCCTGCGTCCGGCCGGTGTTGAGGAGCGTGAAGAATTCCTCGGCGCGCGCGGCCGCCTCGGGCGGCCCGTCGATCTTCAGCCAGTCATCGCGCGTGACGAGCCGGACGCCGAGCGCTTTTTCGACGGCGGCCAGGTTGTCCTCGGTGCCGCAGTACAGCTGGCTGAGGTGGCGGGCATTGGGATAGGAGAGGGTCTTGGAGGAAGGCACGGAGGCAGCAATAAGCAGTAAGTGCTAAGCTTTAAGCTGGATGTTGGTTGGCGAAAATCAGCCGGGTCGGGCTTACAGCTTATTGCTTAAAGCTTTTGGCCACGGCGCTGAGCCGTTCGTACATCGCGTCGAGCGACTGCGGCAGGACGCGGGTCTGGCCGATCACGGGCATGAAGTTGGTGTCGCCGTTCCAGCGCGGCACGATGTGGGCGTGCAGGTGGGGAATGCTGCCGCCGGCGGCCGGGCCAAGGTTGAAGCCGATGTTGAAGGCGTTGGGGCTGACCGCGGCCTTCAGCAGGTCCTTGCCGAGGATGATCTCGTTCATCAGGTCGGTACGCTCCCGTGCGGTCAGGTCGGTGAGGTCGGTCACCTCCCGGAAAGGCACGGCGAGCAGGTGGCCCGGGTTGTACGGGTAGCGGTTGAGCACCAGGTAGGAGAGCTTGCTGCGGTGGACGATCAGCGCCTTGGGGTCATCCCCGAGCTCCGGCAGCTCCTTGAACGGGTTGCTGCCGTCGGACAGGCGGGGCGCCTCGATGTACTCCATGCGCCAATAGGCGTGCAGATGATCCATGCGGGCAGCACGGTGATTCGGGGGCCGGGTGATGTCAAAGCGACATCCTTTGCGGGCTGGCGGATCTTGCCTCACGCGGTTTCGGCTGCAGATGGCGGGAGTTCAACCATCTCCTTGGCGACCGTTGCGCCCTTGGCGTGAGGCCAAATCAAGCAGCGCTCGACAGTGATGCTGGGCGCGTGCTTGCTGCGGCCATGTCCGACAAGCTGCTCGCCTATGCCATCCGGCGCGGGGTGCCGGTCCCGCCCCCGCCGCATACCGACGAGGCGCTCGGCTGGCTGGCGGCCTCGGTCCATCTCCATCCCATGCGCGCGACCCGGAAAATGCCGCGGGAGCTTGGCTACCTCGAAATGGCGCGGCGCCGGTCGCTGCCGACCAGCGCGGGCGAGCTGGCCGCCTGGCAATGGGGCGACGACGACCGGCCGCTGGTCGGGCTCGTGCATGGCTGGGAAGGACACGGCGCGCAACTCGGCGCGTTTGCCGCGCCCTTGGTGGCGTCGGGGTTCCGCGTGCTGGCCTTCGATGCGCCCGGGCACGGTGAGTCGCCGGGCGAGGAATGCAGCGCGCCGCTGATCGGACGGCTGCTGCTCGAGATGGAAAAATCCACCGGCCCTTTCTCCGCCTTCGTGGCGCACTCGATGGGCGCCGCCGCCGCGGCGATGGCCGCCACGCACGGCGCCAAACCGCGCGGCATGGTTTTCCTCGCGCCGCCGCTCAGCCAGCTCGACCGCATCGAACGCATGAGCCGGCGCTCGCAGCTGACGCCCGGGGCCGCGGCCGTCTTCCGAGCGGAAATTGCACGGCGGACCGGGCTGTCGCTGGAGGAGTCCGACATGCACCGGGTGGCGCGGCGGGCCCCGTGTCCATTGCTCGCGCTGCACGACCCGGCCGACGAGGACGCCAGCTATGCCGACACCGAAGGTTTCGTCGCGGCCTGGAAGGATGCCCGGCTCGTGCCGTGCCCGGGACGTGGACACTACCGCCTGCTTTCGACCTCGGACGTGGTGCGCCAAGGCGTGGAATTCCTGCGCGATTTGCCGTGAGCTGCCGCCTGCCGGCTTGCCCCTGATCGCGGGGGTGCGCAACGTGTTCGCATGCTCGTCGAATTTCAGGGCGTCACGCAGGAACGGGACTCCGCCGCGCGCCGGCGCTGGTTCCAGGATGATGGAATGGACCTGATTATCTGGTACGACGCGAAGAACCAACCGGAAGGTTTCCAGATCTGCTACCTCGGCGAGGACCGGCGCGAGCGAGCGCTGACGTGGCGGGCCGGCCAAGGTTTTTCCCACGCCCGTGTGGATCCGGGTGACACCCGGCCGGACAAGAACCTGACGCCGATCCTGGTCAAGGACGGGCCGGTGCCCTGGGTGCAGGTGCAGGCGGAATTCGCCCGGCGCGCGGGGCAGCTGGAACCGGCGATCCGCGAATGGGTGCTCGGCAGTCTGGCGAAGCCGCATTGATGGACCGGCGTCTCACCTGGTTTGTCCTCCTGCTGGCGCCGATCCTCGGCTGGTCGGCGGTGCGGCCGCACGATTACTTCACGTGGTTCCTCGAGATCGCGCCGATCCTGATCGGGCTGCCCGTGGCGTTCGCCACCCAGCGCCGGTTTCCGCTCTCCACGCTGCTGCTCGTGCTGCTCTGGTGGCACAGCGTCATCCTCATCTTCGGCGGGCACTACACCTATGCCCAGGTACCCCTCGGCAACTGGGTGGGCGGCTGGTTCGGGTGGACGCGGAATAATTACGACAAGCTCGGGCATCTCGCCCAGGGATTCGTGCCCGCGATCCTGGCGCGCGAGATTTTGATCAGGGCGTCGCCGCTGGGAGGAGCCACTGTAGCCGGCCACGTTGAGGCCGGTCCGGGGGCAGCGACCCCGGCTACAAGGCCAGCCACGCGGCCAAGCCGCTGGCTTGGCTTCCTCGTCGTCTGCGTTTGCCTCGCCTTCAGCGCCTTCTACGAACTGGTTGAATGGTGGGTCGCGGAGGCGAGCGGCTCGGCCGCCGACGATTTCCTCGGGATGCAGGGTTACGCCTGGGACACGCAGTCGGACATGGCCTGCGCGCTCGTGGGTGCACTGGCGGCGGTGTTGCTGATGGGCCGGTGGCATGACCGGTCCATGGCCCGCGTAGCAGGGCCGGTCACTTCGGCCGGGCAATGAAGGTGTAGACGCGGCCGCTGCCGATGAAGCGGCGCGCGGTTTCCTCGACGTCCTTCTTCAACATGTCGTGATAATCGCTGCTGCGGGTGAGCGGCCAGCTGACGCGGCCGGGGTTCTCCTGCATGCGGCTGAGCACGTGGTGCGTCCAGTAGTTGTTGTTGCGCAGCTCCTGCTTGAGGCTGGCGCGGCGGGGCTCGATGACGCGCTCGAACTCGTCCTGCGTGATGCCCTTGGTGACGATGTCGGTGGCGATGTGCCGGGTCATGTTCGCGATGCGCTCGGCCATGGCGGGCGTGGTCTCGATCTCCACGTAGAAATAGCCGTAGCCGGGCCACGCGTTGCTGCTCCAGACGTCGCTCTGCGGGCTGTAGGTGGCGCCCAGTTCCTCGCGGATCTTCACGCGCAGCCGGTCGTTGAGGATCTCGGCCAGCACCTGCAGGCGACGGACCGTGCGGAAATCGTCGTCGTCCACGCCGGGCCAGTAGACACGCACGGCGGCCTTGCCGGCCTCGCCGTTCTCGAGGAGCCAAGTCTGCTGGAGCGACTGGGCGGGCAGGACCGGGCGGCGGGCGGGATCGGGCTTCGGCGCGACGGCGTCGCGCGCGGGCAGGGCGCCCAGCGTGCGCCCGACCGCCGCGAGGGTGTCCTCCACGTCGAGGTCGCCCGCGAGGCCGAGTTCGATCGCCCCGTGCGCGAGCACGGGCCGCAGCCAGGCCTCCGCCTCGGCCGGCGTGCGCTGCGCGAACTTGTCGGGCGGCACCAGGCCATAGCGAAAATCGCCCGAGGCCAGGACGGTGGGGCTCACCCAGCGCAGGAACTGCACGGCCTCGCGGTTGATCGTCGGGTAAAGCGACTGCATCCGGGAGGCGGAGGCCTGGTAGCCCTCGAGGCGGAACGCCGGGTCGGTGAGGAACGCGGTGATGACCTGCAGCAGGCGCTCCACCTTGTCGGGCGCGGCGTAGCCGGTGAAAAAGAAACCGTCCTCTTCGACCGTGAAGTTGAAATTGAGGGTGTCGCCCGCGAGGCGCCGGCCGAGCTCGATGTTGTCGTAGTGGCCCAGCCCGCCGGCGGGGAAGGCGCCTTCGGTGAGGACGCCGAGGCCCGGCTGGCCGGCCGGTTCGGTGGCCCGGCCGCGGCCGAGCCGCAGCCGGAGATAGACGCGGCCCTTCTCGTAATCGGTCGCCTTGAGGTTGACGCGCACGCCGTTCTCGAAGGCGACGGAATGGACGTCGACCCGCTCATCGCGGCTGCGGCGGGCGATCTTGCCCGGCGGGCCGAAGTCGGTGTAGTCGAACGGCACGACCGCGCGGGCGTCCTGCTCGCTGAAGAAATTGGCGTAGGCGCTCTCGTCGTAGGCCGTGCGCACCTCCTGGTCGGTGAGCGGCGCGGGATAGTTGCCGACCACGACGAGGCGGCGGTTGGCGGGCGCCCAGACGGCGCGGAAGGCGGCGCTGCAATTCTCGGGGGTCAGCGCCGCCACGGCCGGGCCGGCGAGGTCGAGGTCGGTCTGCGGGTCGGTGACGACGAAGTTGTACTCCAGCGACGAGCGGATGGTCTGGGCGAGGAACTGGGACTGGCGGGTGGCGGCGGTGCGGACGTTTTCCTGGAGATTGGCCTGGTAGGACTGCACCTGGAGCTTCACCTCGTCGGCGGTGAACCCGTGCACGAGGGCGCGGCGCAGTTCCTGTTCGCCCAGCCGCACCCCGGCGCGCCAGAGGTTGGACAGCGTGTCGACGCGCACGAACGCCTGGCGCATGCGGCCGAATTCCAGGGTCCAGCCCGCCTGCGCCTCGCCGATCTCCGCGGCGCGCCGCCGCTTGATGTCGGCGAAGCGGTAGTTGAGGATGGAGAAGCCGGCGTTTTCCGCGAGCTGCTGGCGGCGGCGCGCGAGGGTGTCGGCCTGCGGCGCGGAGAGCGCGAGCGAGTACAGCAGGCTCGAGGTGCCGCCGGGCGCCGGGTTCGCGATGAAACGGACCTGCACGTCCCCGGGGGCGGGGCGCAGGCCGAGGTCGGCCTCGGCCGGCTCGGCGGGCGTGGCGGCCTTGAACGAGGCGAAATTGTCGCGGATGAGCTTTTCGAGGAGGTCCGGCTCGGCGTCGCCCACGGCGATGATGGTGATGCGCGACGGGCGGTACCAGGTGCGGTAGAATTCCTGCAGGCCCTCGGCGGTCGCGTTCTCGACCGACTCGGGCGTGCCGATGGGCGAACGGCGCGGGATGAGGGTGTCGGGATACAGGAACGCGGTGATGGCGTCGCCCACCAGGGAGGCGGAGCTTTCGCGGGTGCGGCGCTCGCTGGCGATGACCTTCGCCTCGCGCTTCACCTCGGCCTTGGCGATGATCGCGCTGTCGCTGAAGTCGCGGAGGATGGAGAGCCCGAGGGAGATCTTCTCCGGCGTGTTGTGCGGCAGGTCGAGGTTGTAGAAGGTGTTCGTGAAGTTGGTGAAGGCGCTGGTGTCGGCGCCCATGGCCAGGCCCTCGTGCTGCAGGAAGGTCACGATCGAGGTCGCCGGATATTTTTTCGTGCCCCGGAACATCATGTGCTCGACGAAGTGGGCGTAGCCCCGCTGGTCGTCCCGCTCATTCACGGAGCCGGCCGCCACCTGCATGATGAGGTAGACGCGGCCGGCGGGCTCGGGGTTCTTGCGCACGGCATAGCGCAGTCCGTTCTCGAGGCGGCCCCAGCGGATGGCCGGGTCGGGCGGGACGTCACCCAGCTCGTGCGGCCAGGGCTGGCCGGCGGACGCCGCGAGGACGGCGAGGAGGCCGCCGGCAAGGGCGAGGAGGCGCACAAGGTTCCGGACGAAAGATGACGGCATGGGGGGACGCGGCAGCAGACCCCGACAAAGAGCGAAGCGGCGCGGACTAGCAATGGCGGACTAGCGGTTACTTCAAGCGGCGCGACCGCTTCACTTCTGTCGCACTTCAAACCTGAAACTATTCACTTCTTCGGGGCTCTTTCGCATGATCACCAAGGCTCCGAAAAAGATAAGATTCAAAAGCGGTATTAACATGCCGAAGGCCGCAAACCAAGGGAGTCCAATGTCGCGACAACGAGGGATCACGGCGTAAGCAAACCAAACCGCGTAGATTCCTAAGGCGGCAATAACGCCAGCTCGCTCCCAATACTCGGTTGTATGAGTGGTGTCGTGATCTGGAACGAGCAGCAGGATCGCAAAGAAGGTCAGCATCAACAAAAGGATGCTGCGGACAAGAAAGGCTATGCGTCCGATTCTAGGTTTGAGAGGAGAGAGCATTACTTCTGCCGAACGACTCAGATCAGCCACGCCCACCGGGCGGGCGCGCCGTCTCTTTTGAATGACTGGGCCATGTGGAGCGGAAGCATCATCGGCGATACAGCTGGATTGCTTCGTTGTCCTGCAGGCGGGACAACTCGCAATGACAATCTCAAAGCCAGCACGGGTCGGGGCATGAAGCCCCTCCCGCATTTCGAACCAGCCTATTTCCTGGCCAGTGGCCGGTAGGTGTCGCCGAAGTAGAGCAGCGTGCCGTCGGGCCGGGGCGTGATGAACCCCGCGCCGGGCAGCGCGATCGCGGGATGCTGCTCCTGCCGGACCAGGGTCCCGCGCATGGTCTCGTTGCGGAGCGCGTGCGTGGTTTCGATCACCTGCAGCTGGATGGTGTAGTCGGCGTTGACGACGATCAGGCGGTCGCCCGGGTCATGGCCCGTGCCGGTCGCATAGGTGCCGATGAGCTGGTCGCGGACGCGCGCGAGTTCGTTCTCGTCGGTCACCGGCGTGAAGGCCGCGACCGGGTCGCCGGGCTCGGGCTTGAGGAAGACGTAGATCGCCCAGGCGTTGAGGGTGGCGCCGAGGGCCAGCAGCGCGGTCCCAAGCATCTGCCTGGAGCGCTTGGGCGGGGGCAGGTCGGGAATCTCCTCCGCGGCCGGCGCGACGACAACGGGCTTGCCGGCGAAGACGCCGAGCAGTCCGGCCACGTCGAGCTCGATGGCCGCCGCGCTGCTGTTGCGGGCGTCGTAGAGGTGGAGTTTGCCGGCGCTGGTGCGGACGATGAACTTGTCGGCGGTCGTCTGCACCGCGATGTGCGGATCGTGCTCGTGGTTCTGGACGGGATCGATGGCGCGGAAGCGCTCGAGCAGGGCGCCGACCTGTTCGGGCGTCAGTTCGCCGAGGACCTGGTCGCGGGTGGCCGGGACGACCTGCGCGGCGTCGGCGGAAAGATGATGGAGGGAGACTTTCATGGCGGCGGAATTCAGTTCTCGATGATGTAGAGCGGGCAGTTCTGGTAACCCTGCTGGAAAACCCCGGTGCTGAGGTTCCCGTCGTCGTATTTCCTGTCGAACTCGAGCAGCTCGGCGGAGGTGATCGTGACGGGTGCCGTGCCGGTGGCGTAGATGGCGATGGCGGCCTTCACGACGCGGCTCTGGTGGGTCTGGTTGTAGTCCCAGTTGTACGCGCCGCCGAATGGCGTGGGCGTGTTCCAGTTCGAGGCGCGCAGGTAGTTCGCCATGGCCGCGGGCAGCGCGCCGCCGGTGGGCTGGTCGGCCGGCCACTGGCCGCCGTTCTCGGCGACGTACTGCTGGAACGCGCCGGCGAAGGTCCGGAAATCGCTCATGACCCTCGCATTCCGGGCGGAGGCGCGGGCCTTCTTGAGCGCGGGGAGCGAGAGGGCGGCGAGCAGGCCGATGATGACCATGACGACGCCGAGTTCAACGAGCGTGAAGGCGGCGCGGGAGCGATGACGCCGGCCCGGACGGGCGGGAGGGAGCAGCAGTTTCATAGGCGGGTGGGGGCGGACCGGCGTCAGCCGGACCATTCGAAGGACGTGTTCTGTTCGATTTCGTCGATGGTAGTGAGGCCGAGCAGGACCTTCTTGAGGCCGTCGTAGCGCAGCGGCCTGTAGCCGACCTTGGCGGCGGCGCGGGTGATTTCCTGCGCGCTGCGGCCGTCGGAGATCAGCTGGCGGATCTCCTCGGTGATGAGGACGAGCTCGTGGAAGGCGACGCGCCCGCGGTAGCCGGTGCCGCGGCAGTGCGGGCAGCCGCGGCCGCGGTAGAACGGCACCTCGGTGAGGCCCTCGTCGAGGAAGTACTTCCGGAGCACCTCGCGCGACGGGTACCACGCCTCCTTGCACTTCTCGCAGATGCGGGCGGCGAGGCGCTGGGCCAGCACGCCGATCACGGACGGCGCCACCATGTACGGCTCCACGCCGATTTCCATCAGGCGCACGATGGCCTGCGGCGCGGTGTTGGTGTGCAGCGTGGCGAGGACGAGGTGGCCGGTGAGGGCGGCCTCGGTGGCGATCTTGGCGGTCTCGAGGTCGCGGATCTCGCCGATGAGGATGATGTCGGGATCCTGGCGCAGCAGCGAGCGCAGCAGCGTGGAGAACTTCAGGTCGATGTGCGCGTTGACCTGGCTCTGCGTGATGCCCGCCAGCGGGATCTCCACCGGGTCCTCGATGGTCGAGATGTTGACCGACGGGTCGTTGATCTCGTGGAGCGCGGAGTAGAGCGTCGTCGTCTTGCCCGAGCCGGTGGGGCCGGTGACGAAGATGATGCCGTTGGGGTTCTGCACGAGCCGGCGGAACGGCTGGAGCATGCTTTGCGACATGAGCATCCGGTCGAGCGTGAGCATCGCCTTGCGGCCGGTGGAGGCCAGCACGCGGATGACGGCCTTCTCGCCGTGCGTCGTCGGGATGCAGGAGAAGCGGAAGTTGGCCTTGGCGGTGCCGATCGGGACGGAGAAGCGGCCGTCCTGCGGGAAGCGCGCCTCCGCGATGTTCAGGTTGGAGAGGATCTTGAGCCGCGAGAGGACGGCACGGTGGAGCTTGCGCGAGAACCACAGCACCTCGCGCATGTTGCCGTCGATGCGGAAGCGGATGCGCGACTGGATCTCCTGCGCCTCGATGTGGATGTCGGTGGCGCGCTCGCGCAGGGCGTAGAAGATGATTTCCTCGAGGACGCGCACCAGCGGCTCGGATTCCGCCACGGCGTCGAACTGAGCGTTGTTCAGGTCGAGCCGGGCGATCAGGTCGTCCTTCTCGAGCTCGGCCAGGCTGTCGACGAGGGTCTTCTCGGTGCAGTACTGGATGGCGATGGCATCCTCGATCTCGCACGGCAGGCAGAAGACGGCGCTGACGGGCATCTGGACGATCTGCTGGATGCGGCGCACGAGGGCCGGGTCCTCGGGGGAGGCCATGGCGACGGTCAGGACGCCGTCGATGATGTAGAGGCCGATGACGAGGGCCTTGCGCGCGATCTCGGGCGGGATTTTTTCCACGGCCTCCTCGCCGATGGCGGAGGCCAGCACGTCGACGTAGGCGATGTTGAGGGAGTTGGCCCACTGGCGGCAGGCCTCGTCCTTGGCCAGCAGGTGCTGGTCGATCAGGGCCTGGAGCAGGTCGAGCGTGGCGCCGTGCTTCGCCACCAGCGCCTTCAGCTCGGGGCCGAAGTCGAAGTTGGGCAGCGCGCGCAGCTGCTCGAGGAAGGCCTTATTTTCGCGATTTGAGGCCACGGCGGGTTTTTCCTTTCGTGAAGAGTTTGGTGATCTCGACCTGGTCGAGTTTTTCCATGGCGAACGCGGGGGCGTTGCGCTCGATCTCGACCTCGCGGAGCAGGTCGGGGAGGGAGTAGCGCACCTCGGCGAGCGGGGCGGCGGCGGGCGGGGGGCTTTCCTTGGCGGTCATGGGGTGGCGGGGGTGTCGGCGGACGGTTCGTCGCCGAAGCACTCGGCGATGATGCGCGTGAGCTGGGCGGTCATTTCCTCCTGCGGCGTGTCCTTGCGCAGGTACCCGGCGGCGCCGAGGCGCAGGCATTCCTCGACGGTCTGGCGGTTGACCAGCGAAGTCAGCATGATCACCAGGCAGTCGGGATCCTGCTGGCGCAGGGCCTGAAGCGTCTGGAGCCCGTCGAGCCTGGGCATGTTGACATCGAGCAGCACGAGATCGGGCTGCTCGCGGGCGTAGGCCTGCAGGGCGGCGGCGCCGTCGGGCGCCTCGACCACGGTGGGGCGGCCGAGGGACTTGACGAGCAGGCCGACGTATTTGCGGATGTGCGCCTCGTCGTCGACGACGAGGACTTTGCCGTTGAATTTCATGCGGGGGAAAGGGGCAGGGTGACCTTGAATTCGCAGCCGCCCTGCGGGAGGTTCTCGGCGCCGATGGTGCCGCGGTGCGCCTCGACGATCTTGCGGCAGATGGCGAGGCCGAGGCCGGTGCTCTGCTCGCCGCCGGTGGGGCGCACGGAGGTGCGGCCAAAATCCTGGAAGAGCTTGTGCCGCTCGCCGTCGGGGATGCCCGGGCCCTGGTCGCGCACGGCGACCGAGCAGGTGGCGCCGTTGGCCGCCACGGCGACCGTGATCACCGCGCCCGGGGGGGAGAACTTGACCGCGTTGCTGAGCAGGTTGTCGATCACCTGGCGGATCTTGGCGGCGTCCAGCGCCACCGGCGGGGCGGGCTCGCCCGGCTCGAGCACGACGCGCGTCTGCTTCTGCGCGGCGTTGATGTTGGTCAGCTGGACGGATTTTTCGGCGAGCTCGCGCAGCCGGCAGGGGGCGGGCTCGATGCTCAGCTCGCCGGCCTCGATCACCGACTTGTCGAGGAAGCCGTTGACGAGCTCGAGCATGGACTGGCTGGCGTCGTGGATGGTGTTGACGAGGTCGAGCTGGTCGGCGGAGAGCGGCCCGACGGTGCCGTCGCGCAGGAAATTCGCGAGGCCACGGATTGAGGCGAGCGGGTTGCGCAGGTCGTGCGCCGCCATGCCGAGCAGCTTGTTCTTGTCGGCATTGGCCTTGCTGAGCTGCTCGACGAGGAGGCGGTTCTGCAGGTGGGTGCGGATGCGGGCGAGGGTTTCCTGGTGGCGGAACGGCTTGGGCAGGTAATCCACGCCGCCGGCGGTGAGGCCCTCGATCACGTCGGCCGAATCGCTCTTGGCGGTGATGAAGATGACCGGTGCGCACGCGTCGCCGTATTCGCGCTTGAGCGTGCGGCAGGTTTCGAAGCCGTCGATGCCGGGGAGCATGACGTCGAGCAGCACCAGGTCCGGGCGGGACTGCGCGTAGGCGGCGAGGGCCGCCTCGCCCGAGCCGGCCACCATGACCTCGTAGGCTTCCGGCTTGAGGATGCCGGTGAGGATGCGCGCGTTCAACCGATCGTCATCGACGATCAGGATCTTGCGGCCCTTCAGGTCGACGCGCGGGCTGGAACTCATGCGGGGAAAACGGCGGTTTGGCGGGCGGCGGCCCACCGGTTGAGGGCGTTGCGCAGGTCGGATTCGCGCACCGGCTTGCTGACGTAGTCGTCCATGCCGGCGGCGAGGCATTTCTCGCGGTCGCCCGCCATGGCGTTGGCGGTCATCGCGATGATGTGCACGCGGGATTTCAGGCGGCCGGCGCTGGCCGACACCTCCTCGCGTTTGCGGATCGCCTGGGTCGCCTCGTAGCCGTCCATCTCCGGCATCTGGCAATCCATGAAGACAATGTCGTAGGGGATGTCCTCGAGCGCCTCGACCGCCTCGAGGCCGTTGCCCACGGCGTCGGCGGTGTGGCCGAGCTTCCGGAACTGGGCAAGGGCGACCTTCTGGTTCACCGCGTTGTCCTCGGCGAGGAGGATCTTCACCTTGCCGGGCGCCTCGGGGACGGGGAGGGGCACGGTCGTGGCGGGCTTGGCGAAGATGTTTTCCGCCTGGGCCTGGCCCACGGCGTCGACCAGGCAGTCGAACAGGCGCGACTGTTTCACGGGCTTGACGAGGTAGGCGTCGATGCCGAGGGCCTTCAACTCGGCGGCGGTCATGACGTGGCCGAGGGAGGTCAGGATGATGAGGCGGGTCGCGGCGATGGCCGGGTCGGCCTTGATCGCCTTGGCGAGGGTCAGGCCGTCCATCTCGGGCATCTGCATGTCGAGCAGGGCGACATCGTAGGGTTTCCCGGCGGCCGCGGCGGCGCGCAGGCTGGCGAGGGCCTCGTGGCCGCCCGCGGCGCTGCCCTTCTGCATTTTCCACGCGACGATCTGGTGCCGCAGGATCTGGCGGTTGGTGGCATTGTCGTCCACCACGAGCACGCGCAGGTCGAAGAGCTCGCGGTTGTAGGCCGGCGCCGGCTTGCCCGGGCCCGATTCCTTGGCGAACTGGGCGGTGAACCAGAACGTCGCCCCCTTGCCGACCTCGCTCTGCACGCCGATCTGCCCGTTCATCATGGCCACGATCTGCCGGGAGATGGCGAGGCCGAGGCCGGTGCCGCCGTACTTGCGGGTGGTCGAGCTGTCGGCCTGGGTGAAGGCCTGGAACAGGCGCTGCTGCACCTCCGCGGAAATGCCGATGCCGGTGTCGACCACGTTGAAGCGGATGGTGACGTGGGTCTGGGTCTCGGCCTCCTTGAAGAGCCGCACGAGCACCTCGCCGCGTTCCGTGAACTTGATGGCGTTGCCGATGAGATTGACGAGGACCTGCCGCAGCCGGCCCGGATCGCCGCGGAGGAGCGCCGGCACGTCGGGCGGGATGGAGCTGATCAGCTCGATGTCCTTGCGCTGCGCCCGCTCGGCGAGCATGTCGAGCGTGCCCTCGACGGTGTCGACCAGGCCGAATTCGAGGTCCTCGAAATGGAGCTTGCCCGCCTCGATCTTGGAGAAGTCGAGGATGTCGTTGATGACGGTGAGGAGCGTGTCGGCGCTCGTGCGGATGGTTTCCGCGAACTCGCGCTGGAGCTCGTCGAGCTTGGTGTCGAGCAGGAGGCCGGTCATGCCGATGACGCCGTTCATGGGCGTGCGGATCTCGTGGCTCATGTTGGCGAGGAATTCGCTCTTGGCCCTGGTCGCGGCCTCGGCCGCCTCCTTGGCGTGGACGAGGTCGGCCTCCGCCTGCTTGCGGGCGGTGCAGTCGCGGTCCATGCCGAGGACGTATTCGCGGCCGTCCACCTCGATCAGGCTGCTGAAAAACTCCACGGGGAACCGGCTGCCATCCTTGCGCCGGTGCATGCTTTCGCCATAGCGGTTGCGCGTCTCCCGGAACGACTCCGCCCAGTTGTGCGCGGTGGCGGCCCAGGGCACGGCCTCCAGCAGGTCCACCGTGGCGCCGAGCATTTCCTCCCGGGTGTAACCGTGCAGGGAGCAGGCCATCGGGTTGCAATCCACGATCTTGACCGGGACATCGGTCGAGTGCGGATCGAGCATGATGATGCTGAGGGGGGCCTTGTCCCAGATTTCCCGCAGTTGGTGCAGCTTGGCGTGGAGGGACTGGCTTTGCGGCTCGGCCGCCTCGGCCGTCCGGCGCAGGGCGAATTCGCAATAGAAGGTGTAGGCGATGATGAGTCCCGTGAGCGCGGCGCAGCCGGCCGTGAACCGGGCCAGGCTGGCGGAGTCGTAATG
>CAYZSN010000135.1:0-2764 GCA_964481095.1 uncultured Oleiharenicola sp. | reverse complement strand
CACTTGATACCTGCCACTTGTATTCCCCATGAGCCGCCTGATCGAAAGCCGCACCCACAAGAATCCCCGCCTGCTGATGTTCTATGGCGTGGTGATCGCGATCGTGGTCGTGCTGACGAGCGGGCTCGCCTACCGGCAGCTGTTCAAGAGCGGCCTCTACGCCGAGCGCGAGCGCCTGCAAAACCTGCGCCGCGTCGTCTCGCCCGGCCCGCGCGGCAACATCTACGACCGCGAGGACCGCCTGCTGGTCGGCAACCGCCCGCGCTTCTCCGTGGTCCTCGACCTCGCCGAGCTGCGCGGCGAATTCCGCACCGAGTACCGCCAGATCACCCGCAACTACGCGGGTCTTCCCGCGGGTGAAAAGCCGACCTCGGCGGTCATGGAGCAGCTCGCCCGCGGCGCCGTGGCCCAGCGCTACCTCGACCAGGTCAACTTCATCCTCAACCGCCACGAGCTGATCCGCGCGGCCGACCTCAACCGGCACGTGAACCAGACGCTCCTGCTGCCGTACGTCCTGCTCGACGACCTCGCCCCCGAGGAATATGCGCGGTTGATCGAACGCCTGCCCGTCAACTCGCCGCTGCAGGTCTACACCTCCAGCACGCGCAACTACCCGTACGATTCCGCCGCCGCCCACACGCTCGGCTACGTCGGCGTCAACAACGACCCCGAGGTGGAGGATTTTCCCGGCGAGGACCTGCTGACCTTCAAGATGAAGGGTTCGGTCGGGCGCACCGGCCTGGAAAAGGTCTACGACAACGACCTGCAGGGCGAGACCGGCGGCTCGATCTACCAGGTGGACCCCGCGGGCTACAAGGTGGACCTGCCGATCGAGAAGCGCATGCCCGTCCAGGGAAAAAACATCCACACGAGCCTCGACATTGACCTGCAGGTGGC
Source organism: uncultured Oleiharenicola sp. (assembly GCA_964481095.1). Taxonomy (GTDB): domain Bacteria; phylum Verrucomicrobiota; class Verrucomicrobiia; order Opitutales; family Opitutaceae; genus Lacunisphaera. The sequence goes on along the minus strand of CAYZSN010000135.1, from coordinate 1,867 downwards.
CGCCGAGGCCGCAATGAAGGATCCCGACGGCAAGGACCGCACCGGCGCCGCCGTGGCGATCGACGTGAAGACCGGCGAGGTGCTCGCGCTCGTGTCGATGCCCGACTACGACCTCAACAGCTTCGTCCCGCGCCTTACCCATGACGAGGCCCGCGCCATCGAGGAATCCGGCGGCTGGCTCAACCGCGCGATCCAGGGGCAGTATCCGCCCGGCTCCACCTTCAAGATCATCACGGCCATCGCCGGCCTGCGCTCGGGCGCGATCGACCCCGCGAATTCGAAGGTCATCTGCCCCGGTTACTACATGGTCGGCAACCGGCGCTTCCCGTGCGACGCCCGCAACGGCCACGGCGAGCGCGACCTGCGCGGCGCGATCCGCGATTCGTGCAACGTGTTTTTCTACAAGTATGGCATCGAGACCGGGCCCGAGCTGATCGGCGCCGAGGCCAAGCGCTTCGGCTACAACCACCCGACCGGCATCGAGCTGCCGTCGGAATTCTCCCGGCCCCGCGTCGCCGATCCCGAGTGGCGTCGCGCCAACTGGAAGAGCGCCAACCTGCCGGACGGCATCTGGCGCGCGGGCGACACCGCCAACACGTCCATCGGCCAGGGCGACACGCTCATCACGCCCCTGCAGGCCGCCTGCTTCCTCGCCTCCTTCGCCCGCGGCGAGACGGAGACCAAGCCCACCATCCTGCACGACCCCAAGCGCCCCGTGCAGCACACCGCGCCCATCGGCCTCGCGCCGGCGGACTACAATGCGATCCTCGAGGGCATGGAGCAGTGCTACCAGTTCGGCACGGCCCGGCTGGCCCGCGTGGACGGCCTGCGCGGCGCGGCCAAGACCGGCACCGCGCAGAAGGGCAAGATCGACCTCGCGTGGCTCGTCGCCTTCGCCCCGGTGGAGAACCCGCAGATCGCCATCGCCGTCGTGCTCGAGGGCGACGAGGGCGAGAATTTCCACGGCGGCACCTACGCCGGCCCCGTCGTCCACGCAATCCTGCAAACGTGGAAGGACAAACGCGACAATCCCGCCGCCAAGCCCGTCAACTTCCAGCTGCAGTGATCAGCGGCGCGCGGCCCGGCGCGCCTGCCGGGCCCGGCGAAACACGCCCTTCGGCTCGGGCCACGTTTCCTGGCGGCCGTAGCGCAACCGCTGCAGGTCACCGATGACTCCATCGAGTTCGCTGGCCACCCCGCCTCCCGCCTCCCGCCTCCGGCCTCCGCCGAGCTGGCGCATCCGCGCGCGGTGGCGTCCCGCCGCCTGGCGCAGGGGATGATAACCCGCCGGCTGCCGGCGCCGGCGCCACCGCCGCCAGCCCGCGCGCCCGAGCCGCCCGAGACGCCAGCCCAGCGCCACCAGGGCGAGGCCGAGGCCGGCGACCTTCGCCACGCGCAGCCCGTCCCACGGACGCGCCAGCCAGCCCTTGAGGCGCTTCGAGAATGTTTCCAACTGCGCGCGCAGCGCCGTGCTGGAATCGGTCGTGAAGGCCTTCACCTGCTCCATCATCTGCACCTGCTGGCGGGAATCGAAATTGACGATCCGGCGGTACCAAAGGATGCGCAGGCTGTCGACACGCGCCGACCAGCTGCTGTCCTGGTCCTGCTGCACCGCGGCTGCGGTATTGGCGATGCGCGCGCCAGCGTTGCCCGGCGTGGGGTCGGCGCGGAACCACGCGGACTTGCCGTCGTAAACCTCGACCCACGCGTGCGCGTCCGAGTTTTTCACCATGAAGTAATTCTCGAAGCCGTTCAGCACGCCGCCGTGGAAGCCGGCCACGACGCGCGTCGGGTGCCCGGCCGCCCGCGCGAGCACGGTGAAGGCCGAGGCGAAATACTCGCAGAAGCCCGGCTCGTTGGAGTCGAG
>CAYZSN010000134.1:0-3354 GCA_964481095.1 uncultured Oleiharenicola sp. | reverse complement strand
AGGGGACGAAGGGATGAAGGGGACGACGGGACCAAGGGACGAGGGGAGCCGATAGAGAGATAGCGAGATAGTGAGATCCCAGATAGTGCGTTAGTGCGAGAGAGAGATAGTGAGATACGCCGCGTCCTGCCCCATGATCCCCGCGACGGGCGTGGCGCGGCCTTCGTTGGCGATGGCCTCGAACGCGGCGTCGCCGAGCGTCTGGCGCGCGGGCGCGAGATAGCGCTCCTGCACCTGCGTGATGTGCGCTTGTCCCGCCGCGCCGATGCTGTCGAGCACGGCCTGGCCAGCGCCGTAGAGCCACGCGGCGCGCCGCGCGCGCCCGGCCGCGGCCTCGAGCATCGCCAGCGTGTGCAGACACCAGCCTGTCCCGCGCCGGTCGCGAATCGTTCGGCAGTGCGACAGCGCCTTCGTCGCGCACACGCGCGCTTCGTCGAGTCGGCCCTGCAACACGCGCAGGCCGGCGAGATCCGTTAGCAGAATGCCGCTCGACCAGACGTCGCCGTGCTGCTCGCAGAGGCCGAGCGACGCCTCGAATCCATCGCTCGCGTCGTCGAGACGGCCCGCGCGCAGCGCGTCGTACCCGACGAGCCGGATCGCGAGGGCCAGCGGCTGCCACGCCTGCGGCGACGAGGATGCGCGCGCGATGTCGCGCGCCAGTCGCGCGCTGTCACCCCAGCGCGCCGGATCGCCGCCGGCCTCGGCTTCGAGCAGTGAGTCGAAGCCGAGCGCGTACGCCTCGGCCCAGCCATCGCCCGCCGCGCGCGAGGCGACGAGCGTCCGCGCGATGAACACGCGAGACGATTCCCAGCCGCCGCCGAAGGTTGCGAGATGCACCAGCCCTACGAGCGCGCGCGCCTCCACGTCTGCGGCCACGTGCGCCTGCTCCGCCAGCGCGCGCTCCAGACCCTGCTGTCCTTCGTTGAAGTAGCCGTGTTTGACCCAGAACCACCACAGACACACGCACAGCGCGAGCCCATCGGCGCGGCGCGCCGGCTCGGCAAGGCTCCAGTCGATCGCCGTCCGAAGATTGTCGTGCTCGGCGTCCAGCACGTTGAGCCACGCGATCTGATCGGGGCCGATGAGCTTGGGCTCGGCGCGGCGCGCGAGCGCCAGGAAATAGTCGAGATGCGCGTGGCCGAGATCCGCGGCCTCGCCCGATTGCACGAGCTTGTCGCGCCCGTACTGCCGAATCGTCTCGAGCAGCCGGTATCGCCGCTCCGCCGCGTGCTCGTCCACGACGACGAGCGACTTGTCGACGAGACGCGACAACAGATCGAGCACGTCGCCGCGATCGATCCCGCGATCGCCGCAGACCTGCTCCGCCGCGTCGATCGTCCATCCATCGGAGAACACTGACAGCCGGTTGAGCAGACGCCGCTCGGCCTCGGGCAGTAGCTCGTAGCTCCAGTCCACGGTCGCTTCGAGCGTGCGCTGCCGCGCGACCGCCGTCCGGCCGCCGCCGGCGAGCAGACGAAATCGATCGTCCAGGCGCTCGCGAATCTGCTGCACCGAGAGCAGCTTCGTGCGCGCGGCGGCGAGCTCGATCGCGAGCGGCACGCCGTCGAGCCGCCGGCAGATGTCCGCCACGGCCGCAGCGTTCTCCGGCGTGAGCTGAAACGACGTCACGGCGGCGGCGCGATCGGTGAACAACGTGATCGCGTCGAACGCGAGCAGCGCGTCGGGCCGGAGCGTCTCCGACGCGGTGGGAAACGCCAGCGGCGGCACGCGCCAGACGGTCTCTCCCGGCACGCTCAGCGCTTCACGGCTCGTGGCGAGGATGCGGAGCGACGAGGCGTGGCGCAGCACGGACTCGGCGAACGCGGCGCACGCGTCGACGAGATGCTCGCAGTTGTCGAGGATCAACAACAGCCGCCGATCGCGCAGCCACTCGCTCAGCGTCTCCATCATCGTCGCGCCGGGCTTCTCCGGCACGTCGAGCACGCGCGCGACGACGCCGGGGACGAGATCGGGATTGGTGGTGGGCGCGAGATCGACGAACCAGGCGCCATGCGGGAACGTGCCCGCGACGCGGGCGCCGACGTGCTGCGCGAGCCGCGTCTTGCCCGAGCCGCCCGCGCCGGTCAGCGTGACGAGGCGGGCGCCGCCGAGCAGGCCGACGAGGTGATCGACTTCCGCGCGGCGGCCCACGAACGACGTGAGGTCGGCGGCAAGGTTGTGCGCCGGGCGATCCGGCGCGCGCACGACGGGCGGATCGCTCTGTCGCGCGAGGAGGCGGAGATCGCTGAGCAGCTCGCCCGCGCTCTGATAGCGCCGCGACGGCGCCTTCGCGAGACATGTGCCGATGACGCGATCGAGATCGCCGGAGACGGCCGCGTTGAGACGCGACGGCGGCTCGGGCTCGTGGTGCCGAATGCGATCGAGCGTCTCGAGCCAGGTCGCGCCGGCGAACGGCGGACGTCCGGTCGCGGCCTCGTACAGCAGCACGCCGAGCGAGAACAGATCCGAGCGATGATCCACCGGCGCGCCGATCGCCTGCTCCGGGCTCATGTACGCGGCGGTGCCCATCACCACGTGCGGCGCCGTAGCCGCGGTCGTCGTGTCGTCGGCGGACGCGCGCTCGGCTGCCGCGAATTTCGCCAACCCGAAGTCGAGCACTTTCACTTGCGACGCCGGCGTCAGCATCACGTTGCCGGGCTTCACGTCGCGATGGATGATCCCGACCGCGTGCGCCGCCTGGAGCGCGTCGGCGATCTGACTGCCGATCGAGACGAGATCCCGCGGCGGCAGCGGCCCGCCGCGCAGCTGCTCGGCGAGCGAGCGGCCGTCGACGTGCTCCATCGCGATGAAGTGGCGGCCGTCGTGCTCGCCGATGTCGTACACGACGGCGATGTTGGGATGCGTGAGCGCGGCCGCTGCGCGCGCTTCGCGGACGAATCGTCCGCGTCGTTCGGGGTCGAGCCCGTCGGCGCCGCGCAGCAGCTTCAGCGCGACGCGCCGATCGAGGCGCGTGTCGTGCGCGAGAAACACGTCGCCCATCCCGCCCGCGCCGAGCGGCGACAGAATCTCGTATCGTCCGAACGTGGAGCCGAGGAGGAGGGACACGGGACGAAGGAAAGGGACGAGGGGATCAGGGGACCAGGGGACGAAGGGATGATCTGATCATCGGGGTATCGAGACATCGGGTCATCTGGGCGGACGAACGGAGGATAACCGTAGGAGCGGCCCTTGTGGCCGCCCCTCGTCCCTTGGTCCCCTGGTCCCTTGGTCCCTTGGTCCCTTGGTCCCCTGGTCCCTTCGTCCCCTGGTCCCTTCGTCCCCTATTTCGTCGCTGTCGGTGTCACGCGGAACAGCCCGCCGGGGTTCGCGTCCTCGAGCAGCCAGAGCGCGCCG
>CAYZSN010000133.1:0-3695 GCA_964481095.1 uncultured Oleiharenicola sp. | reverse complement strand
ATGTCCTCGGGCAGCGGGTTGTTCTCGGGCATGTAGCCGACGTGCCGCTTGGTGGCCTCCGGGTGGCTGGCCACCGGCTGGCCGCAGATGTGGACGCTGCCGGAGGTGGCGGGCAGGTAGCCGGTCAGGATCCGCATGGTCGTGCTCTTGCCCGCGCCTTTGGGTCCGTGGAGGCCGACGATCTCGCCGCGATTCACCGTGAAGCTGATGTTGTTGACAGCTGTGTGCGCCCCGTTGGTTTTGACTATATTGGACGCCTATATGGTGATGTCGGGGATGTCGGCCATGCCGCGTAGTGCAAAACAGTTAGACGCGGAATCCGTTCCGCGGGCAAGCCTGCATCAGGCCGCGGGGGCGGTATCCCGGCTGAGTGTGACTTCGCCGGCCCGGAAGCGTTCCGTCTGGCCGGGCCCGGTCCGCACGATCAGCGAGCCTTCGTCGTCGATCCCGGTGGCCGTGCCGCCGACGGTGCGCGCGCCCTGGGTGACGGTCACGGCCTGCCCGCGCAGCACGTCGAAGCGCGCCCAGAGCGCGGCGAACTTGTCGCGGTAGTCGTTCTCGACGAAGCGGGCGTACGCGGTGAGCACCCGCGTGATCAGGGCGGCGGCGAAGCGGTTCACGTCCACCGGTGCGCCGGCGGCCTCCGCCAGCGAGATGGCGGTGCGCTGCAGCTCGCGCGGCAGCTCGGCGGCGCGGGCGTTGAGGTTGAGGCCGAGGCCGAACACGAGGTCGTGGACCTGGTCGGAATCGACGCGCGCCTCGGTCAGCATGCCGCCGGCCTTGCGGCCGCCGACGAGGAGGTCGTTGGGCCACTTGAGGCCGGGCTCGAGCTTGCAGAAATTGGCGACGAGCTCGCAGACGCTGAGCCCCATCCAGAGCGTGAAATCCTGCAGGCGCGCCGGCTCGAGCTTGGGCCGGAAGACAAAGGTGCTGTAGAGGTTGCCCGCGGGCGGGCTGTGCCAGGTGCGGCCGCGCCGGCCGCGGCCCTGGGTCTGTTCGCGCGCGAGGATGACGAGGGGCGTGCGGCTGCCGGCGGCGAGATGGCGCTCGGCCTCGCTGTTGGTGCTGTCAATCTTGTCGAAGGTGATGAGGTTGGGCTGGCGGCCGCGGCCGGTGAGGTAGGCCTGGATCAGCGCGTGGTGCAGCTCGGGCGGGGTCTTCACCAGCTTGTACCCGCGGCTGCGCACGGCCTCGAACGCGAAGCCCTGTTTGGCCAGCTTCTGCAGCTGCATCCAGATCGCCACGCGCGAAAGCCCGAGTGATTTCGCCAGCTTGTTGCCCGAGACGTAGCCGGAGTCGCTGGCGAGCAGTTCGCGGAGGATGCTGACTTCGGTGGAGGGCATGGAAATCGGGATGGCGGCCGGGCGCGGGAGCCCTTAGCAAAGCGAGGAAGAATGGGTCCGCAAATGTCATTTGAGGATTTCGCCGCCTCGCCCGTGCCGCCGGCGGGCGCGGGGCCGGCGCTGCTCGCGCTGTGGCACGATGCCCGCGGCGACTGGGATCGCGCGCACGCGCTGGCACAGGAGGACCACGGCCGCAACGGCGCCTGGGTCCACGCCTACCTCCATCGCAAGGAAGGCGATGACGGCAACGCCGGCTACTGGTACGCCCGGGCGGGCCGGCCGGCGGCGACCGGGGCGCTCGACGCGGAACGCGAGGCGATCGCGCGGGCGCTGCTCAAGGCCTAGCCGCGGCGTCGCGCAAGGCCTTGGCTTCGGCGGGATCGGACTGCTGGAGCGCCTTCGAGATGGTCGTGACGTCGGCGTTCAACTGCTCGCGCTTGGCGCGTTCGCGTTCCTCCCGGGCCCGTTCCTCCGCCGAGGTGCCGAACAACGGGAGCGTGAATTTGTTGAGCGCCTGGTCGAGCGGCGTGGATTTCTTGAGGAAGGCGTCGGCGGCACCCTTGGAGGTGGCGACCATTTCCGGTGTCAGTCGCGGGCGGGGCTTCTGCTTCACCGTGATCTTGGGCAGCACAAGCACGTCGGGATTGTTGGGATCGGCCTGCCGGGCGATGTCCTCGCGCGTCATGACCTTGACCGGGTCGCCCGGCTTCGGCTCGGCCGGGGCGGCGGGCCGGGGGGGCGCACTCGGGTCGTACTTCGGCAGCGCGGCGTTGAGCTGCTGGCTGACGGCCGGGGACGGCTTCTGCGCCGCCGGGTTGTCGTCGGAAATTTTCGGCGCCGGGGTTGCGTCAGCGGCGAAGGCGGTCGTGGCGAGGGCGGCGAGGATGAAACCGAGATGAGGCATCGTGGTTTTCATAAGGAAGAGGGAATCCGGTTTGAGCGTTCTATCCAGAGAAAAGATTGGTGAAGAAGATTACCGCCGTTTCGGCGCGCGGCGGCCGAGGGTGAGCGCAAGTTCGTCGTACATGCCGTTCAGGCCCTTGGCTTCCTCCCGGGAGAGCAGGTCGGCGAGGCGGTCGAGTTCCTGGCCGCGTTCCAGGGCCTTGCCCTTTTCCAGGCGGGACGGACTGAACAGCGGCAGGGTGAAATGATTGAGGAAGGTTTCGAACACGCCGTCCTTGGCGAGGTCGTCATCATAGAGGTTGCGCATTTTGCGGTCATAGTTCCGCGGGTTGCCGAGGTAGCGCGAGGCATCGGCGGGAAGGAGACGCTTTTCCTCCACGGTCAGTTTCGGCAGGACGAGGACGTCGGGACCGGCGGGGTGGCTGTCGGAGAAAATGGGGGAATCTGCTTCAGCCGCAGGTTTGCCGGCGGCGGGCGCCTGGTAGGCCGGCAGGCCTTCGCGGATGTGGGCCTTGAGCCCACGCGATACCAAGCCAAGCGATGGTTCGGCGGCATCCGCCACGCTCGCCAGGCCGGCGGGGAGCAACAGGAGGAATCCAACCGGCTTCATGGGTGTGCGTCCTCTTTGAACCGCTATTTCCGCGCCGGTTCCTTCAAAGCAGGCGGCGGTCGGGACAATTTCCCCGGCCGGCGCTATTGCAGCGAGCCGGCCAGCGCGCGCAGGCGCGGCCAGTGCGCGTCGGGGATGCTGGCGCCGAGGTGCTGCACGCATTCGGCGCCGAGGGCGGAGCCGAGGGCGCCCGCGCCGGCGAGCGACTTGCCGCGCAGGTGGGCGAAGAGGAAGCCGGCGGCCCAGGCATCGCCTGCGCCGGTGGTGTCGGTGACGTGGCCGACCTTGACCGGCTCGATGCGATGCAGCTCGCTGCCCTTGGCGACCCACGCGCCGTCCTTGCCGATCTTCACGGCGGCGATGCCGCCGTAAGCGGCGAGCTTGCGGGCGTAGGCATCGTAGGACGCGTCGGTCTGGAAAAGCGCGCGGGCCTCGTCCTCGTTGGCGAACACGACGTGCACGCCGGCCTTGAGCTGGGCGAGGATCCAGTCGCGGGCGACGTTGACGACCTCGAAGGAGGACAGCTCGAGGCTGAGCGTGCAGCCGGCGGCGCGGGCGCAGTCGACGACCTTTTGCGCGAGGGCCGGGTTGAACATCAGGTAGCCCTCGATGTGGGCGTGGCGCGCGCCGGCGAAATCGGCGGCGGAGATTTCATCCGGGCTGAGCGTCATCGCGGCGCCGAGGTGGGTGCGCATCGTGCGCTGGCCGTCGGGCGTGACCAGCGAGAGGCAGCGGCCGTTGGGCATGGTGGCGTGCTTGAAGCGCGTGTCGTCGCCGCCGGCGGCCTTGAAGTTGGCGCGGTAGTCCTGCGCGGTCTTGTCGGCGCCGATCTTGCCGAG
>CAYZSN010000132.1:0-14268 GCA_964481095.1 uncultured Oleiharenicola sp. | reverse complement strand
CCGCGGCGGCCAGCCTCCCCATGAAGTCGGCCCCGGCCACAGGCATTGAGGCGGAGGCCCGGTGGCTCGGCGGGCTCCTGCAGGCGGGCGACTCGTTCTACCCGACGGGCAGCTATGCGCATTCCTTCGGGCTCGAGGGCTTGGTGCAGGAAGGCGTCGTGCACGACCGCGGGACGCTGAAGGCGTTCTTCGTGCTGTCGGTGCTGCCGGCGCTGCGCCAGGCCGAGCTGCCGCTGGCGGCGCAGGCGTGGCGGGCTTTCGGCAAGAAGGACTGGAAACAGATCGGCGAGCTGAGCGTCCTGTCGTCCGCGTTGAAGACCGCGCAGGAAGCGCGCACCGCCGCCGACAACATCGGCCGCCAGCGCGCCGAGTTGGTGGGCAAGCTGCGCGAGCACCCGCTTGCGACGGAATATTTGAAGCGCGCCGCTGCCGGAGGCTGGCCGTTCTCGCCGGCGATCGCCGCGGCGCTCGAGGGCTGCGTGCTGGGCGCGCCGCTGCCGGCGGTGTTGGGCGGCGTCTATTACGCCTCGGTGGCGTCGGTGCTCTCGGCGGCGATGAAGCTCCTCCGGCTCGGCCAGAATGCCAGCCAGTCGCTGCTCACCGAAGTCCTGGCGTCCGCGCCGGCGATCATCGCGGCGGCGGAACGGGTGCCGGTGGAGGACATCGGCTGGTTCAACCCGTGGCTCGACATCGCCGCGGCACGGCACGCGACCGCCGATTCGCGGATGTTTATTTCCTAACCACTAATCCACACTGATACTTCACTAATCCCAGCCACCAGAACATTAGTGTTTCATTAGTGTGCATCAGTGGTGCCCTCCCATGGCTCTGAAAAGATCTCCCCGTATTGGCATCGGCGGCCCCGTGGGCTCCGGCAAAACCATGCTCTGCCTCAAGCTCTGCCAGCAGATGCGCCAGCGCTGGTCGATGGCGGTCGTGACCAACGACATTTATTGCTCCGAGGACGCGCAGTTCCTGATCAAGCACAGCGCGCTCCCGGCCGAGCGCATCGCCGGGGTCGAGACGGGCGGGTGCCCGCACACCGCGATCCGGGACGACACGACGATGAACGAGCAGGCGTGTCGCGCCCTGGAGGCGAAGTTCTCCGACCTGCAGCTGCTGCTGGTCGAGAGCGGCGGTGACAACCTGACCGCGACCTTCTCGCCCGAGCTGGTCGACGCCTTCATCTACGTGATCGACGTCGCCGAGGGGGACAAGATCCCGCGCAAGGGCGGCCCGGCGATCCGGTTCAGCGACCTGATGATCATCAATAAAATCGACCTGGCCCCGCTCGTCGGCGCCGATCTCGGCGTGATGGAACGCGACGCCAAGGTGCAGCGCGGGGCGCGTCCGTTCCTGTTCTGCGACCTGAAGCGCGAGCACAACCTCGCGGCAGTGATCGAGTGGATCGAGCGCGAGGTGCTGTTTGGGAAAAAGCCCAAGGCGTGATCTCTTCCTGTCATCCTGAGCCGTGCGAAGGACCCAAGCGGCGGTTCGAAGGTGGTGACGCGCTCGCAGTTTCACTTGGGTCCTTCGCACGGCTCAGGATGACGGATCGGGGGTTGGTTGCCGGAACTCGATCATGAGCCGCTTTTCGGGCCATCTCAGACTGCTGGCAAAGGCGCGCCCCGATGGACGCACTTCCTTGGCGGCGCAGTCGTTTCGGGCGCCGTATCACCTGAGCAAGCCATATTGGGATGCGGACACGGCCACGCTGCTGGTGCAGGTGGTGAACCCGACGGCCGGCATCCTCGAGGGCGATTCGCTGCGTTCGGACATCGCCGTGGACGGGGCGGCGGCGCTGCTGGTGACGACGCCCAGCGCGAGCCGCGTGTTCAAGATGAAGGATGGCTCAGCGGAGTGCCGGCAGACTTTCAGGGTCGGAAAGGGCGGCTGGCTTGAAGTGCTGCCCGAACCACTCGTGCCGCATCGCGGCTGCCGCTACCGTCAGGTCACGACCGTCGAGGTCGAGCGCGGCGGAGGGCTCTTCTTTGTCGATTTGCTAATGCCCGGGCGGGTTGCGCATCGCGACGAGGCGTGGATGTGGGACCGGCTTTGCCTCGAGACCGAGGTGCGCGTTGGCGGCGAACTGGTGCTGCGCGAGCGCTTCGAGCCGGGCGGGACGGAACTCAAGGCGCTCGCAGCGCTGGCGGGGTCAGGCTCGAAGGCCTGCTTCGGCAACGCCTTGTTGGTCACGGAGGGCGAGGCCCCATGGCTGCCGGCGGTGTCGGCGTTGCATGGCGACGGAACCTGGCTCGGCGTGAGCCCGCTGCGCCGCGGCGGCTGGAGCATCAAGTTCGTGGCGGCGGACAGCATTCGCCTGCGGAAAACCCTGAAGGCGTTGCGCGAAATCCTGGCGCCGCATTACCCCCGGCTCGGCTGCGCCACGCGGAAGCTGTAGGCGGGCGTCGGTTTCCATACCGGCGCCTGTCGCCGATGTGGAAATCATCGACCACCGCTGGCCGGGTCTCAGGCCGCGAAGAGCACCACGCCGCAGGCCGCGATGACCAAGCCGGCGGCGCGCGTGATTTTCTCGGAGCGCCGGGCGGCGAGCGAACCGAGGCCGATGCCGGCGAGATGGATCAAGGCGGTGGCGAGGACGAAGCCGGCGCCGTAGGTCAACCCGGCGGAGGTACCGGGCATTTCCGCGCCGTGCGCGAAGCCATGGAAGGCGGCGAACAAACCGACCAGCGCCATGCCGGCCCACGTGGGCAGTTTCGAAGCGGAGGCAATGAGCAGGCCGAGAATCAGGACGGAGGCGGCGATGGTCTGTTCGACGCCGGGAACCGCCACGCCCGTGCGGGCGAGGGCGGCGCCGAGGGCCATGACGCCGACGAAGGCCGCCGGCACGAGCCAGCGGGCGCGGCCGCCGAGTTGCACGGCCCACAGGCCGACGGCGAGCATGGCGGCGAGATGGTCCCAGCCGAGCAGCGGATGGCTGAAGCCGGTGCGGAAATCCCAGCCGAAGTCATGGCCGTCGTGGCCCGGGTGCGCGTGGGCGACGGCCGGGGCGGCGAAGATGGCGGCGAGCAGCAGGAGGCGCAGGCGGGGAGATTTCATGGGAGGGAATTAAGCAGTTAGCGCGCCAAGCTCCAGCGCGAAGCTTGTCACACCCCGGCCGTCATCCTGAGCCGGGAAGGGGCTTACTTCTTCAGCTGCGCCGGGATGAAGTTCTCGCGGACGGCCTTGGCCAGGAGCTGCGGGGGCAGGAGGCCCTCGCCGATGATGAAGTCGTTGAAGGCGAGGCGGTCGAATTTCTTCCCGAGGGCGATCTCCGTGGCGGTGCGCAACTCGAGGATCTTGGTGTAGCCGTAGAAGTAGGCGGTGGCCTGGCCGGGCAAGCGGAACGTGTAGCGGTCGACCTCCTGCTTCGCCATGGCCTCGGAGAGGCAGACATCCTGCGTCATGATCTCGTGGGCGCGCTCCGGGGTCATGAGGCCGAGGTTGAGCATCGGGTCCATGAACGCGCGGGCGGCGCGCTGCAGGCGGAGCTGCAGCGTGATGAGCTGGCCCTCGAGCGGTTCGTAGGGCCGCATCTCCGCCTCGGCGTAAAGCGCCCAGCCCTCGACATTGACGCTGTTGAAGGCGAAGAGGCTGCGCGGCAGCGAGACGCCGCGCTCGACCATGGCGGAGAACTGCAGCTCGTGGCCGGGGCGGCCTTCGTGCGCGGTGAGCGTCCACGCGGCGGCCTTGAAGGTGAAGTCGTCGTAGCCGGTGGTCTTGGCGCCCGCCTCGGCCGGCGGGTTGCCGGTGGTGAGGACGAACTGGCCGCGCTCGCCCTTGTTGTTCACGAGCGGCGGCGGCTGCATGTGCGGGGCGGGCTGGGCGGCATTCTCCGCCTCGGAGGCGACGCGCATGATCATGGCGCGGCCGGGCAGGGTGACGATGCGTTCGCGGCGGATGATGTCCTCGATCTTCGCCGTGACCTCGTGGTAGTACGGTTCGACCTGCTCCCGGCCGAGCTGCTCCTTCTTGAGCTCGCGGATGACGTCGCGGTAATCGGTGAATGTCCAACCGCGCTCCTTCGCGACGAGCGGGGCGATGGCCTGCATCTCGCCGCGGATCTCGGTGAAAGCGACCTGCGCGCGCTGGATCAGGTCCTCGGGCGCGATGTCGAGGCCGACGTTCTTGAGGTTGTCGGCGTAGATCTCGGCCGGCAGGCGGAAGTCGGCGCGGGCCTTGGGCAGGACGGTCGTGCGGGTCCAGTCGGCGTAGTCCTTCAATTGCTTTTCCAGCGTGTCGAGCGCGGCCGGGGCGCCCTCGAGCCGGTCGAGGCCGAACTCCTTGTAGAGATCGCGGATGCCGGACAGGTAGCGGGCGGTGTTGGCGAGGCTTTGCTCGATGCGGGCCTTGAAGTCGGTCACCCGAGCCGGGTCGCCGGCCTTCTCCAGGTAGCGGGCCTTGGCGAGCTCGGTGATCGGCGTCGAGCCGGGCGTGAGGCCGGCGTAGAGTTTGAGGCGCGTAAAGGCGGCCTGCCGGCGTTCAGGCGCGACCTGCTCCTGCAGGAGACCGTGCGTGCCGAAGAAGATGGCCTGGCCGACATCCGTGTACTGCACACGCAGCTTGTCGTTCAACTGCTTGGTGGCGATATCGTCGTCCGCCGCCTTGATGAGGATCTCGAGGTCCTGGCGCACGAGCGGGTCGGTCTCGCTGAGGAGGCGCTTCGCGAGTTCCTCGCGCGCCTTGGCTTCGGCCGCGATGTAACGCTCGGTAATCCGGGGTCCCAGGTCGATCACCCGCGTGTCGTATTCGGGAAAACCGATCTCCGAGGCGTCCTCGGGTTGGAACTGGTTCTGGGCGTCGAGCAGGACCTGCGCGTTGGCGTTGCTCTTCGCGATCCAGGCCGGGGCGTCCTCGGCGGCGAGGGCGGCTGACGAAAAAGTCAGGAAACCAGAGATAACAAGCGATGATTTGAGAATAAACGAGCGCATGGGAAGTGGTGCCAGGAATGACAGTCTTGAATTGAGAAGGAAGGGGTGGGCGTCGGTTTCCATACCGACGCCTGTCGCCGATATGGAAATCGGCGACCACCTTTAGGCCAAATATTTTTGCAGGAAGGCCGTCTGGATCGCGTTGAGTTCCTGCAGGCCGGCCTGCGCGAGGGCGAGCAGGGCCTGCAATTGCCCGTGGGAGAACGTGGATTCCTCGCCGCTGCTCTGCACCTCGACGAACTGGCCGCCGCCGGTCATGACGACGTTGGCGTCGACCTCGGCGTCCTTGTCCTCGAGGTAGTTCAGGTCGAGCAGCGCCTCGCCCTTGAACAGGCCGACGCTGATGGCGGCGACGGAGTCGGTCAGCGGGCTCTCGGGAATTTTCCTCGCGTCGAGCAGCTTCTGGATGGCGAGGCGCGCCGCGAGATAGGCCCCGGTGATGGAGGCGGTGCGCGTGCCGCCGTCGGCCTGGAGCACGTCGCAGTCGACCCAGAGCGTGTTCTCGCCGAGCTTCTCGAGGTTCAGCACGGCGCGGAGCGACCGGCCGATCAGGCGCTGGATCTCGACCGTGCGGCCGTCGAGCTTGCCCTTGGCGATGTCGCGCGGCTTCCGGTCGAGCGTGCTGTAGGGCAGCATCGAATACTCGGCGGTGAGCCAGCCGCCCTTGACGCCCTGCTGCTTCATCCAGGACGGGACCTTGGGCTCGATGGTGGCGGCGCAAATGACGCGGGTGGAGCCGAAGCCGATCAGCACCGAACCGGAGGCGTGCGGGGCGATGTTGGCTTCCAGCGTGATCGGGCGGAGCTGGTCGGGGCGGCGGTTATCCAAACGGAGGGCGGGCATGCGGAAAGAAAATCAGATGAAACCACACCCGGTCAAACGAACGCGCTGAATCGAGGCGGGCGGGCATGGGAACTTACGGACGCTCGCCATCCAGCTCGGGATCCTCGTCGTCCTCCGGGAAGGGCGGCTCGGAGGCCACCTTGTGGCTCGTGGACGGGGAGATCTTCTGCTCCGCCATGTGGGCGATCAGCCGCTCGTTGAAATTCTTGGCCGGGTCGTGGCCCATCATCTTCAGCGCCTGGACCAGCGCGGCGACCTCGATGAGGCGGGCGATGTCGCGGCCGGGTCGCACGTAGAACTCCATGTGCGGCACCTTCACGCCGAGGATGTTGTAGTAGTTCTCCTCGAGGCCGGTGCGTTCCTCGATGACGTCGGGCGACCATTCGCGGAGCGAGACGACGAGGTCGATGCGCTTGTCGAGGCGGATGCTTTTCACGCCGAACATCTCCGCGATGTTGATGATGCCGATGCCGCGGCACTCCATGTAGCCGCGGTTCAGCGCGCGGGAGCTGGCGAGCAGGTCGCGCTCGTCCATCAGGCGGATGCAGGTGAGGTCGTCGGCGACGAGCGAGTGGCCGCGCTCGATCAGGGCGAGGGCGCACTCGGACTTGCCGATGCCGCTGTCGCCGCGGATCATCACGCCGATGCCCTTCAGGTCGAGCGTGGTGGCGTGCTCGGTGGTGGAGGGCGCGAACTCGTTGTCGATGCAGAGCGTGGCCGCGTTGACGAAATTCATCGTGATGAGCGGCGTGCGGAAAATGGGCAGGTTCATCTCCTCGGACACCGCCAGCATCGGGTGCGTGGCGTTGTAATTGCGGGTGAGGACGATCGCGGGGATGCCGCGCTTGGTCATCTCGCTGAAGATCTCGATCTGCTGGCGTTGCGAGAGCGTCTTGAGGTAGGTCATCTCGGCCGCGCCGAAGACCTGGATGCGCTTGTTCGCGAAATACTTGAAGAAGCCGGTGAGCGCGAGGGCGGGGCGGTTGATCGAGCCCTCGCGGATGAGGCGGTGCAGGCCGTTGCCGCCGTTGAGCAGCTCGAGCTGCAGTTTCTCACGGTAGGTCTCGTAGAAATGGGCGACGGTGATCCCGTTGACGGCTTTGGCGGGCATGGGAGGAGGAAAGCTCTCAGCGTTCAGCTGTCAGCTTTCAGCTATTGGGTACGGAGGCAAGACGCTGATTGCGGATCGCTGACGGCTGAAAGCTCACAAATTGAAGTCCTTGCCGAGGTAGATTTCGCGGGCCTGGGGATCGTGGATCAGGAAGTCGCCGCTGCCCTCGGTCATGACCTGGCCCTTGTTGATGATGTAGCCGCGGTCGACGATGCGGAGGGTCTCGCGCACATTGTGGTCGGTGATGAGCACGCCGATGCCGCGCTTCTTCAGCTCGAGGATGATCTTCTGCACCTCGGCGACGGAGATCGGGTCGACGCCGGCGAAGGGCTCGTCCATGAGCAGGAATTGCGGCCGGGTCACGAGCGCGCGGGCGATCTCGAGGCGGCGGCGCTCGCCGCCGGAAAGCGTGTAGGCCTTCTGCTGGGCGAGGTGGCCGAGGCTGAGCTCGGCGAGGTGGTGTTTCACCAGCGCGGGGCGGTCGGACGATTTCACGCGCAGCGTCTCGACGATCGCGAGGATGTTCTCCTCGACGGTGAGCTTGCGGAAAACCGAGGCCTCCTGCGGCAGGTAGCCGACGCCGAGGCGCGCGCGGCGGTGCATGCGGAGCCCGGTGGCATCCTGGTTGTTGATGAACACGCGGCCGCTCGTGGCCGGCACGAGGCCGACCACCATGTAGAAGGTGGTGGTCTTCCCCGCGCCGTTGGGGCCGAGCAGGCCGACGACCTCGCCGGCGCCGATGCGGATGTTGACGCCGTTGACGACGGTACGCTGGCCGTACGTTTTGACGAGGCCTTCCGTACGGATTTCAGAGCTGGCGGGCGCGACCATGGTCAGGGCTGCTTCGGCGCCTCGGGCGGCGGGGCTTCGGCCTTCGGGGACTCCGTGGCCGGCGTGGCGGGCGGGGCCGCCTTGGGCTTGTCGACGCCGAGGTCCTTGATGGCCGGGCCGGTGAAGCGCGCGTTCTTGCCGCGGATCTGGCGTTCGCCGCGCAGCATCTCGAGCTCGTCGCCGGTCCAGCGCCAGTTGACGGAGTGGTCCACCACGACGGGCTGGCCGGTGAGCACGACCTTGTCGTCGCCGGGGAGCACCTCGGCCCGGCCGCAGGCCGCCTCGCGGTCGCCCTGGATGATGCGGACGTTGCCGGTGGCGACAAAGGACTTGAAGCTCTCCAGCTTGCCGATGGTGGCGGCGGGGTCACCCTTGCGCAGCGCCACGACCTCGAGGCGGTCGCAGCTCAGCTTCTGGTTGGTCGACGCGACCCGGACGTTGCCGGTGAAAACGGAGGTGGTCTCGGTATCCGTGCTGCGCATGTCGAATTGGTCGCAGTCGATCACGGTTTCCTGCGGCTCGGCGCTCTGGGCGCGGAGCGCCGCGGGCAGCGCGGCCAGCAGGCAGGAGGTCAGGAACAGACGGAGGGGGGTCATTTAAGGAGGTCCTTCAACTCGGTGTGCAAAACTACGCGGACGTTCCCGGTGATGGAAACTTTTTTCTCCCGGTGCGAGTAGTTCCACACCTTGCCGGTGGCCTCGAAGCGGTCGTTGACGATGCGGATGGTGTCCTGGCCCTGCGCGACCATGTCGGTGTAGCGGACCTGCGCCGCCGGGCTGAGGATCAGGGTCTCGACCTTGCCGTCGGGCAGGCCCGTGAAGATCGAGAGGTTCAGGCCCTTGACGTCGACCTGGCCCGGCGTGCCGTAGCGCGCCTCGGAGCCGCGGACCAGCCACGCCCGGTTGCCCTCGGGCGTGAACTCCGGCAGGCGGAAGTTGATGATCGGCTTGCCGGTGGCGAGCTCGGTGTTCGTGGCGGGCGCCGCGGGGGCGGCGGCAAGGAAAACCAAGGCGGGGAGGAGGCGGGACAGCATGCGCGCTCAGGGACCGCGATGGGCCAGGATTTGTTCACACACTTCGCGCACGGCGCCGAGCCCGGCGGCGCGCGCGGGCACGAGGTCGGCGACCTTGAGCGCGGCCGGCATGGAGCTGCCCGGCGCCACGCCGATGCCGGCCCAGTTGATGGCCGGACCGTCGATGTCGTCATCGCCCATGTAGCAGACCTGCGCGGCGGTGAGTCCCAGCTGGCTGGCCAGTTCCTGGAGCGCCATGAGCTTGTCGGTGCGGCCCTGGATGAGGTGCGGCACCTTGAGCTCGGCGGCGCGCGCGGTGGTCGCCTCGGAGGGCCGGCCGGAAATCCACGCGACGGCGACGCCCGCCTTGTTCAGGCGGACGAGGCCCATGCCATCGAGGATGGAGAAGCGCTTGGACTCGGTGCCGTTGGAATGGATCCCGACCGTGCCATCGGTCAGGACGCCATCGACATCCATGGCGAAGAGCCGGATGGCGGCCCAGGCCTTGGCGGGAATTGCGGGCTTGCGCATGCGGGGTGCGGATTGGGATTTCGCCACGGGCTGGAGCTTGGTCCGGCCATCCGTCACCGCCAGTCCGAAATCAGTCGCCAGCCGGCGCCAGGTCTTGCGCGAGGAAGTTTCCGGCGAGGCGGAAGTCCGCGCCCGTGAGCTGGTGGCCGGTTTCGAGCCAGTGGAGGTCGACGGCGGCGCCCGCCGAGCGGAACAGCGCCGCGAGCTTTTCCGGATGATCCGCGGGCACGAGGGGATCGCGGCGGCCGGAGAGGATGGCGACGCGCTTGCCGTGCAGGTCGGGCACTCGCTCCGGTTGCAGCACGATCATCGGCCGCAGCAACACCGCGCCGGCGAGCGACTCGGGGCGCAGCAACAGCAGCGAGGCCGCAATGTTGGCGCCGTTGGAATAGCCGAGCGCGGACAGCCGGCCGGCATCGAAGCCGTAGCGGACGGCCGCAGCCGCGAGGAAATCCGCCAGCGCGCGGGTGCGCTGGGCGACTTCCTCCTGGTCGAAGACGCCCTCGGCGAGGCGGCGGAAAAAACGCGGCAGGCCGTTTTCGCTCACGTCGCCGCGCGGGCTCAGCAGCGCCGAGCCGGGCGCGATCTGGCGTCCGACGGGCAGCAGGTCGTTCTCGTTGCCGCCCGTGCCGTGGAGCAGCAGGAGCGGCGGCGCGCCGGCCTGGGTGGAAGGTTCGTAGCGGTGGAGGTAGGATAGATTGTTCATGTTAATTGATCCTGGGCAGGCCGGCCTCGATCTCGGAGCGATGCGGCTCGAGATGCGGCGGCAGGGAGAGCTTGGAGCCGAGCGTTTCGACGGGTTCGTCGATCGCGAAGCCGGGTTGGTCGGTTGCGATCTCGAAGAGTACGCCGTTCGGCTCGCGGTAATAGATCGACTTGAAGTACGCGCGATCGATGACCGGGCTGACGTGGAGCGAGCTGGCGACGAGCGTCTGGCGCGCGGCAATCTGCGTGTCGTCGGTCGGCGTGCGGAACGCCACGTGGTGGATCGTGCCGGCGCCATTGAGCCCGCGCGGGATGGCGGGATCGGTCAGCAGGTCGACATAGGTGCCCGGGCCGCCCTCGGCGACGGTGTAGCGGGTCCGGTGGCCTTCCTGCGCCTGCTGCGTATAGCCCATCTGGGCGGTGAGCACCGCCGCGGTTGGCGCGGCGTCGGTCAGCGCCAGGGTGGAGCTGTGGAAGCCGCGAATCGCATATTCGGCGGGCACGTCCGCGGACGGAGTGGGCGGACGCGCATCCGTTTCCGCGGTCGCGACGAGTTCGAGCCGCAGGCCGTCGTGGTCCTGGAAAGGCAGGACCTGGTCGTTGAAGCGCGATTCGACCGGGAGGGTCGTGACCTTCAGGCGCGCAAGGCGGTCCTGCCAGTAGGGCAGGGAATTGGCGGGCACCGAGAACGCCGTGGCGTAGGACTGCCCCTTGCCGGGGCGGCCGCGCGGGAGCCCGGCCCACGGGAAGAAAGTGAGGGCGGTTCCAGGCGCGCCGGTGTAGTTGCCGTAGTAAAGGTGGTAGGTCCCGGTATCGTCCTGATTGACGGACTTCTTCACGAACCGCAGCCCCAAGACTTGGGTGTAGAACTGCATGTTGCGCTTGGCGTCCGAGGAGATCGCCGTGATGTGGTGGAGGCCGGTCAGGTTAGTCTTCATGGTATATTTTGATATTGAAATATTGGATAAAAGCAAATCAGACCCTGCGTCCTACCTTCTTCAAGAGGCGACCGATGTCGGAAATCTCGGTGGACGAGAGGATCGCCATCTCGCGGGTGACGTTGGCGACGACCTTCGGAAAGAGCGTGGCGATGAAGGACTGGCCCTTGGGAGTCAGTTTCACGACCACGAATCGGCGATCGGCCGGATCGCGCTCGCGCTGGACATAGCCGGCCTTTTCCAGGTTATCCACGACGAGGGTGAGATTCCCGCCGCTCTTGAGCAATTTCTCGGCAAGTTCGCTTTGGCAGAGCGGGCCGATGTGATGCAGCGCCTCGAGCACACCGAACTGGGTGACGGTAAGATCGGCCGGCAGGACGCTATGGACACGAGCGGAGACGGACTCGGCAGCGCGTTGCAATTTGATGAACGCGTTAAGCGCGTTGATCTCTTCAATCGTGCCGCGGTGCCGTGTTCCCATGGGGAGTTATTTTGATAAGCGACGATAAGATGTCAAAATATATATTTAAAATAGAGCAAATATCTAGATGCAAGGTATTACTGGTCGATCTTCTTGATCCGCGCCAGGTGCCGGCCCCCTTCAAAGGGCGTGTCCAGCCACACCTTCACGATCTTTAGCGCTTCCTCCTCGGAAATCGTACGCTGGCCGAGCGAGAGGCAATTGCCATCGTTGTGCGAGCGATTCCAGACCGCGACCTGCTCGTTCCAGCAGAGACCGCAGCGGACGCCCTTCACGCGATTGGCCACAATGGCTTCGCCGTTGCCCGAGCCGCCCAGGACGATGCCGCGCTCGACTTCGCCACGCGCGACCGCCTCCGCCACGGGCCGGATAAAATCGGGATAGTCACACGGCGCATCCGACGTGGTGCCGCAATCGCGGACCGTGTGCCCTTCGGCCAGCAGCATGGCCTTGATCTTCTCCTTGTAGGCGAAGCCGGCGTGATCGGAGCCGATGGCGAGGGTGAATTTTTTCATGGGTCCGTGAGGCAAAATGAACTCGGGAGGATTGCGGATGTCGATACTTGGCTCACACTTCCCCGCAGCAAACTTTTTCCCCTCATGCGTACCCTATCCCTGTCATGCCTCGTCGTCCTGCTGCTGGCCGGCTGTGCTTCCACGCCGCAGGATCGCATCAGCCAGCACCGGTCCACCTTCGAAAGCTACCCGGCCGACGTGCAGCGCAAGATCAGCGCGGGCCAGGCGGACATCGGTTTCACCGAGGAAATGGTCACGCTTGCGCTGGGCAAGCCCGGCCGGAAATTCACCCGCACCGACGCGGCCGGCGGCTCCGAGGTGTGGGTGTACTTCAAGCGCCAGGCGCATTTTGGCTTCGGCTTCGGCATGAGCAGCGGCGGCTACGGCGGCGTCAGTTCCGGCGTGGCGGTGAGCACGGCCAACGATCCCGACGACGAAAGCCAGCGCGTCATTTTCCACGACGGCAAGGTGACCGCGATCGAGGTCACGACCCGCTGATACGGTGGGTGTCGGTTTCCACACCGACGCCTGTCGCCGCTGTGGAAAGCGGCGGCCACCTTATTCCGCGTCGATGACGCGCAGGAAGGCGGCGGTGTCGGCAAAATCCTTGAACACGGCCGTGGGCCGGTGCGCGGCGAGATCGGCGACGCTGTAGCTGCCGGTCGCCACGCCGATCGTCTGCGCGCCGATGACCTTGCCACACTCGATATCGTGCGGTGTGTCGCCGATGATGAAGGTGCGATCCGGGTGGAAATCGACCGCGTGCAGCTCCTTCGCCCGGCGCAGCGCGTGCGGCCCGAGGTCGTTCCGGCGCGGGCTGTCGTCGGCGAACGCGCCGAACTCGAAATAGTGCCAGACCTTGTAGTGCGTGAGCTTGAACTGCGCCCCGCGCCGGAGGTTGCCCGTCAGCAGGCCCTGGGCGACGTCCTTCCGGTGGTGCAGCGTCTCGAGCAGTTTGAGGACGCCGGGCAGCACGCGGCCCTGCGGGCCGTTCGCCAGCTCCTGGGGCAGCAATTCCAGGTACGCCTCGAGGTAATCGTGCGAGTTTTGCGGCGTGTCGGGCAGGCCGACATGGCGGAAGACCTCGCCGGTGATCCAGCTGTCGGTGCGGCCGGCCCACTTGATCGCGCCAAGGTCGACCTTCAGGCCGAAGCGCTTGGTCAGCGCCTTCTCCATCGCGCGGACGCCCGCGCCATGCGACACGATGATCGTGCCGTCGATGTCCCAGAGGATGAGTTTCTTCATGAAATCCGCATGTAGGGCCGCCGCTCGTCGGCCCTACATGATGCAAGATTACAGTGCGTGAATCGCTGATTTGCTCACGGCGAGGCCGGCTTCCTTGATGGCCTCGCTCATGGTCGGGTGCGCATGGATGGTGCGGCCGAGGTCCTCGGCGCTGCCGCCGTATTCCATATGGGTCACGACTTCGGAAATAAGCTCGCCGGCGTTGGCCCCGAGGATCTGTGCGCCGAGGATTTTGTCCGTCCTGGCGTCCGCGATGATCTTCACGTAGCCGTCGACCTCATCGGCGGCGATGGCGCGGCCGTTGGCGGCGAAGTTGAACTTGCCGATGTTGACCGCGAGGCCTCTGGCCTTGGCGGCATCCTCGCCGACGCCGACCGACGCGACTTCCGGGTGCGTGTAGACGATGGCGGGCACGAGATCCCAGTTGATGTGCCCCGCCTTGCCGGCGATCCACTCGGCGACGGCGGCGCCGTCCTCCTCGGCCTTGTGCGCGAGCATCGGGCCGGCGACGACGTCACCAATGGCCCAGATGTTCTTGGTCGTGGTGCGGAGATGGTTGTCCACCTTGACGCGCTTCTTGTCGTCGAGTTCGACGCCGGCCTTGTCGAGGCCGAGGTTGTCGGTGTATGGGCGGCGGCCAACGGCCACGAGGACCTTGTCGGCGGGGAAGGAGAGCTTCTCGGTGCCGCGCTCGGCGGTAAGCACGCCGTTGGCGAAGCCGGTCGATCCCGCTGAAGCGGGACCCCCTGCGGTGGCCGCGGTGCCGGGCTGATAGCCTGTCACCTTGGCGCCCACCTCGACCTTGAGGCCCTGCTTCTGGATGAGGCGGGTGAAATTGCGGACGATGTCGTCGTCGTAGGTGGCGATGATTTTCGGCAGGAACTCGACGACCGTGACGTCGGCGCCGAGGCGCGACCAGACGGAGCCGAGTTCGACGCCGATGACGCCGCCGCCGACCACGACCATCTTCTTGGGGACTTCCGGGAAGGCGATCGCATGGTCGCTCGAGACGACGGCCTGGCCGTCGAACTTCATGAACGGCAGCTCGACCGGGGCCGAGCCGGTGGCGATGACGAAATGCTTCGCGGTGAGCCGGGTGGCGCCCTTCTCGCCCTGCACCTCGAT
>CAYZSN010000131.1:0-5909 GCA_964481095.1 uncultured Oleiharenicola sp. | reverse complement strand
TGGCGTGAGCAATGTCGCCGTCTACAAGAACATCAATGCGGGACCGCTGGACGAACTCCGCGGCCTCTGCGAGGAGATCACCCACCTGCTGGATCGCGAACTGAAGAAACCATGACCACGGAATTCCTGGCCTTCGCCAATGTCTGGCTGCTGACGCGGCTTGTCTGCCTGTTTCGCGACGACGCCTCGTCCGGGCGTATCTGGCGCATCAAGGCGGGGATCGAGTTCATTGCGCTCGGTGCTCTTTTCCCGTGCGGCGCGGCCTGGTATGGCGCGGCGGCGACAGTTGTTGTGCTGAACCTCGCGGGCTTCGCCGTGGAGCGGCGGACACGGCGCAAGGATTTCGCGCGGCTGGCGCTGGGCCTGGCCGGCGTGGTCGCCTGGAGCATCTGGTTTTCGCCCCGCCTGGGCTTGGGCTTCCGGCCGGAACTTGCCGGCTGGGGGGCGCGCCTCGGGCACTGGACCGCGCTCGCGCCCTTCGTTCAACTCGCAAGCAGCAGCAAGTTCCACCGCGTGCTGTTCGGCCTGCTGGTCGCCGCCAACGAATCGAACCTCGTGATCCGCGCCATGTTCGACTGGCTCGACCTGAAGCCGCGTTCGCTGCCGGCGGGGAGCGAGGTGGTCGACGTGCGCGAGTTCAACCGCGGCCGGATCATCGGCCTGCTCGAGCGCGTGCTGCTCTACAGCTTCGTGCTGCAGTCGCAGTACGGTGCCATCGGCTTCATCCTCGCCGCCAAGGCCTTCACGCGCTTCAAGGCGCTCGATGACCGGCCGTTCGCGGAGTATGTCCTCATCGGCACGCTGCTGTCGGCCTGCCTCGCGCTGGCGACGGGCGGCATGGTGCGATGGCTGGCGGCGCACTGAGCGGCCCCGGGGGGTTCACCGGTTTCCATACCGGCGAACGGCGGCGGGGTGGAAACCGGCCCCACCGGTCACTCCCAGTCCAGCACAATTTTTCCCGACTGGCCCGAGCCCATCAGCTCGAAACCGCGCTGGAAATCGGCGACCGGCAGGCGGTGGGTGATGACGGGCGAGATGTCCATGCCGCCCTGCACGAGCGCGGTCATCTTGTACCACGTCTCGAACATCTCGCGGCCATAAATGCCCTTCAGGTGCAGCATCTTGAAAACGACCTTGTTCCAGTCGACCTTCGCCTCGCCCGGGTGGACGCCGAGCAGGGCGATGCGCCCGCCGTTCACCATGTTGTCGATCATCTGGGTGAGGGCGGCGGAGTTGCCGGACATTTCCAGGCCGACGTCGAAACCCTCGGTCATGCCCAGCTCGTGCAGCCAGATGTCGGAGAGATTTTCCTTCAGCACGTTCACGGTGCGCGTGGGGCCGAGTTTCTTCGCGAGTTCGAGTCGGCTGTCGTTGACGTCGGTGATGACGACCTTGCGCGCGCCGGCGTGCTTCGCCACCGCGATGGCCATGCAGCCGATCGGGCCGGCGCCCGTGATGAGCACGTCCTCGCCGACCATGTCGAACGAGAGCGTCGTGTGCACCGCGTTGCCCAGCGGGTCGAAGCACGACACGGTGTCGAGGTCCAGGCCCGCGGGGACCTTCCAGACGTTCGAGGCCGGGATCGACACATAATCGGCGAACGCGCCGTCGCGGTTGACGCCCACGCCGACGGTGTTCGGGCAGAGGTGGCGCCGGCCGGCGAGGCAGTTGCGGCAATGGCCGCATACGATGTGGCCTTCGCCGGTCACCACCTGGCCCAGGGTGAAGCCGGTGACGCCCGCGCCGACGCGGTCCACGGTGCCGACGTATTCATGGCCGATCACCAGCGGCGGCTTGATGGTGCGCCGGGCCCAGGCATCCCATTTGTTGATGTGCACATCGGTGCCGCAGATGGAGGTCTTGCGGATCCTGATCAGGACGTCGTTCACCCCCGGCTCGGGCACCGGCACCTCGGTCATCACGAGGCCCGGGGCCGCGGTGGGCTTCACGATGGCGCGCATTTTGGTCGGCATGCCGCGAACCGTAGGCAGGAGCGCTTATGACACAACAGCGAACCGGCCGCGCCGCAGGGGGGGCGTCACATCAGCCACAGCGTCGCCAGCCCGAGGAAGAAGCCCATGCTCGCGACATCGGTCGCGGTCGTGAGGAAGATGCTCGAGGCGGTCGCCGGGTCGGCGCCGAACTTTTTCAGCGTCAGCGGCACCATCACGCCCGACACGCCGCTCAGGAAGCAGCTGCTGGTCATCGCGAGAAACACGATCAGCGCGAGCCGCATCGGCGATTCGCCGCTGTGCTGCCACGTGGCGTAGAAAAATATGCCGAGGCCGGCGGTGATGCCGACCATCGCGCCATTGGCCAGGCCGAGGGCGGCCTCCTTGACCAGGAAGCCCTGTTCCCGGCCGGGCTTGAGTTCGCCGAGCGTCAGCCCGCGCAGGGCCACGGCCAGCGCCTGGCAGCCGGTGTTGCCCGACTGGCCGGCGAGCACGGGGAGAAAGACCGCCAGCACGGTGATCCGGCCGATGGTGTCTTCGAACAGGCTCACCACGCCGGCGGCGATGAAGGCGGTGAGCAGGTTGAACTGCAGCCACGGGTGCCGGAACCGCAGGCTGCGCAGGAACGGCGTGTGGACGCGTTCCTCGCGCTCGACACCGACCATCGCGCCGGGCTGGGCGCTGATCTCGATCGCCTGCTGCTCGAAGATGCGCGAGCCGCGGACGATGCCGAGCAGGGAGCCGTCGTCATCGGTGACGGGATAGGAGGGATAGTGGCGGTTCACCGTCTGGCGCATCGCCTCCATCAGCGGAAACTCCGGGCGCAGGGAGAACGGTGACTGCAGCATGAACGAGTCGAGCCGCGTGTCCTTCTCGTTCAGCAACAGGTCGCGCATGGTCACGACACCGCGCAGGATGTTGGTCTCATCCACGATGTAGCAGTAGGTGAACAGCCGCTTCGTGGCCAGTTCCCGCACGCGCTCGGTGGCTTCGGCCACGGTCAGGTGCAGGGGAAAAACGGCGATGGGACTCTCCATCAGCCGGCCGACGGTGTGCTCGGCGTAGTTGTCGGAGCGGAACGGGGCGGAGGATTGGTACATGGGGAAAGGGTTGGGATGCCCTCAGGCGGAATCGAGCGAGCGCCAGAGGTCCCAGCTCGCGATCGAGCGGTACGGCTGCCAGCGGCGCGCGTGCCGCACGATCTGGGCGGGCAGGGGATCCTTGCGCTTGCGGTAGAGTTTTTTGAAGGCGAGGCGGATGGCGAAGTCGCCGGTCGGCATCACGTCGGGCCGGCCCAGCTGGAAGATCAGGAGCATGTGCACGGTCCACGGCCCGATGCCGTGCACCTGCGTGAGCCGCTCGACCAGCTCGTCATCGGTGAACTTCCGCGCCTCCGCGAGCGACGGGACCGTGCCTTCGCGGCACTTGGCGGCCAGGTCGCGGATCGCGCGCAGCTTGTTGGCGGAAAGGCCGGCCTGCCGCAGCGCGGCGTCGGGCACGCTTGCGATGGCCTCCGCGGTGATGCCGCCGTTCGCCTCGAGCAGCGCAAGGACGCGCCCGTGGATCGCGCCTGCGGCCTTGGCGTGGAGTTGCTGGTAGATGATCGAGCGCAGCATTGATTCCAGCAGGCTTTTGGCCCGGTGCAGCTGGAGAGCGAACGGCCCCACGCGGGCGATGAGCTCCTCCAAGGCCGGGTCCGAGGCCTGCAGGTGGGCGAGTGCGGCCGCGGGATCGAAGCCGTATTTCCGCTTCATCGTGTGGGAGGGGCTTCAGGCCCCGACACGATGGGGAAAGATTTTTTCCGGGGCATAAGGCCCCTCCCCCCAAAGCACGAAGATTCCATGGCAGGCTACTCCGACAGCAGCTCGGCGCCCTCGAGGGTGAGCAGCCGGGTTTTCGTGCGCACGCCACCGGGGGCGGAGAAGCCCGTCATTTTGTCGCTGGCGGACACGACGCGGTGGCACGGGACGATGAGCGGCCACGGATTGGTGGCGAGCGCCACGCCGACGGCGCGGGCGGCCTCGTGGCCGAGGGCCATGAGCCTGGCGATCTCGCCGTAGCTCTTTTTGTGGCCGGGCTTGATGTCCAGGGCATGGAGATAAACGGCCTGCTGGAAATCGGTGACGCGGGACCAGTCGAGTTTCGTCCGGGAGAAGTCCTGCACGCGGCCCTCGAGGTGCTGTTGGACGCGGGTGATGATGTCCTGTACCCACTCCGGCGGCAGCTCCGTCGCGGGCTGGGTGCGGGCCTTGGCCGCCAGCCGCTGCTCCGTCTGCCCGTCGCTTTCCTCCGGTAGTTGGAAGCCGAGCAGGCCGGCGTCGTTCCAGGCCACGCCACACGTGCCGAAGGCAGTGGGGAAAAGGATATGCGGCATGGACCGTAGTGTTGTCAGCGGGAGGTCGGGCATGCGAATCAAAATTGGTGTGAACCTCGCGGGCGGGCCCGCCGCTGCAAAGCCGTAAATCAGGCATGATATTCCCGGCGCCAGGGAACTCCGCCCGCGGATCAAGTAGTCTATTAAACTACTTAGTGCGCGGGGCGGGATCGGGCTGGCGCCGCGGCATAAGGCTGGCGTCGCGGCGTGGCACCTGATTGGGTCCGTCCCCTAATCCATGGCGCAAAATCGTTTCTATAACGCGTTCGACATGCAGGAGTGGGGCACCAGCCGCAAACCCGACTACCGCACGCCCTTCCAGATCGACCGCGACCGCATCATCCACGCCCATGCGTTCCGCAAGCTGCAGTCCAAGACGCAGGTGTTCCTGAGCGGCGAATACGATTTCTACCGCACCCGCCTGACGCATTCGATGGAGGTCGCGCAGATCGGGCGTTCCATCTGCTCGTTCCTGCTCAGCCGCGGCGACCCGCTCGCGGCGGACTTCTACATCGACGCCGACCTCGTGGAGGCGAGCTGCCTCGCGCACGACATGGGCCACCCGCCGTTCGGCCACAGCGGCGAGCGCACGCTGCAGGAGCTGATGAAGCGGCGCGGCGGCTTCGAGGGCAACGCCCAGACCCTGCACCTGCTCTGCGAGACGATCTACCAGAACGAGTCCGGCGTGAAGGGCATGCAGCCGACACGCGCGCTGCTCGACGGCGTCCTCAAGTACAAGAAGCTCTACACGGAGTTCCCGACCCCGCCGCTCAACCATTTCATCTACGACTCGCAGGCGCCGGTGCGCGAATGGGTGTTCGGCGGCAACCGCATTCCCGGCGCGCTGATGCGCGGCGAGGCGCTGAACAACTTCAAGAGCGTCGAGTGCCAGATCATGGATTGGGCCGACGACGCGGCCTACTCGCTCAACGACATCGTGGACGGCGTGCGCGCGGGCTTCCTCACCGTCGAGCGCGTCGAGCGCTGGGCCGCCGGGGAAAAGATCGGCGGCCTGGAGCAGCGGCACCTTGACGCCCTGTTCGACGCCATCCGGAAGGACCGGCTCGAAAACACCTTCTCGAAGAAGATCGGCGCCTTCATCCAGGCGTGCCGGCTCAGGCCCACGGACAATTTCATGTCCGAGAAGACCAACCGCTACCAATACGATCTGCTCATCGAGGAGACGGCGCGCAGCGAGGCGGACTTCTTCAAGAAGATGGCGAACGACATCATCTTCGAGAGCCCGCAACTCGAGCAGCTCGAGCACAAGGCGCGCGTGATCATCAACGCTCTCTACAACGCGATCTGGGAGAACTACGCCGAGCGCAACGAGCGCGTCATCCGCATCCTGCCGGCCAACGTCAGCCGCCTGATCGAGGCGGAGAAGACCCAGGACGGACGCGCCCGCCGCATTTGCGATTTCCTCGCCGGCCAGACCGACGGCATGGTCGTGCGCACCTACCGCCGGCTATTTGATCCCGAGTTCGGCAGTTTCCGCGACCTGGGCTGACCTCAGCTGACCTCGACGTTCTTCGCCAGCGTCTTGAACCGTTCGCCGCTGGCCTGGACCACGGTGATCGTGA
>CAYZSN010000130.1:0-3837 GCA_964481095.1 uncultured Oleiharenicola sp. | reverse complement strand
CCGGCGCTACGGCCCGGGCATGGCCGCGCTCGAGGCCCTGATGAGCAGGACCGACCGCGTGCACCTCAAGGGCCCGGGCACGAACCTGAAATTCTCCATCAAGGGCATCGGCGCCGAGGCCTGCGGCGGCCTGCGCAACATTCCCGACGGCGAGGTGTTCTCCTGCCCGGTGAAGGAGAGCGTCGAGGGCGTCATCCAGTACAACGCGCCCACGGTCTACCTCGGCACGGCGTTCGACAACATCCGGCTTGTTTTCAAAAAGGGCAAAATCGTCGAGGCCACGGCCAACAACACGAAGCGCCTGAACGAAATCCTCGATACCGACGCCGGCGCGCGCTACATCGGCGAGTTCGCCATCGGCTTCAACCCGCACATCACGGAGCCGATGCGCGACATCCTCTTCGACGAGAAGATCGCGGGATCGTTCCACTTCACGCCCGGCAAGGCCTACGAGCGCGCCGGCAACGGCAACGAGTCGGTCGTCCACTGGGACATGGTCAGCATCCAGCGGAAGGAGTGGGGCGGCGGTGAAATCTGGTTCGACGGCAAGCTCATCCGCAAGGACGGCCTGTTCACCACGCCGGCGCTCAAGAAACTGAATCCCGACCAGCTGCTGAAGAAAGGCTGACCATGGGCGCCGACCCCTCCCTCCAGGCTTTCGTCCAGTCGCTACCGAAGACCGAGACCCACCTGCACCTCGAGGGCGCGCTGCCGCTCGACCTGCTGCGGCAGGTGCGGCCCGAGTTCGCCGAACCGCCGCCGTCGTGGGCGCACAACTTCAAGTTCCGCGACTTCGCGCATTTCGAAAAGGAGCTGCTCGACATGGCGTTCTCGTGGTTTACCACGCCCGACCGCTACTACCAGGCGGCGAAGGTGATCTTCGCGCGGCACGTCGGCCAGAACGTCAAGTACGTCGAGACCAGCTTCGCCTCCGGCGTGATCGAGTTCGGCGGGTTGAACGGCCGCGAGGTGCTGGCGGCGATCCGCGCGGCGGTGCCGGACGGGCTCGAGGTGCGCGTTTTCCTCGGCATCCACCACAACGGCGCCGGGCCGAAGATGATGCCCGTCCTCGAGGACGCGCTCACCTGGGCAGGCCTCGCGGGCATCGACCTGCACGGCGTGGAGGATGTGCCCATCGAGCCGTGGACCGCGCCCTACTGGGCTGCGGCGCGCCAGGCCGGCAAGTACACCAAGGCGCACGCCGGCGAATTCATGGGCGCGGATTTTGTCCGCCGGATCCTGGACGAGCTCCGGCCGTCCCGCATCGAGCACGGCGTGCGCGCGGTGGAAAACCCCGCCGTCGTGCAGGAACTCGTCTGGCGCGGCATCGCGCTCGATATGTGCCCGATCAGCAACCACAAGCTCATGCCCGGGGTCAACCTTGCCAGCCATCCGATCCGCCGGCTCATGGAGGCCGGCGTCAAGATCACCATCAGCACCGACGACCCGATTTCCTTCGGCAACACCGTGAATCACGAGTACGTCGCGCTGGCGGAGAAGGCCGGGTTCAGCCGGGCGGAGCTCGTCCAGCTCGCGCGCAACGGCTTCGAGGTCGCGCTGCTGCCCGACGCGCAGAAGCAGCCCTGGCTCGAGCAGTTGGCGCGCGTGAAAACCGGCTGAGGCCGCCCGGCCGCCTCCTTTTCGCATGCACCCCGATCCCGCGCTCCCCGCCGCCCCGCTCCGCCGTCGCGCCCCCCCCCGCCGGTACCTTCTGCCTTTCTTCGTCGCCGCCGGCGCGCTGCTGGGCGCAGCCCACGGATCCGCGGCGGGAGAAAAACCCGCGGTGGTGGAAAAATCCCTCGTCGAGCAGCTGCAGGAGATGGTGGATGCCGACCAAAACCAGCAGGCGCTGGCGCTCGGCGAGGCAAAGCTGGAGACGGCGAAACCCGGCAAGGAGCTTTTCTACCTGCTGACCCAGGCCAGCTACGGGGCCGACGACTACGAGCGGACGCGGCAATACGCGCTGAAGACCCTCGAGTTCGATCCCGGCCACGAGTGGGCCGCGCGCTTCTACCTGATCGCCAGCCGGTCGCTCGAAAAATACGAGGACGGCCTGGCGTTCGGCCGCCAGTGGGTCGAGAAGAACAAGAACGGCAGCGACGTCTACAAGGACCTCGCCCTGCTGGCGCACGATGCCGGACGCGTCAAGGAGGCGACCGAGCTCGCCGCCGAGGCCTTCAAGCGCAAGCCCGGGAGCCCGCGCATCGCCGGGGTTCATTTCTATTTCCAATGCATCAACGGCGACGCCAAGGCCGGCGCCGCGGCCGCACAGGAGTGGGCGGCGAAAAACAAGCCGGACACCTTTTTCTGGGCGCAGCTCGGCAAGGGCCTGTCGGACGCGGAGAAATTTTCCGACGCCATGCCATTCCTGCAGCGGGCGCTGGCCGAGGGTTCTGAGGACCACGGCGTGGCGGATGAGATCATGGATTGCTACCGCGGCCTGAACGACCGCGCGGGCGCCGCGAAATTCCTCGAGACCTACGGCGCCACCCACGAGCCGCGCGCCTACCTGTGGCGCACGATGGGGGCGATGCACTTCGATGCCGAGGCCTACGGCGAGGCGCTCACCGCCTTCCAGAAATCCAAGAAGCTCGATCCCGAGAACCCGTCCACGATGGCGAACCTGATCTTTACGCTGGTCGAGCTGAAGCGGGCGCGCGAAGGCATCGAGGAGGGCCAGCGCTGGCTGGACCTGGAACTCGACACGGCTACCCCCGGGTTGCACCGGGCGATCGGCAACGCCTATTTCGCCCGCGACCGCTGGCGGGAGGCCGAGCCGCATTACCGCGCGGCGCTGGAGCTGGACCCGACCCGGATGCAGGACGCGCGCGAGCTGGTGGTGACGCTGACCAAGTTGAACCGCGCGCCGGAAGCAGTGCGGCTGGGCCAGGAATGGCGTGGCCGGCACGCCGGCATCCCGGACGACGGCTTCGAGGACGCGCTGGCCGCGGCGCGCAAGGCCGCGGCCGGCGGAGCCGGGGGCGAGGCGAAAGGCCAGCCGTAGTCGCGTCCATGTCCGCCACCACCTACACCGTTCCCACCGGCCGCCGCCGCGAACGCGCGGACAAGGTGCTGGCCGCCGCGTTCCCGGAGCACAGCCGGGCGGCGTTCCAGCGCGCGCTGGAGGCGGGATTGGTCCGGGCCGACGGCAAGGTCGTCAGCCAGGACAGCGAGGTCGCGAGCGGGCAGATGCTGGAATTCAGTTTCCCCGAGGCGCAGCCGGCGGAGCTCAAGCCGGTGGACATCCCGCTGGAGGTGATTTTCGAGGACAAGCACCTCATCGTGCTCAACAAGCCCGCGGGCATGGTGGTGCACCCCGGCGTCGGCACGGGCGAGGACACGCTGGTGCATGCGTTGCTCGCGCATTGCGCCGGCGAGCTCAGCGGCATCGGCGGCGTGGAGCGCCCGGGCATCGTGCACCGGCTCGACA
Organism: uncultured Oleiharenicola sp.; assembly: GCA_964481095.1. Classification (GTDB taxonomy): domain Bacteria; phylum Verrucomicrobiota; class Verrucomicrobiia; order Opitutales; family Opitutaceae; genus Lacunisphaera. The sequence continues at coordinate 407 of CAYZSN010000130.1, read as the reverse complement.
AGGAGACGACGGGCCTGCTCGTCGTGGCGAAGAACGACGCCGCGCACCGCGCGCTGGCGGACCAGTTCGCGAGCCGCACGCTGCAGAAGGAATACGTGACGCTCGTGTCGGGCGTGCCGCAGGAGGCGTCGGGCACGATCAACCGTGCGATCAGCCGGCACCCCGTGCACCGGCACCGCATGACGGTGGGCGAGGGCGGGCGTCCTTCGCGCACCGACTGGGAAGTGCTGCAAAGTTTCGCCGGCCGGGCGGCGTATCTCCGCTGCCGGATCCACACCGGCCGCACGCACCAGATCCGCGTGCACCTGAAGTCACTCGGGCATCCGGTGCTTGGGGACGCCACCTACGGCTGGAAGCAGGACCCCGGCCTGCCCGTGCCGCCGCGGGTGATGCTCCATGCCGAGCAC
>CAYZSN010000129.1:0-12063 GCA_964481095.1 uncultured Oleiharenicola sp. | reverse complement strand
GGTGTCGGCGAAATCCTCTGAACTCAGCGGCCCGCGCTCGGCGATTTCCGCCAGCAGCCGCGCGGCCAGTTGCCTCTGCTTCGGCGAGAGCCGGCCGGACCACGAGCCCGAACCGTAGCCGCGGCGGCGCATCTCGGCCCGCAGGTACGGCCACGCGTCGAGCGGCAAGGCCACGAGGGTGCGGTCGCTGGGCAGATGGTGTTCGAACGCCACGCGGTCGGCGGCAGGCAGCGCGGTCGAGATCCCGTGCAGGTGGCGCATCAGGTCTCCCTCGCGATACCCGGCGACGCGGTTGCGCAGGATGAGGTCATGCATCCGGCCGCAGACATTGATCGGGTCGATCTGGATGTAGCCATGGTGGGCGAGGGCGGTGGCGACGTCCGGCGCCGGCGCGTCGAGCAGCAGCGCGCGGCGCATGAAGCGGCGGGCGGTGGCGGGGTCGAGGCGGAGGGGCGCGGGCGACATGCCGGAACCAGAATGGATGTCCGCAAAAAGCACAAGAAACGCAAAAAACAAGGCCGCGCTTTCGGCGCGGCCCTGAAGGCAAAAGCTGTTCCCGAAACTTACTTCTTGGGCGTGTTGGCCTGGATCTCGGCGATGCGCTTGTCGAGGGCGTTCATCTCGGTGACGAGGCGCTCCTCCATCTTCTTGCGTTCGCTGCTGTTGACGATGCTCAGGTTGGCGGCATCACGCACGACGTTCGCCGGCAGCGTGAGCAGGCGGGTGATGAGGCCCTGGTCCTTGAAGCTGGCGAGGTAGAGGGCGGTGATCTCGTGGGAGAGCTTCACCGAATCCTGCGCAACGGCCTGCGAGGCGAGCAGCTGGCTGTTCAGCTCCTGGTTGCGGGCCATCTCGGAAGTAAGCACGCCGGAGATCTGGTCCGAGATGCGCTGGCTGTAGCCCTGGATGGATTCGCGGGTGAGATTCTGGTCCTTGGCCATTTCGGCGAGGATCGGGGAGATCTTCTCGGCCATGCGGCTGGAAACCTTGTCAACCTGCTCGTTCTGCATCTTCTCCGCTTCCTCCGGGGTCTTCGGCAGCGGGTTGTACGGCTGGACCTTCTTGGCGATGGCCTCGGCGAGGGCGTTGACCTTTTCGGCGTTGAGCTTGGCGACTTCCTCGTCCGTCATGAAAACGTCGGCGGCGCGCTTGGAGATGGCATCCTTGAGCAGCTGGTTGACGGATTCGATGTGGCGGCGGGTCTCCTCGGCGGAGGCTTTCATCTCGGCGTTGGTCTGCTCGCGCAGGGCGGCCATTTCCGCCTGCTGCTTCGCCGCCATCTCAGAGGCGGCCTTCTGGTTAAACCAAAACGTGAGGCCGAGGATGAGGACGGCGGTCACGATAATCGCGGGAATTTGTTCTTTTAGCTTTTGCCACATAAGGTGTGTCGGGGTTGGGTGTGCGCTGACATGCATAGCAGGCGAAAGTTCAAAAGCAATGCCGCCTTGGTTGGAATTTGTTCCTCCCGATGAGCTTAAACCGCTACGAACAAACGATCTTCGACTATTGGAATCAGGAGCCTGACGAGCGCCGCCACTGGCAGTCCAAGGTGGTTGAGCTGACGAGTCACGGGGCCGTCGCGGACCTTGCCCGTCCATTGGAACGGGAGCTCTGGGAGTATCTGGTCGAGCGAACGCCGCACGTCCCGGCGTTGCGTAACCTAAGCCCGCACGGACTGTCTAGGGTGAGTATGCTGAATCTCGCCGAGCATGTGATTCGCCTCTGGGGCCCGCCGCCCAAACCGCGCCGACCGGCGGGACCGGCCTTATGATGGCGTTGTGTGACGAGAAGTTTTCACAATTTTGCAATTACTGCATTTACAAAACGACCAAGAGGATACAGTCATTATTCGCAAGTTATCCACTCGATGGAAAACACCACCGGCTCGGTTCAATTCTCACCGCAGCAGCACGTAGAGGTAAGGGCCAAGACCTACGTTCTTGATACGAACGTCCTGTTGCACGACCCGCAATCGATCTTCAAATTCGAAGACAACAACCTCGCGATTCCCGTCGAGGTGCTCGAGGAGCTCGACGCCATCAAGGGCGAGCAGTCCACCGAGCGGGGGCGCAACGCCCGGCGCGTGCACCGCATCCTCCAGGAGCTCCTGCCGGATTCCCGGTCCATGCACGAGGGCGTCAAGCTGCCCAACGGCGGCACGCTCTCGGTCATCATCAACCGCTACCTCGTCGAAAACAACTGGTCGTCGCCCGCCATGCAGCGGCTGCGCGCGGTGCTCTCCGACTTCACCAAGAAGGACAACCGCATCATCGCCTCCGCGCTGTTCGTGCAGGAAACCTTCCCGCCACCGACGATCCTCGTCACGAAGGACGTCAACGTGCAGCTCAAGGCGCGCGCGGTCGGGCTCGAGGCTGAGGACTACCTGAACGACAAGGTGCCCGAGGCGCCGGACAACGATTCGTACCCGACGCTCACGCTCGATGTCTATGAGATGCAGCGCTTCTGTTCCGAGGGGCAGTTCGAGCTTTCGCCGGAACAGGCTCGCGCGCTCTACCTCAACGAATACGTGCTGCTCATGACGCCCGAGGGCAAGACGATGCCCGGCCGCGTCGCCGCACACGGCGTCGTGCGCCGCCTGCATTACCCGGAGTTCGTCAAGGCGCCCGGCGGCATCCCGATCCGGCCGCGCAACCTCGAGCAGCAGTTCTTCCTCGATGCGCTGATGGACGATTCCATCAACCTCATCACCTGCTTCGGCAAGGCCGGCACCGGCAAGACCCTGCTCTCCACCGGCGCGGCGCTCCACCAGATCTGCGGCGAGTCCGGGCGCTACGACGGCCTGGCGATCTCCCGGCCCGTGATCGCGCTCGGCAAGGACATCGGTTTCCTCCCGGGCACGCTCGAGGAGAAGATGCGCCCGTGGCTGCAGCCCTACTACGACGCGCTCGAGGTGCTCATGCCCTCGAAGCCGCAGAAGGAACCGCAGTTCGCCGCCAAGAAGGTCGGCAAGAAAAAGAAGAAGCACGACGACACGCTGGCGATGATGCACGCCCCGCAGCCCGCGCACGGCGGCGGCAACGGCGCCGCGGCGCCGGTCAAGCCCTACGAGCGCCTGATCAAGAACGGCACGGTCGAGATCGAGGCGCGCGCGTTCATCCGCGGCCGCTCCATCGCCCGCCGCTTCTTCATCCTCGACGAGGCGCAGCAGCTCACGCCGCACGAGGTGAAGACCGTCATCACCCGCATTTCCGAGGGCTCGAAGATCGTGCTCATCGGCGACCCGGCGCAGATTGACAACCCGTTCGTCGACGCGCGCAGCAACGGCCTCGTCTATTGCCACAACCGCATGAAGGGCCAGGCCATCCATGCGCACGTGAAGCTGTCGAAGGGCGAACGCTCGAAGCTCGCCGAGCTCGCGGCCGACCTGCTGTAACCGCGGCCCGCGGACATGAGAGCGCTCGCCGCCGCCGGTTTCGGCCTGCTTCTCCTCGCGCCGCATGCGCCCGCGGCGGAACCGGCCGAGACGCCGCCGGCCGATCCGGTAAAGGCGATCGTCGGCCGGCTCGACCTGGAAAAATACAAGGCGACGATCAAGGGCCTGACGCAGTTCGGCGACCGCCGGCAGGGCACCGACCGCAACCGCGCCGCCGTGGACTGGATCGAGGCGCAGCTGAAAAGCCACGGCTACACCAACATCGCGCGCATCAGGTATGACTATTTCCCGACCGACCCGCGCAAGCCAAGCGGCGCGGCGGCGAACAAGGCCTTCGGTGCCGACGCCGCGCAGGGCGGGGCGCGCTACCGCGGACCGCGGGCCGCCACGGGCGTGAATTCCGACCCGCTGAAGCAGCCGGACGAAAAACTCCGCGCGCTCAACGCGCAGGGCTCCGATGTCGGGCCGCGCGAGGAGGTTTACTGCACCAAGGTCGGCACCACGCATCCCGAGGAGATGTACATCATCGGCGCGCATATGGACGGCCACGGTTGGGGCGAGGCGGCCAACGACGACGGTTCCGGGACGGCGCTCGTCATGGAGCTGGCGCGCATCCTGGCGTCGCCTGACGTGAAGACCGAGCGCTCGATCCGGTTCGTGCTTTGGAACAACGAGGAGACCGGGCTCAACGGCGCCTACGCCTATGTCGCCCAGCGCGCGGCGCTGCAGGGACAGGAGAGCCCGGCGGGCTCCGGGCAATACCCCGAGCCGAAGTGGCTGGGGATGATCCAGCACGACATGATGCTCTTCGACCACGGCCGCCCGCGCGCCGACGGCACGGTGTCGCCGGCGCAGCGGCCGGAGGCGGACGTGAACATCGAGTTCCAGTCCCGCGCGAAATTCGCGGAGGGCGCGCAGCGGCTGGCTTGGGCGCTGGCCGACGCCAACGAGGCCTATGCGACCGACTATCCCGCGACGGTCGGCCAGCACATGACCAATACGGACAGCACGCCGTTCATGGACCTCGTGCCGGCGATCAGCGTGCGCGAGAACGAGCGCGGCCGGGAGATCGGCGCGGGCTGGGACCCGCACTGGCACCAGCCGACCGATGTCTACGCGACCTTCAGCGACCAGGATTTCAAGCTGGGCCTCAACGCCGCGCAGACGACGCTGGGCGCGGTCGCCCGGCTCGCGGGCGCGACGCTGGGGAAGTGAATTGTAGGGCGGGGTCGCTGACCCCGTCGCAATTAATGTCATGGTTTGTCATTGCGAGGAGTCCCGCTGAGCGGGACGACGAAGCAATCCAGCTGGATCGCCACGTCCGCCTTTGGCGGACTCGCGATGACAATTCAAATTACGATGCGGCCGCTTACTCCTTCACCTCGGCCTCGACGGGCTTTTCCCCGCCGCCCTCCGCGGCTTCCTCCTCCTCGTCGTCGTCGAGCAGGCTCGGCTCGTCGCTGCGCTTCGCCAGCCATTCCATGACGCCGGAGAACAGGCCGGTGAACAGCAGGTCGCCGAAGAGCGTGTTGCGGAAAAACAAAATCGTCGGCGGGTACTCCGGATGGCCGACCGTCAGCGCCTGCCACCAGCCGGCGAGGGTCTTGGCGTAAAAGGCGTCACCGAACCACGACTGGGTGTTGGTGATGATATAGAAGAGCAGGGCCCCGACGAGCGAACCGTTGAGGAGCCAGAGCCAGGATTTGCGCTTTGACACCCACGCGCCAATCCCGAGAGCGACGGCGAAGCAGGCGGCGCGCGCGAAGTAGGCGGGCAGCTCCATGTGGTAGCCGTATTCCCGCGCGTAAAACCAGTTGATGTTGAGATCGGTGAGGCAGAGGCCGGCGAACGGCAGCCACCAGAAGCGGCGGTCGCGGAAATACACCGCGCCGCAGAACGCGATGGCCATCATCGGCGGGAAGTTCGCCCATTGCATGTCCATCGTCGGCAGCAGCCGGTAGGCGAGCGCGAGGACGATGAGGACGATGGCGGCAAGGCGCATGGGAAAGATAAAACCGCGCGGACCGGCGCGGACAAAGCAATAGTGCGTCAGCTTTCCGCCTCGCGCGCCAGCAACCAGAGCAGGTCGGAGAGGCGGTTCAGGTATTGCGGCAGGAGCGGGCGCAGGTGGCGGCCGTGCGCCGCCAGCCCGACCAGCCGGCGCTCCGCGCGGCGGGCTACGGTGCGGGCAACGTCGAGCGCCGCCGCATGGGGGTTCGCGCCCGGCGTGGCCCAGCCGTCGAACTTGAGGCCGCGCGCCTCCAGGGCCGCGACGGCGGCATCGAGGCGGGCGAGGTCGGCCTCGCCGACCCGGGCGAATTTCGAGGCGGCGTGGCGGGCGGCGTCCGCCTCGGCGCACGACACCTCGCCCATCAGGGCCACCAGGTCGCGCTGGATCTGCTCGAGCGTCTTGGCGTCGCGACCAGCCGGCCGGCTGGCCTTGGCGACGCCGAGCGCGGCATTCAACTCGTCGAGCGTGCCGACCACCTCGACCTGCGGGTGATCCTTGGGCACGCGCTGGCCGTAAAGCAGGCTGGTCGTGCCGTCATCGCCGGTGCGCGTCGCGATGGATGCCATGAGGGGAGTGAAGGTGAGGGTGAGAGGGGAAGAACGCGGCGAGGGAGGAGAGGGGAGGTATTTTGGTCCACTTTCACTCTCACCTTCACTTCTTCGCCGCCTCGCGGGTCTGCTTCTTCAGCGCCTTCAGGGCGGGATCGATCGCCGCGAGGACGGATTTTTCCATGCGGTCGATGAAGAGGACGCCGTTGAGGTGGTCGGCCTCGTGCTGCACGCAGCGCGCGAGCAGGCCGTTGCAGCGCAGCGTGTGCTTCACGCCGGCGGCGTCCTGGAACTTCACCGTGATCTCGTCGGGCCGGATGACATCGCCGCGGATGTCGGGAAACGACAGGCAGCCTTCCTCGTAGGAGTCGACCGGCTCCGGGACGACGCTGATCTCGGGATTCACGATCGTCAGCGGCATGAAGAGGTCGAGCGGCGGCCGGATGCCGTCGTATTCCCAGGCGAACTCGCTTTCGGTCTGCCGCAGGTCCACGACGCAGAGCTGGATGGCCCGGCCGATCTGCTGGGCGGCGAGGCCGATCCCGTGGGCCGCATGCATGGTTTCGACCATGTCCGCCGCCAAGGTGGCCAGCGCCGCGTCAAAGGCGGTAACCTTCGCGCCTTTTTTGCGCAGAATCGGGTTATTGAAGTGAACAATCGGCAGGACCATTGGTCAGGATGAGCAGGCCACGATATTTGCGCCCGTTAGCGCGCGGCAAATACATTTGTTTCCGCGGGGCCAGCCACTATGCCTCCCTCCATGCCACCGACCGACTCCGCCCCGGGCGCACGCTCCGTCGTCTGGCAATTGTGGCTGGCCTTGGGTGTCGGCCTCCTGCTGGTGGCCTGGCTACTGCCGGTGAACGTGAAGTCGCTCAACACCGCGCTGCTGCACGAGGCCGGGCGCGACACGCCGGGCGTGGCGGCCTTCGGGCGCGAGCTGCTCGACCTCGACAAGCCCGGCCCCGCCGGCCTCGCGTTGGAGGCGGCCCGGAAGGTCGGCGACCCGAAGGCGCGGGAGCTGGCCGACGCCTACGACAATTTTGCGAAGAACCACCGCGACATGATGCCGTGGGGCGGGTGGGACGTCGCGCTCGAGCCGCTGCTCACCACGCGCAACGCCGCGTCGTCCGCCGATTCGCAGCCGGTGCTCACCTTCATGGTCACACAGCAGGCGCGCGACAATCTCCGGCACTACCTCGCGGTGTCGCGCCTGCCGGGCGTGCAGACCCTGCTCAAGACGGCCACGCTCACGTCGACGCAGCGTTTCGTGCCCGCCGGCCGCCCGGGCGGCCAGCCGCTCGACGCCGTGATCCTGCTGTCGGCCTACCTCTGGCAGACGGAACACCTTTCCGCAGGCCTGCAGCGCGAAGTCCGCGGCCTGGCCGAGGCGGCGGTCGCCAGCGGCCAGATGGGCGAGCTCGAGGACTTCTACCTCGACATCCTTACGCTCGGCAAGCGGCTCAACTGGGTGCAGCTGTCCGAACTCCTGCGCACCACCGGCAACCTCAGCACCGTCGGTCAGTTCGCCCACCTTTCCCGCGTCGCGCCCGAGCACCTGCCGGTCATTTACACGGCCGCCCTGCTCACCAAGTCCGCCGACGGCGTCGCCAACTACCTCATTGCGTTCGGCCAGGCCGGCGCGGAACAGCTGCAGGTCGCGCTCGGCTACGGCGAGGGCGCGGTGAAGCAGCTCGTCGAGCGCCAGGCGCCGGTCACGAAGGCGACCGGCCCCGAGTTCGAATTCGGCGCGGCCTTCGCCTTGCGCCACCCGGAACTCGCGCTGCTCCTCAAGTACGCGGCCTTCCTCGGCGGCATCTTCCTCCTGCTGCGCGCCGTGGACCTGCGGCTGTTCGCCTCGGTGGAGCACGCGCTGCGCAACGCCTTCCCGCGGATGGGCAGCGGCGTCATCGCCGCGCTCCTGACCTTCATCTTCTTCATCTTCTCCGAGCCGTTCCTGCTCAAGGCGGCGCCGGCGTCGGAGTACCGCCTCAAGCTCGCCATCCCCGTCATCGGCGCCCTCACCGGCCCCGAAAGCACCACCCCGCCCGTTTCAACCGCACCCACCATGGACATCTCGACCATCCTCTCGATCACGGCCTTCGCGGCCCTGCAGCTTGGCATGTACGTCATCTGCCTGCTGAAAATCTCCGACGTCTCCCGCCAGGCGGTCCCGGCGGCGACGAAGCTCAAGCTGATGGACAACGAGGAGAACCTCTTCGACGGCGGCCTCTACATCGGCATCGCCGGCACGGCCACCGCGCTCGTGCTCCAGGTGCTGCACGTCATCGACGCCAACCTGCTCGCGGCCTATTCCTCCAACCTCTTCGGCATCGTCTGCGTGGCCCTCGTGAAGATCCGCCACGTCCGCCCCTACAAGCGCCAGCTGATCGTCGAGATCAACCAGGTCACGCCCGTCGCCTGAGGCCGCCGCCATGAACAAGACCCTGCTCCTCATCATGTGCGACTTCATGTTGCTCAATCTCCTCGCGCTTACGCGCTGGGAGAAGGCGGAGCCGTCGCATACGCAGCTGGAGACGGCCGCGCCGCGCTCCGCCGCCAACGCCCCGGCGGTCAACGCCGACATGGTCGAGCTCATGCGCATCTCGCTCGAGGACGAGAAGGCCTCGCGCGAGCAGCTCGCCGCCCAGCTCGCCTCCGCCCAGGGCAGCCTGTCCGAGCGCGAGAAGAACGTCGCCGCCCTGCAGCAGCAGAAAGGCCAGCTCGAGAGCTCGCTCGCCGCCACGCAGGACAGCGCCAAGGAACTCGAAAAGCGCTACTCGGCCGCGACCTCCGAGGCCTTCCTCTCGAAGGAGCAGCTGGCCAAGCTCCAGCGCGAGCTCGAGGAGAAGCGCGCCGAGGCCGAACGCCAGGCCGCCGAACTCGCCCGCGCCGAGCGCCAGAACGCCGAGGCGCGCCAGCGCATCGAGAACCTCAACGTCGCCGTGCGCGTCGCCGAGCAGGAGAAAACCCTGCTCAGCCAGAACCTCACCGAGGCCAAGCAGCAGGTCGAGGTCGAGCGCCTCGAGCGCGCCAAGGTGCAGGAGCAGACGACCCAGCTCGCGCAGGGCGTCGGCCAGCTCGCGGAAAAATCCGGCCAGCTGACCCAGGAGATCCGCGAAAACCGCCCGGTCAACCCGAACCAGATCTTCACCGAGTTCCTCGCCAACCGCGTGCAGTCGGGCCTCACCGCCCGCCGGCCCGGCCTCTTCAGCCCGACGGTCAAGGACAAGCAGGCCCAGACCATCCTCGTGAGCGACGGCAACCGGACCTACGCGCTCCTGCACCTGAGCGACACGCCGTTCACCCTCACGGAAACCCCGACCGACTACGACCAGGTCAACGGCCGGCTGACCCGCGGCGCGACCAGCACGCCGGTGGCGGAGCTGCAGTTCCTGCGGCTCGACCCGCGCCTGGCGGTCGTGCCGGTGGACGACACGCTGGCCGCCGCGCTCGGCGCCAAGATCTACAAGCTGGCGAAGGAGCCGTTCAAGTTCCCCAACGCCGTGCTCGTGCGCGCCGACGACGGCCGCTACGGCGACACGCCCTTCCGCATCGACCAGGGCAACCCGGACTACGTGAAGCTGGACAACCGGATCACGACGCGGCTCTTCGGCGAGATCGCGCCCAAGCGCGGCGACCTCGTCTTCAGCCAGACCGGCGACCTCATCGGCGTGATGGTCAACAGCGACTACTGCGCGGTGCTCGGCGATTTCTCGGCGTCGTACGTGCTGAAGCTCGGCGACAATCCCACGCCAAAGACATCGGAAATCCTTTCCGACATCCAGACCCGCTGGTCGCGCCTGCCGCTGAAACTGCAGTGAGCTCCGCCAGGGAGGCGGAGCTTCAACGTTCAACCTTCAACTTTGAACGTTCAACTTCCAGGGAGGTTGGAGAGCGCCGCCACAGATGGCAGGCAATTGAAAGTTGAGCGTTCGAAGTTGAACGTTGGACGTTCGGCGGACACCGTCCGCCGGTGCATCCGCTGACCGACCTGCTCGAAAGCCTCGCGCTGTCCGATCCGCTGACCTACCTCGTGGTCTTCGTGGCGGTGTCGCTGCTCATGCTCTGGCGGCTGGAGTCGCTGCTCGACCACGGGCTCGAGGGCACCGCGCTCGGCACGCTGATGCTGCCGTACTGCTCGGGCCTCGGGAACCTGATCTTCGTGGCGCTCATGCTCAACCGGCGGGGCGCCGCGGCCGAGGTCATGACCAACTGCCTCGTGAACAACGTCACCAACCTCACGCTGCTGCTCGGCCTCCCGGCGCTGCTCTGGGGCCTGCAGGTCATTCCCGCGGCGGCGGCGGGCGGCGGCGGCAAGGGCAAAAAGCTCCCGCGCGCCCGCGCGAAGCCGGCCAAGCCCGCCGGCGCGGCCGGCACGGAGCACCAGATCAACCGGCTTTCGCTGCTGCTGACGCTCACCGCCGTGGGCTTTTTCTCCGGCGCCGTCTGGCTGCTCGGCCGCGACGGGAAACTGAACCAGACCGATGGCATCGTGCTGATCGGGCTCTTCCTCTTCTGGCAGAGCTTCCAGGTCTTCGACGTCCTGAAGTACAACGTGCGGCAGCGGGTGCGCTTCGGCTGGAAGTTCTACGCCGACCTGCTCGTGGTGCTGGCCTGCGCGTACCTGATGTACGAGACCATCGACTGGCTGGTCACGTGGCTGTCGGCGCAGAGGCACGGGTTCATCAGCCGCGACCACCTCGGCTGGCTCACCGGCTGGCTGATGGTGCTGCCCAACGCCCTCCTCGCGCTCTACTGGGGCTGGCGGCGGCGCCCCGACGTGGTTTACAGCTCGCAGGTGGGCGACGGCCACATCTGCATTCCGCTTTGCCTCGGGCTGTTCGCCGTCGTGACGCCCATGCCCGTGCCGGCGATCAGCAACCAGGCGCTCGTCATCCTGCTGCTCTCGGCGGCGCTGCACGCGAATTTCCTGGTCACCAACGGCGGGCTGCCCCGCTGGGCCGGCGGCCTGCTGATCGTGGCCTACGGGTGGTTTGTCTATTCGGGCCTGTTAGCCTGAGCCATCAGCATTCAGCTGTCAGTGTTCAGCAGGAAAACCACCGGGTCGAGCGCTTGGCTGAAAGCTGAGCGCTGATGGCTGACCGCTCCAATTACTCCAACGGGTCCGCCCGGAATTTGCTCGCGAGGTCGACGAAGGGTTTCTGCGCGGCGATCCACAGCGGATCCTGCCGGATGTCCGTCATCGACTTGGTGGTGTTGTTGCAGAAGAGGTAGCTGGCCGCGCCGAGGCGGATGCAGGCGTCGAAGTGCGCGCCATGGGCGTTGGGCGCGAACTCGAAGTCGCCGACCGACATCTTCCGGCCCTGGATCTCGACCAGCAGCGGCGCGAGGTCGGTGCGGAAGCGTTTCTGGTAGGTCTCGGCCCGCGGGCCCTCGTAGGCGAGGATGGCGCTCTGGTCCTGGGCCAGCTTGACCAGCACCCACTCGTCGAAGAGTGGTTTCTGGTAGGCGCTGTTCATGCGCCCCATGGCGGCGATCACGGCGGTGCGGGCATCAGGGAGATTCATGGAGGTTTATTGGCCCAGCCGGGGCGGCGAGACCAGCGGATTATTTTCAAATTCCCGTGAGAATCGCGCGGGGCGGAAATCCATTGGACAGGCCGGATTACCCGCGCAAAATCACCTTCACCCCTATGAAAACTCCCGCTGCCGCCACCTCCGGTCTGTTTGCCTTGGCCTGTTCCGTCCTCTGCGCTGCGCCCGACCCGGCTTGGCTCGGACACGACCGCGAGCGTCCGGCGCCGGTGGTGGTGACGCCCGGTACCGCCAGCACGCAGGAACAAGCCGGCACGCCGCCGTCCGACGCGACCGTGCTCTTCGACGGCAAGGATTCGTCCGGGTGGGTCGCGCTGGACGGCAGCCCGACGAAATGGGTGGTGAAGGACGGTGCGTTCGAATGCGTCCCCGGCAGCGGCTACGCGCGCACGCTGCAGTCGTTCGGCGACTGCCAGCTGCATGTGGAGTGGGCCGCCCCCACGCCTGCGAAGGGCGACAGCCAGGGTCGCGGCAACAGCGGCATCTTTCTGGCCGACGGCCGCTACGAGGTGCAGGTGCTCGATTCCTACAACAACAAGACCTATGCCGACG
>CAYZSN010000128.1:0-7133 GCA_964481095.1 uncultured Oleiharenicola sp. | reverse complement strand
CGCCGGCCATGCCCTTGCCGACGTAATCGTTGGCCTCGCCGATGAGGCGGAGGCGGACGCCCTGCACGAGGAAGGCGCCGAAGCTCTGGCCGGAGCTGCCGGTAAACGAAAGGTCGATGGCGCCCGGGGGCAGCGCCTTGTTGCCGCGCGCGTAGGCGATCTGGCCGGAGAGGTACGTGCCGATGTCGCGGTTGGCGTTCTCGACCTTGTACTTGCCGGTGAGCTTGGCCGCGTGGCCGGTGATGATGTCGCGGGCCTCGATGACGATGGCCTCGTCGAGCGTGCCCTCGTTGCCGAAGCGCGCGTTGCGCTCGCGGGTGTGGTAGCGCTCGGTCTGGCCGGACGGGTCCGGATCGTGAAGGACGCCGGAGAGGTTGATCAGGCGCGTCTTCGGGTTGGCGGGGTCGTCGATCTGCTCGAGCAGGTCCACGCGGCCGACGACCTCGTTGAGGGTGCGGGCGCCGAGGCGCGCGAGGTAGCGGCGGACCTCCTCGGAGACGGCGTTGAAGTAGTTGATGACGTTCTCGGGCTTGCCGCGGAACTTGGCGCGCAGGTCCTCGCGCTGCGTGGCCACGCCCACCGGGCAGGTGTTCATGTGGCAGACGCGGAACATGGCGCAGCCGGCGGCGATGAGGGCCGCGGTGCCGAAGTTGTACTCCTCGGCGCCGAGGAGCGCGGCGATGACGATGTCACGACCGGTCTACATGCCGCCGTCGGTGCGAAGGAAGACGCGGCTGCGGAGGCCGTTCATCATGAGGACCTGGTGGGCCTCGGCGACGCCGAGCACCCAGTCGGAGCCGGCGTTCTTGATCGACCCGAGCGGCGAGGCGCCGGTGCCGCCCTCGTGGCCGGACACCAGGATGACGTCGGCGTAGGCCTTGGCCACGCCGGCGGCGACGGTGCCGACGCCGGACGAGGCGACGAGCTTCACGCAGACCTTGGCGCGCGGGTTGACCTCCTTGAGGTCGAAGATGAGCTGCGCGAGGTCCTCGATGGAATAGATGTCATGGTGCGGCGGCGGCGAGATGAGCATGACGCCGGGGACGCTGTAGCGCAGGCGCGCGATGAGCGGCGACACCTTGGCGCCGGGCAGCTGGCCGCCCTCGCCGGGCTGGGCGCCCTGGGCCATATGGATCTCCATCTCGCGGGCGTTGTACAGGTACTCGGCGGTGACGCCGAAGCGGCCGGAGGCGACCTGCTTGATGGCGGAGTTGGCGTTGTCGCCGTTCTCGCGGACGACGAAGCGCGCGGGGTCCTCGCCGCCCTCGCCCGAGTTGGACTTGCCGCCGATGCGGTTCATCGCGATCGCGAGGGCCTCGTGGGCCTCGGGCGACAGCGCGCCGAGCGACATGCCGGCCGTGGTGAAACGCTTGCGGATGTCCTCCACCGCCTCGACGTCCTCGAGCGGGATTTCCTTCTCGGCGAACTTGATCTTGAGGAGGTCCTTCAGCGTGACGGGCGCGTGCTCGTCGGCGGTCTGGGCGAAGGTCTTGTAGGCCTCGGCGTCGGGGTTGCGCACGAACTTGTGCATGCCCGCGACGACCTTGGGATTCCAGCCGTGGAACTCGCCCTCGCCGCGCTTGTTGACGCGGTAATAGCCCTCGTTGCCCATGGCGGGCGCGACGGCCTGGCCGACCGCGTCGGGATCGGCGGGATCGAGCTTGGGGAAGGCGCGCTCGTGGCGCGCGATGGCCTCGTCGGCGATCTGCTTGTAGCCGATGCCGCCGAAGGGCGACGGCGTGCCCTTGAAGCAGTCCTCGATGACCTTGTTGCCGATGCCGAGGGCCTCGAAGACGTGCGCGCCGCGGTAGCTGAGCAGCGTGGAGATGCCCATCTTCGCCATGATCTTGAGCAGGCCGGCCTCGATGGCGGCCTTGTAGTTGGCCTCGGCCTGCGCCGGCGTGATCGGGACGGAGGTCTTGCCCTGGCCCGCGAGGTCGCGGACGGTGGCGAGCGCGAGGTACGGGTTGACCGCGGCGGCGCCATTGCCGATGAGGCAGGCGATGTGGTGGACGTCGCGCGCCTCGCCCGTCTCGGCCACGAGGTCGCACTTCAGGCGCACGCCGGCGTTGATGAGCTTGGAGGTGACGGCGCCCATCGCGAGCAGCATGGGGATGGCCACCAAATTGCGGGAGATGCCGCGGTCGGAGAGGATGATGACCCGCGCGCCGTGGTTCTCGACGGCGCTGAGGGCGCGGTTGGAGATGTCCTTCAGCGCCAGCTCCATCGCGTCGGGGTTCGTCGCCGGGTCGAACAGCACCGGGAAGCGGGCGACGCGGCCGCGGAGGAACTTGATCTCGGACAGCGCCGCGACCTCGTGGTCGAGCAGCACGGGCGAATCGAGGACGACGAGGCCATCGAAGTCCGGGGCCTTCTCGAAGATGTTCAGGCGGCCGCCGATGCCGGACTGCACCGACATGACGGATTTCTCGCGGATCGAGTCGATCGGCGGGTTGGTGACCTGGGCGAAGAGCTGCTTGAAGTACTGGTACAGCAGGCGCGGGCGGCGCGAGAGGATGGCCAGCGGGGTGTCGTCGCCCATGGAGCCGACGGGCTCCTGCCCCTCGGCCAGCGGCGTGAGGATGAGCTCGAGCTCGTCGAGGTCGTAGCCGAACGCGAGCTGCTGCTCGAGCGAGGCGGCGGCGGGCGCGAACGGGGCGGCGGTGCCGGTGGTGGCGTTGGCGTGGACCTCGGTGAACTTGTGGAGGTTGACGAGGTGCTTCTCGTTCCAGTCGCCGTAGGCGAAATCCCGGGTGACCGCGGCCTTGATCTCGGCGTCGGTGAGGAGCTTCTTCTGGTCGAGGTCGATCGCGATCATGCGGCCCGGCCCGAGGCGGCCGGACTGGACGACCTTGCCCGGGAGGTCGGAGACGACGCCGGCCTCGGAGGCGAGGACGACGTAGCCGTCGTCATAGACCTTGAAGCGCGCGGGGCGCAGGCCGTTGCGGTCGAGCGAGGCGGCGATGATGCGGCCGTCGGTGAACGCGAGCGCGGCCGGGCCGTCCCACGGCTCCATCAGGTGCGAGTGGTAGCGGTAGAAGTCGCGCAGCTCGGCGGGGAGCTTCTTGTCCTTCTCCCACGCCATCGGGACCATCATCATCATCGCGTGCAGCGGCGAGCGGCCGCCGAGGATCAGGGTCTGGAGGACGTTGTCGAGGGAGGCGGAGTCGGACATGCCCGGCTGGACGATCGGGTGAATGTCGGCGAAGCGCGCGCCCCAGACGCCGCCGGCCATCGAGCGCTCGCGGGCGTGCATGCGCACGCGGTTGCCGCGGATGGTGTTGATCTCGCCGTTGTGCGCGAGGGTGCGGAACGGCTGGGCGAGGTGCCAGGTCGGGAAGGTGTTGGTCGAGTAGCGCTGGTGGAAGATGGCGAACGCGGTCGTGTAGTTCTTCTCGCGGAGGTCGGGGAAGAACTTGCGCACCTGCGGGGCGTTGAGCAGGCCCTTGTAGACGATGGTGCGGGCGGAGAACGAGCAGACGTAGAAGCCGTCGATGCGCGCGTCGGCGCAGCGGCGCTCGGCGACCTTCTGCGCGAGGAAGAGCTTCTGCTCGAACTCGGCGTCGGGGATGTCGTCGAGGCGGGCGACGAGCGCCTGCGTGATGACCGGGACGGATTCGGCGGCCTTGCGGCCGAGGATGGAGATGTCGACCGGCACCTCGCGCCAGCCAATGAAGGCCAGGCCCTCCTCCTTGACGGCCTCGATGACGATCTTGCGGGCGTGGGCCTGGGTAAGCTCGTTGCCGCGCGGGAGGAAGATCATGCCGACGCCGAGGTCCTTGTCGGCCGGGGCGGTCTTCTTTTCCTTTTCGAAGTGGGCGCGGAAGATCTCGTACGGGAGCTGCGTGAGCACGCCGGCGCCGTCGCCGGTGATGGCGTCGGCGTCGATGGCGCCGCGGTGGGCCAGGGCCTTGAGGGCGGCGAGCGCGCGGGCGAGCACGTCGTGGCTGCGCTCGCCGGTGATGCGGGCGATGAAGCCGACGCCGCAGGCGTCGTGCTCGAACTCGGGATTATAGAGCGGTGATGGCCGGAGATTGCTCACGGGTGTTGGTTGGTCGGGGGATAATAAACGCGCACGCGGACCGGCTCTGGCAACAGTCTTTTTTGCCAGCGGCAGGCCCGCGGCCACACAGGCCGCGTCAGCAGAGCGAAGCACAGAATCGGCGACATCGGAGCAATCACGTCATAAGCCTAATCCGGGCCAGCTGACGCGCAAATCGAGGGCGCGGCTGCGCCGCGCGGGAGCAGGGAGAAAGGGGCAGGGAGAAGGGAGACGCCGATCAAGGAAATCGTGTACCGAGCAAGGCGACATCCTCAATCGGGCAGCGAAAATCGAAAATCGCAAAGGTCAGAGCCCGACATTTCAGATTTAGGATTTCAGATGCCCGATCGGTCGACACCCGATGCCCGCCATGCGGAATGACCGAGTTCACAAACCTGCTTTTCGACCGGGAAACCCGACCCAAAATCGTCCCAAGATTTTGTTTGCACCACCCTGGCCTTTCCCATCCATTGGCCCCTCTTCCGGTCCCTCCGGGAGAGGAAAAAACGGGACGTAGCTTAGCCTGGTAGAGCGCTTGCTTCGGGAGCAAGAGGTCGAGAGTTCGAATCTCTCCGTCCCGACCATCCTTCGCCGAGCCTACGGCTGGCAGGGCCATTTCTCGAAAATCCCGGGGTTCCGCCGAACCCACGGGTCGACGAAGACCCAAGACGTCCCGTACGACCATCCTTCGCCGAGCCTACGGCTGGCAGGCCATTTCTTCGCCCCTCACGGGGCTACGCGTGGCAGGGCCATTTAAGCTGGCGCCTAATCTGTCATTGCGAGGAGTCCTCGAAGAGGAGGACGAAGCAATCCAGCCAGCCAACCCTCCCACTGGATCGCCACGCCCGGCTTACGCCGGCTCGCGATGATCGGACAGGCCGGAGCAGCCCCATTTAAACGAAAAAGCCACCGGTTAACGCGGTGGCTTTTTGGCTGGGAGGCCCCGGCTCAGGTCGTGGGCGGAGGCGGCGGGGGTGTATCGCCGCCGGCGGGCGCGGGCGGGGTCTGGCCGTCACCGGCCGGGGGATTGTTCTGGTTCTCGGGCGGCGGATTCTCGCCCGGCGCGGGCTGGGTGTCGGCCGGGGCCGGCGGCTGGTCGGCCGGCGGCACCTGGCCGTCCTGCGGCGCCGGCGGGGTCTGCTGCTGGTCGGCCGGCGGCGGGGTATTGCCGTCCGGCGGCGTGGCCGGGTTGTCGGCGGGCGGCTGCTGATCCTTGTCCGCAGGCTTGTCCGCCCCGGCCGCCTCGTCGAAGAGCGAGGGCGTGCTGGGGGCGAAGTCGCCGGGGTTGTTGGACGGGAGGATGCCGGCGCTGAAGACGCGCCAGCCGCCCTGGAAGCTGCTGAAGCCGGTGCTGTTGGGCTGGCCGATGCGGTCGTCGCCGAAGCCCGTGAGGATGATCTTGGGGGCGAGGTAGGTGACGGCGCCGGTCACCTGGTCGATGACGAGGAGGGCCTGCACGTTGCCCGGCAGGGTGAGGATGATGGTGCCCGGGGCGGTGCCGTCGGCGCCGTTGCCTTCGGCCGCGCCCCCCTGGCCCTGGGCCGGCGGCGGCGGCTTGAGCTCGTCGGAGTGCGAGAGCGAGTCGTCGCCGGCGCCGCCGAGGAGGTTGTCGTCGCCCTGGCCGCCGGAGAGATTGTCGTCGTTGCCGTTGCCGAGGATGAGGTCGGCGCCGACCTCCCCGTGCAGCGTGTCGTCGCCAGCCTCGCCGTAGATCGCGTCATCCGCGCCGATGTCGTCCGCCGAGGCCGGAACCGTGTAATCGAGCAGGTCGAAGCCGCGGACAATGATCTTCACCGAGCCGGTGGTGTTGTACTGGAAGGTGAGGAAGGCGCCGGCGTTGACGCCGTTGATGCCGACGAGGCGGATGATGTTGGCGTTGTCGCCCATGATCACGTCGGCATCGCGCGCCCGGCCGTTGAGCGAGGCGTCGCTGGCGGACTCGTCGTCCGCGGCCGTGCCGTTGCCGCCGTAGATGAGGTCGCTGCCATCCGGCCGCTGCAGGCGGTCGGTGAGGCCGAAGAGCGAGGAACTGCCGCCCACGAGGTCGTCCTGGCCGAGGCCGCCGAAGATCAGGTCGTTGCCACCGTTGCCCTCGATGTAGTCGTCGCCGTCGGAATCGGCGCCGGCCCAGAGGTTGGTGGTGAAGAGGGCCGTCGCGGTGGCGCGGAGGGCGGCGCGGTCGATCGTGCCGTCGGCCGCGACCGTGACCGGGAGCGTGGCGTCGCCGTGGAGCTGGTCGTTGCCAAGCTCGCCGAAGAGGACGTCATCCCCCGCCCCGCCGACCAGCTGGTCGTTGCCGAACAGCGAGGCGTCGGTGCCGTAGGCGTGGTCGAGGATGATGGTGTCGCGCTCCGGCACATTGGTGGGCCAGGCCTGCGGGGTGTCGAGGTCGAGGAGGTTGCCCTTGTCGTCGAACATCGCGTCGCCGGCGAGCACGTGGGCGCGCGGGCTGACGTTGTCGCCGCGACGGAGGATGGAGGCGTTGTCGCCGGCGATGACATCGTAGCCGGCGCCGCCGTCGATGACGTCGGCGGTGTCCTGGCCGCCCGAGACGTTGTGGCCGCCGATGAGGTCGTCGTCGCCGTCGCCGCCGAAAAGGATGTCGGCGCCCTGCTGGCCGAGGACGATGTCGTCGCCGGCGTCGGCGAAGACGACATCGTCACCCGCGACGCTGCGGCCGTCGGCGCCGAGGTTCTGGGTCGAGATCGAGGTGAAGGTGAACGGATGGACCGGCATGGCCAGCGGCAGGAGCGAGAGGTCGACGTTGCCGGCCACCTGCGCGTGGTCGCCGAACACGAGGTCGTTGCCCGCGCCGGCATGGATGGTGTCGCCGGCCGTGCCGCCGATGACCAGGTCGTTGCCCGCGCCGGTGAAGATGAGGTCCACGCCGCCGTCGGCGAAGGCCACGGACTCGACGAGGGTCAGGGCGCCGAGGTTCCGGACGAGATGGGCGTGGTCGCCGGCGACCACGTTGTGGCCGTCGCCGGCGCTGATCCAGTCGGCGCCCAGGCCGCCAACAATGTAATCGTTGCCGGAGCCGGTGGTGATGGTGTCGTCGCCGCCGAGGTCCGTCGTGGTGGGCGTGATGGTG
>CAYZSN010000127.1:0-3090 GCA_964481095.1 uncultured Oleiharenicola sp. | reverse complement strand
CAGTGGGGCCAGATTGTACGGTTCCGTCTCGTCCCAAAATCAGCTTGATTCCCGCAATGGCCGCTTCAAGATGGTTCTTCTTGGCTTCCAGATCGGCCAGCACTGCTTCATAGTTGATCGGTTGATCGCTCATGTTGGTTACCCGTTTACGCTGGAAATACGCGCCTTTTCGTGCTATTGTCGGTTAGACCTTTTGGGGACGCCCCACCATGAGACATCCCCTCAGGCCACTTGTGTAGGGAGTTTCCTTAACCCTCCGCCCTTCCTAGGGGCTCATTAGTCTTATCATCTGAATCAGCCTTTCCAAAGGCCGGGAGTTGACGCTCCCGGCCTGTGTGTTGTTTTGAATATAGCAGGATGAGCGACCGTGTCAATCTACAATGCTATATATTTTTCATGCCTATTGACAATGCGTTACCGCTCAAGCATTCATGGTATCCATGAACAGGCTAAGCACAGAGCGGCGGGCGCAAGTAATCAGGGCTTTGGTGGAAGGCAGCAGCGTTCGTTCTACCTGTCGCATGACGGGGGTTTGCAAAAATGTGTGCTCAAGCTAGTTCGGGACATGGGCTGGGCCTGATCGGCATTCGCACAGGCGTACTCAGCGGGAATCCCGATTCTCAGCACATCTCCACGAGCTACATGAACGGCAAAACTTGAACCTGCGGATGGGCGTCCGGCGTTTCATTCGGCTCACAAATGCCTTCTCAAAGAAGTTTGAGAACCACTGCCATATGGTGGCGATCTATCATGCTTATTACAACTTCTGTCGCGTTCACCAGACTCTTAGGGTCACGCCTGCGATGGAGGCTGGATTAGCAGATCACGTTTGGAGCCTCCAAGAGCTAGTAGGGTTACTTTCGGAACGCCTGAGCGCTCAAGCAGCCTAGCGGAGATGCCGTACAATGTGTTCCAATGAAACAGGTGCCCAGATGAATCAATTCCGCAGATCAAGAACGGATTTTCTCTTTGCCCAGCCTTCGTTCATCTCGGGGGTTGCGCGTCTTGTTGACTTCGGTTGTGTGTTCGATTTGTACAATTACAGTCGCACTCCCGTCGAAGCAGACGTGCGCGCTTCGGTGTCCGACTGGTTGAATGTAGGCGATGATATCTGCGAGGCCGTCAATGCTGGTCTCGCTGCTGATTTCCCCAAATAAGGTCTCCCCGCTCATGGCCTCACAAGAGGAACGAATCGCTAAGCGCGTTGAGCAGAAATTAGTCCGCGCCACGATGCAGAGCTTTTCTGGCCCCCTTCCACCTCCCAATTTACTATCCCAATACAATCTCGTGGTGCCAAATGGTGCTGAGCGCATTATGGCGATGGCGGAGAAGCAGCAAGAGCATCGCCAAGGAATAGAGCACTGCGTTGTCCACGGCAACAAGTTCGATCAACGACTGGGGCTGGTTCTCGGGTTTATTGTCATGATGACGGTTGCTGCCGCTGGAGTATGGTGTGTTTCCATAGGTAAAGACATCACGGGCCTCACTGCCTTAGTAACCGCCGTTGGCGGCCCCGTGACCGCTTTCATTTATGGGCGTAAGAAGCAGGCAAAAGAACGCGCCGATAAAGCATAAAATTCAAAACCGCCCACTATCGGAATCGCCGGTCCGGAAGCTCTAGGGCCACGGGGCCGTCTGGGTGCGGCCATTGGAGCCCTTACGATCCTGGCCGCGCAACCGCTGTTCCACCAGAAAGACGTAGTGGATTCCCGAAAGAAGAGTGAAGGCAAAGGTGCAGTAAAGGCCAATGCGGCGGGCCGCGGCAATTGCGAAGGAATCGTTCAGGGCGTAGAGGAGCACAAAAAATACGGTGGCAATCTGGGCGGCGGTGTTGGCCTTGCCGAACACGCTGGGGCGGAAATCGCGAAACCCAATGGTCGCGTAAAGCAGGGCGCAGGTCGCCAGAATAAAGATGTCGCGGCTAAAGACCAGTACGGTATAGCGCCACGGAATCAGGCCCACAAAAGCAAGCACCAGGAAAAGCGAACTGAGGAGCAGCTTGTCGGCAATGGGGTCGAGATATTGTCCGAGGATGGTTTGCTGATGCAGCCGTCGCGCCAGTTGTCCGTCGAGCATGTCGCTCAGCCCCGCCGCGAAAAGCAGTCCCAGGGCCCATCCGTAACGGTGGTCGAGCAGGTTGATAATAATGAAGGGCACAAAAATCAGGCGCAGCAGCGTGAGCTGGTTGGGAGCCGTGAGAAGCTGACGGATCACCGTGTCTCGCCCCCGGTGCCGGAGGGCGGCAGGAACAGGTCCTGTTCCTCAATACCAAGACAGTCGGCGGCATCGCGGCCGGTTTTGGCCGCAAAGCGGCCCACGAGGGAGGGAATCGATCCGCTGGGCGAGTCGATCTCCACCCGTTCCACGCGATGCATGGGAAAGAATACGGTGGTTGAGTTGGTGGGCTCCCCGGAGCGCACCATGTCGGCAAAGTCGTCGAAAGAGTTCAGGTCAATGCCGCGGAGCGTCAGTCCAGCGGGCCTGAGCTGGAGAATCGCGCCCCAGAATTTTTCGCGGGGATTCCCCAGGGTGACGAGCACAAACGCGCCGGGTGAAAAATACTGAGATTGGGATTCGTCGGTACTCATAACAGTTCTTCCGATTGTCATTTGCCGCTTGGCAGAAAGCAAGCCGGAGCGGCCAGGAAGCCCGGAAACCGCCAAAATCAAGCCTTTGCCGACCTGATACTTCGCAAAGCAACATTCATAGAACACTGAAAGACAAGTCTGCTCAAGCATCACCGCCCCATCCAGCTCCCATCCAACTAAGCCGGAATGGCAGAATCCCGGTTTGGCAGCAAAAATCGCTACCGCAATATGTGGCGGCGGGGAGGGCTTACCCCACGGCAGTTGGCCGAACTCGTATGGCTCAAGCTCGACGAGCATAACGTGGTGGGGCGCTCTTCGGAGTTGGCTTTCAACTTTGTTCTGGCGGTGTTTCCGCTTCTGCTGGTGCTGATCTCGATTCTCGGCATTCTCGCATACCACGGAACCCAGATGCGGCAGCTTCTCTTCCATTCCTTCTCACAGTTGCTGCCATTCACCGCATGGGAGCTGATGAACAAAACGCTCCTGGAGATCACGCAGGCTA
>CAYZSN010000126.1:0-8847 GCA_964481095.1 uncultured Oleiharenicola sp. | reverse complement strand
GTCTCGCCCGCCTTGGTGTTGGGGCAGCCGCCCTGGATCATGAAGCCCTTCATGATGCGATGGAACGCCGTCCCATCGTAGAAGCCGTCACGGGCGAGCTTCTTGAAGTTCTCGACCGTCTTGGGCGCGACGTCGGGCCAGAAGGCAATGGTCATGTCGCCGTAGCTGGTCTTCAGCACGGCGACTTCGGTGGTGGAGGAGGGAGAGCTCATGGAAACCAGCCAACAAGCCCCGGGGCCCACGTCCCTGCAAGTCCAAATCGTGACCGCCTCCGGCGGCTTGCCAGCCACCGGCAACGGCCCCACCGTGCGCGCTCGGCATGCGATTCGCCTCCGTCACCCTGCAGCACTTTCGCAACCTCGGCCTCGTGGAGCTGGCGTTCGCGGGCCGGCGCACCTTCCTCCACGGCGCCAACGCACAGGGCAAGACCAACTTCCTCGAGGCGCTCGGCTACGTGACGGCGCTGCGCTCGTTCCGCGCGGCGGAAACGAGGGCCCTCATCGGCCTGGGGGAGCCGCAGGCGGGCCTCGGCCTCACGCTCGAGCACGAAACCTTCGGCGAGAGCCGGGTCACGATCGTCCTCCGGCCCGACGGCCGCGACGTGACGTGGGAGCAGGGGAAGGTGACGCGGCTGGCGGACTTCATCGGCAAGTTTCCCACCGTGGCCTTCTCGTCGCAGGACAACCAGCTCCTGCGCGGCTCGCCGTCGCTGCGGCGCCGCTGGCTCGACCTGACGCTGGCGGCGATGGATCCCGCCTACCTGCTGTCGCTCCAATCCTACACCCGCGCCGTGGCCGAGCGGAACATCCTGCTCAAGCAGGGCGGGCGCGACACCGCCGCGATCGAGGCGTTCGAACACGAGCTGGCGATCCACGCCACCGCGGTGGTGGCGGCGCGCGCCGCGGGCCTGGCCGCGCTGGGCGACCTGTTTCGCGCGGCGCATGCGCGCCTCGTGCCCGAGGGGGAAACCGCCGGGCTGGTCTACGCGCCCGACACGGCTGCGGCGACCGCTGCGGATTTCGCCGCGCTGCAGGCGAAGAACCGCCCGCGCGACACGCTGCTCAAGTCCACCGAGCGCGGGCCGCACCGCGACGACCTCGAATTGCTGCTGAACGGCCGGCCCGCGCGGCAGTTCGCGTCGGAAGGCCAGCAGCGCTGTCTCGTGATCGCCCTGCGGCTGGCGCAGGCGGCGTATTTCAAGGCCCGGAGCGGCATCACTCCCGTGCTGCTGTGCGACGATGTGCTCGGCGAACTGGACCCGGAGCGGCGCGCGCGTTTCTGGAACGCACTCGACCACGACCCGCAGGTGATCGCCACCGGGACGACATTACCGGGCACCGGGGACTGGCAGACATTGTCGCTGGCCGGCGGCCGCATCATCGGGGAGGCTGCGCCATGAGCTTTGAACCCTGGCAATGGGTGCTGCTGTACGTGGCGGCGACGATCTCGGGATTTTCCAAGACGGGCATCCCCGGCATCTCGATGCTCTCGGTCAGCATCTTCGCGGTGCTCCTGCCGGCCCGCCAGGCCACGGGCGTGGTGCTGCCGATGCTGATTTTCGCGGACCTGTTCGCGTACGTCCTGTATCGGAAGAACCTCGAGTGGCGCCGCGTCGGGCGCCTGTTGCCCTGGGCGGTGGCCGGATTGCTCATCGGCTGGTTCGCCCTCGGCCGCATCAACAATGAGCAGACGGCCCGACTGGTGGGCGTGATTGTCGCGATCATGCTCGGGCTGCATCTCCGCCGGCGCTGGAAGAATCCGGACGCGGAGGCGCCGGCTCCGGGCTGGTTCGGCCCGCTGATGGGCGTGTTCGCGGGGATCACGACGATGGTGGCCAACGCCGCGGGCCCGGTGATGACGCTTTACCTGCTGGCGATGCGGCTGCCGAAGCTGGAGTTCCTCGGCACGAGCGCGGCGTTCTTCCTTTTGATCAACTGGCTCAAGGTCCCGTTCATCGCGCAGCTCGGGCTGATCAACCAAGCCAGCCTCACGCTGAACCTCTGCCTGCTGCCGGCGGTGGCCGTGGGCGCGCTGCTCGGCCCGCCCGTCGTCACGCGGGTAAACCAGAAGGTTTTCGAGAACGTGGCGCTGGCTTTGGCGGCCTGTGCAGTCGTAAAATTGCTGCTGGTCTGAGCAATTGGGCGGTTGGGGGCGAAAAGCGGGCAATAAATCGGGATATACCGTCAATGGGTGTATGTAAATTATTACATATCAAATATCTTTATTGTTTTTAGGATTTCACTTGAAAATGGGTATTAAACCCTAGACCATATGAGACTCCTCCCATGTACCGCTCCCTCCGGACCCTTGCCCTCATCGTCCTCGCCAGCCTCGGCTTGGCGGCGGTGGCGCGAGCGGGTTCGGCGACCAACCTGACGGGATTGTACTACACCGGCGTCGACAACAACGGCACCACGCTGGACGACGGCGACACCGACTCGCACTGGCGCGTCACCTATGCGCGGGTGAATGGCAATCAGTACACCGCCACCAACAGCACCTACACCGGTTCCGCCTATGTCGTGAGCGGCAGCTACATTGACGGAGGCTGGGTCGATAACAGCTCGACCTCGCGTTGGATCACGGCACCCGGCGCCCGCACCTCCGCCACCGGCGGCACCAACACGGCGAACGATGGCGGCGATTTCCTGCCGGGCAACGGCACTTCGGGCACGAACAGCGCCTATTACGTGTACCGCCTGGCCTTCAACATCGCGGGCAGCGGCGGCAACGGCAGCAACGTCACCAACAACATCTCGATCTCGCTCACCATCGCGGCTGACGACGCCTACTACGTGTACGTCAATCCGAACAGCGGCCCGACCGTCAGCAGCACGGGCGTCATCAGCGCGGGGGGCACGGCGCAGTCCGCCTCCGGTACGTCCGCCTGGAACAACACGAGTTCGGTCACGCTGCAGAACTATGGCAGCGGCTCGGCCAACAACGCGGATTTCCAGATTGGCACCAACTACCTCTATATCGTGGTCGCGAACACCAACAGCCAGACCGGCACCAACGGCTCGAACGCGCTCAACCCGAGCGGCCTTCTCGTCTACCAGGTCGGTTCGGCGATCCTGATCGACGGCAAACCGGTGCCGGAAGTCGGGCAAATCCTGCCCGTGCTGGGTGCGCTGGGCGTCTTCGCGCTGCGGCGTTTCCGGCGCAAGGCCCCGGCCTGACCGGCGCGTCAGTTGGCGAGGCTGGTGCGGATGAGGTCCGACTCGGCCGTGGTCAGGGAATTGGGCGGCAGGCGCTGCAGGAGCGTGCGCGCCTCGTCCTTGCGGCCCACATTGGAGAGTGCGAGCCCGTAGGCGAAGGCCAGGCCCGGCGCGGTGGCGGCCTCGGCGGCGCGCGGCTGGGCGAGGGCGACGGCGTCATCCGCGCGGCCTTGCTGCACGAGGGCAAAAAGGTGGGTCGCGAAATAATTCTTGTTGCGCGGGTTTTGCTCGGCGACCTCGCGGGCGAGGGTGGCCGCGATGCGCTGCTCGCGGTTGGTGAGCAGGGCGAAGAAGGCGAAGTTGTTGCTGATGCCCGGATCCTGGGGCCGGAGGGAATGCAGCCGGCGGAAGACCCGGTACTGGCCGTCGGCATCGCGTTCGACCTGGTAATGGCGCGCCAGTGAGCCGAGCGCGTCCACCGCGAGCTTGTTTTCCTGCTCCGCCACGATCCACCAGAGCTCGATGCCCTCGTCCTTGCGGCCCCAGCCATAGAGCGACGAGGCCGCGAACAGCCCGTGGACGCCGTTGAGACGCGCGTGGCCGGCCAGGGTGCGCAGGAGTTCACCGGCGCGTTCGTCGTTGCCCAGCATGTGCGCCGCCTGGAGGCCGTAGGTCCAGCGCAGGAATTCCACCTCCGCCCCCCAGTTGCCCGTCGCAGTCCAGTCCGCGAGCGCGCCCCAGTCGCCGCTGATGCGCAAGGCGTCGGCCCCGGCCACCACCAGCGGCGGGCGGTGCATGGCGTCCGCCGGCAGCGTGCGCATCCAGCGCACCGCTTCCTCGCCGCGGCCAATCTCGTTCAACCAGCTCAGGAGCTGGGTCGCCGCCTGCGGGGTCACCGCGTGGTCGCGCTCCAAGCCGGCCAGCACCGCGGCAAAGCGGACTTCGTCCGTGCGGCTGAAAGCCCGCAGGCAGTCGGGCATGTCGCCGATCGTGCGGACCGGGTTCGCCCACAACGCCTCGGCCCAGCGGCGCATGGCGGGCCGGTCGTCGCGGTTGGTGGCGTCGGCGAGCAGCGTGCGCTGCGCGGTCACGCCCCAGTTGCCGTCGGTGCTCCACTTGACGAGCAGGTCGAGGCCGCGCTGGCGCAACGCGGGGTCGGTCGATTGCAGCAGGACCAGGCCCAGCGGCACCTCGTTCACGGCGCGCGCGCCCTCGAGCTTCTGCGCCGCTTCGAAAAATCCCCGGGCGTCGGTCAGCCGCAGCCGCTGGCGCGCGATCTCGCCGCGGATGCGCTGGGCGTCGGCGGAGGCGGCCACTTCGGCCGGGGGCAGGCGGTTCAGGGCGGTGGATGCCTCGCGCAGTTCGCCGGCCCGCAGGGCGGCCGCCGCCCAGCCGATCGTGATGGCGGAATCCTCCGGGGCGAGGTCCATGGCGCGGCGGTAATAGCGCAGGGCGTCGGGGTGCTGGCCGCCCAGGCGCGCGAGCTCCGCGGCGATCAGCCACGGCTCGGGACGGTCGGGCGCCAGCTGCGCGGCCCGCTGCGCCGCCTCGGCGGCGTTGTGCAGCTGCCCGGCTTCCAGCCACTGCCGGGCGATCCGGATGGCATTGCGCCTGGCCCACCACGGATACACCCAGGTCGCGGCGGCCAGCCCGGCGGCCACGAGGACCAGTCCTGCGTAGAGGGCCTTGCGCCGGGAACGGCTGGCCTCGAAAAAATCCAGCAGCCGCCACCAGTAGTCGCGGACGTGGAACAGCGCGAGGCGCGCGCGCCAGCGCTGCCAGCGGCTCTTGAACGGGGGAATGGTCCGGTCGTCAGGGTGGCGTCGATCGGGCGATTTCATCGGGCCCGAATAATGGAATCCGCCGGCGGGATTTAACAAGCGCGGATGCAGGCCCGCGCCGGTTGCACATTCCGCTTCTTCTTTGGCGGCATTCCTGTATGCGTCGTGCCGAACATGGCCCGCATGTCCGTCAGGCAGCTCTGGAAGTCGCATCTCGCCGGGAAACTCGCCCCGCGCGGGTGGCCCGCGGCCGCCGGCCAGCCGCGCGTGGCGTTCAGCGGCCGCGTGCTCGGCGTCGACCCGAGCCTGCGCGGCACGGGCCTGGCGCTGCTGGAATTCTCGCCCGGCCGCGCGCCGGTGCTGCTGCGCTGCCGCACGGTGAAGGTTGGCCCGAGGCACTCGATGGCCCGCTGCCTCGCGGAGATCCACCAGGCCGTGGCGGAATACGTCACCGACTTCGCGCCGCGCCACGTGGCGCTGGAGCAGACGATCTACGTGCAGAATTTCCAGACGGCGCAGATCCTCGGCGCGGCGCGCGGCGCGGCGATCACGGCGGCGGCGCTGCAGGGCCACGAGATCTTCGAGTACGCCCCGCTGCGCGTGAAGCAGGCGGTGGTCGGCGCCGGGCGCGCGAGCAAGGAGCAGATGGCCCGCACGGTCATGGCCCTGCTCGGGCACGGCCGGGTGCTCGCGTTCGACGAGGCCGACGCCGCCGGCGTGGCGCTCTGCCACGCGTTCACCTGGCGGGGTTGAACGGCGGCCGCGTCGGGCCGGTGAGCCGGCTCTGGCGGTGCCGGTAGATCGTGTAGGCGAGGCCCGTGACGCCGCACAGCGTGGCGGGGAAGAGCAGGGTGCGGAAGCCGATGGCCACGTAGCCCAGCCCGCCCAGCACGCTCCCGCCGACGAAACCGAGGGCAAGCAGCACATAGAGACCGGTGCGGCGGCGGTCCACGGGATCGCGGCGCAGCGCCGCGCCCGCGGCCAGGCCGAGGTCGGTCATGATGCCGGTGATGTGCGTGGTGCGGATGACCGCGCCGCTGTAGCTCGTCGCGAGCGCGTTCTGCAGGCCGCAGGCCATGGCGGCGAGGAAGTCCCCGGCGCCCTGGCCGCGGAGCAGCAGCCAGGTCGCGGCGAACAGCAGCGCCGATTCGCAGACCAGCGCGATGCCGTAGCGCCGGCCCAGCTGCAGCGTGCTGTTGTGGATCAGCACGCCACTGAACACGCAGCCGAGGAAAAAGAACGACAGCACGAGCAGCGCGTGGCGCACGGCGGCCATTTCCCCCCGCGCCAGCTCGGCGCCGAGGATCGCCGCGGTGCCCGACATGTGGCTTAGCGCCTGGTGGTGCAGGCCGATGAGCCCGGCGGCGTTGACGCAGCCCGCGCAGGCGGCGAGCAGCGTCCCGCCGACCAGGATCCAGGCGGGAATGGGTTTCGACAGCATGACCTAGGCAATGCCCGGATTGGGCGCGGGCGGAAAGGGCAAAGCGGGACGAACTATCGAACGACGGTTCATCGGTCATTTTTCAATGTTCATGGGCAATTTCGAAGCCGCATCCGATATGACCAATGATCAAGGAACCTTGAACAATGGAAAATGCTGCACGGCAGCGCAGCTAGGTCCCCAGCACCTTCTTGATGATGCGGCCGAGGTCGCCCACGCGGTACGGCTTGGTGAGGTAGCCGCAGAAGCCGAGGTCGAGGAACTGCCGCGCCATGTCGTCGTTGTCATAGCCGCTGGCGATGATGGCCCGCACCTCGGGGTGCAGCTCGCGCAGGAGCTTGAAGCACTGCTCGCCGCCCATGCCGCCGATGATCGTGAGGTCCATGATGACCGCGTCGTAGGGCCGGCCGATGTTGAGGTAGCGCTTGTAGAACTGGACGGCCTCCTCGCCGTTCTTCGCGATGTCATACTTGTAGCCGAGGCCCTCGAGCATGCCGCCGGTCAGCGTGCAGATGTTCGGGTCGTCGTCCATGAACAGGATGCGGCCCGTGCGCTGGGCGAAGTTGAACGACGGCGCCCGGCGCGCCTCGACCTCCTCGGGCTGGTCGGCGACGGGCAGGAAGACGGTGAAGGCCGTGCCCACACCCACCTCGGACACGACGCCCATCTGGCCGCCGTGCCGCTTGACGATGGAAAGCACGGTCGCGAGGCCGAGCCCCGTGCCGGTCTTCTTGGTGGTGAAGAAGGGGTCGAAGATCCGCTCGAGGTTCTCCGGCTTGATGCCGCTGCCATTGTCGCGCACCTCGATGGCGACGTAGGTGCCCGCGGCGAGCGGGGCGACCTCGCCGTCGGCGAGCTGCGCATTGTTGGCCGTGATCCAGATCTGGCCCTGGCCGGTCGTCATGGCCTGGATGGAGTTGATGACGAGGTTCTGGAAAACCTGCAGGATCTGCGCGCGGTCCACGCAGACGGTGCCGGTGTCGGGCGCGACCTGCACCTCGACCTTCACCGTGGAGCCGGCGGCGGCGAGGCGCACGCTGTCGGACAGGATGTCGGCCGTCCGCACCACGTGGCGGATGGCGGTGCCGCCCTTGGAGAAGCTGAGCAGCTGCTTGCTCAGGGCCTTGGCCGCCATGCACGCGCGCTCGCTGTTCTCGAGGCCGGAGTAATCGCGGCTGTCCTTGGCCAGCGAAACGCCGCCGAGGATGGTCGTCAGCAGGTTGTTGAAATCGTGCGCGATGCCGCCGGCCAGCTGGCCGAGCGACTCGAAGCGGTTCGACCGCACCAGCTCCTCGGGCGTCAGGCTCATCTCGCCCGGGTGGCGGAACACCACGACGGCGCCGGCGGGGCGGCCGGAGGCGTCGATCACGGGGCGCGCGCTGAAGACGACGGGCTGGGCGACGGCCGCGCCGGTATCGAGGGCGAATTCCGCGTTGAGGCTGGTCGGCTCGGCCGTGCTGAGGGCCTTGGCGACGGGATTCTCGCCGGGCCGGCCGTTCTGCAGGTGCACGAGGCGGAAAACCTCGCCGGCATCCTGGCCGAGGCTCTGGGCGAGCGTGCGCGCGAGGAGTTTCTCGGCCTTGGCGTTGAGGTGCACGACCTTGCCGCCGGCGTCGGTGAGCAGCACGCCCTCCTGGAGTTCGCCGAGCAGGATGGCGAGGTGCGGGGCGGAGAAGCCGCCGTCGGTTTCGGCCGCGGCCGGCTCGGCGAGCGGCACGGTGAAGCCGAGCACGCGCTGGAGTTCCTTCTGCCGGGAGATCTGGCGCACGATGCAGGCGAACACCGGCACGTCGCGGCCCTCGCGGTGGCGCAGCTGGATCGTGCTGAAATACGAGACCTGGTCGGGGTGGTTGAGGAGGAAGTAGGCCTGGGCGCCGCCGGTCGTCTCCTCCATCGGCAGGCTGCGCAGGACGGACTCCAGCGTGTTGGGCAGCTCGCCGTCGGCGTAGCCGAGCAGCGATTTGAAACCCGGCGAGAACCAGTAGAGGCCGCCGGCGAAATCGAGGTCGAACATGCCGGCGCGGCCGCGTTCGCCGAGCAGCTGCATGCGCTCGTCGGCGCGCAGCGCGGCCTCCTCGAATTCCTTGCGGTCGCCGATGTCGAGATGCCCGCCCATCACGCGCTGCAGCGCGCCGTTGGGACCGTAATGCTGGACGCCGGCGCACTGGATCCAGACGTAATGGCCCTGCGCGTGCTTCATCCGGAACTCGTGCGAGAAGGCGCGCGCCCCGGTCGAGCCGGCGCGGCCCTGGCGGTCGGGCGCGGCGGCGGAATCGTCCGGATGAATCAGCTTCGTCCAGGTGTCGTAGGTGTTGGGCAGGTCGGCGTCGGCATAGCCGAGCATCCGCTTCCACGTCGGGGAATAGTAGACCTCGTTTTTGAGGAAGTTCAGGTCGAAGAAGCCGAACGGGCTCCGTTCGTTGAGCTGCGCCAGGAAATTGTCCGGCGCCGGTGCGGGCGGCGGGGG
>CAYZSN010000125.1:0-8057 GCA_964481095.1 uncultured Oleiharenicola sp. | reverse complement strand
GGCGTGATGGGCCTGGCCAACGCGCTCTACCTGAAGGGCGTGCCGTTCGCCTCGCAGGAGGCCGTCGAGTTCAACGACGAGTTCATGGAGGCCGTCGCCTTCTACGCCTACGAGGCGTCGTCCGACCTCGCCGCCGAGCGCGGCGCCTACTCGACCTACAAGGGCTCGAAGTGGGACCGCGGCCTGCTGCCGCCCGACACCGTCGACCTGCTCGAGCAGGAGCGCGGCCTGCCCATCCAGGTGCCGCGCGGCGGCAAGCTCGACTGGACGCCCCTGCGCAAGAAGATCGCCAAGCAGGGCATGCGCAACAGCAACGTCCTCGCCATCGCCCCGACGGCCACGATCTCCAACATCACCAACACGTCGCCCTGCATCGAGCCCACGTACAAGAACCTCTACGTGAAGAGCAACCTGTCCGGCGAGTTCGTGGTGCTCAACCCGTACCTCGTGAAGGACCTCAAGGCCCGCGGCCTGTGGAACCAGGAGATGATCGACGCCCTGAAGTACTTCGACGGCGAACTGAAGGACATCGAGGCCATCCCGGCCGACCTGAAGGCCCGCTACCTCACCGCCTTCGACGTCGAGTTCAAGTGGGTGATCGACGCGGCCGCCCGCCGCCAGAAGTGGATCGACCAGGCGCAGTCGGTGAACCTCTGGCTCAAGACGCCGGACCTGAAGACCCTGTCGCACATGTACCGCTCCGCCTGGCACGGCGGCCTCAAGACGACCTACTACCTCCGCACCCTCGGCGCCTCGAACATCGAGAAGGCGACGGTCAGCGTGAAGAAGGAAGTCCGCGGCGCCGCCGGCGAGACGAAGGCCGAGACGGCGACACGTGATGCCGGCTTGGCGGCAGCCGTGTCGGCGACCCGCGACGCCAAGGACGTGGCCATCGCCACGGCCGCCGCCACCGCCCTCGCCGCCTCGACCGAGATCACGACGGCCCCGTTCGCCCCCGCTCCGGCAGCTGCTGCACCCTCAGCTCTCAGCTCTCAGCCCTCAGCTCCGAAAAAGACCTACACCGCCGAGGAAAAGCGCGTCTGCTCTATTGAGGCGATGAAGAATGGAGAGGAATGCGAAGCATGCCAATAGCTGCTCCGAGAAGCCGACCTGTCAGCCGTAGCGCTTGGCGAAGGCTGATGAAACGCGGCGAAGAGTGCAAAGCGTGCCAGTGATGCTATTGCAGTAATTGCAATAGACCTTCCCGAAGGCGGCCCTCCCCGGCCGCCTTTCTCTTTCTAAAATATGCAAGGCTTGCGTCACTGAGAGCGAGTTGCTGTCATTTCTGGCACGGGCCAACGACAGGAATAATCCTGCCGCTGGCCTTTCTTTTTAAGGCCATGCTGCTTCTTAAGCTAATTCCTCTTGTCGCAAAGCTACTCGTCAAAGCGTGGATTTCGGACAATGAATCCGTCTTAGAATTAGTTGAAAAAGGAGCCGATGCTGCATCTGGAAATGCCGAAGAGCTACTCAGAGCTCGCCGCTTAAAGAGGCAGCTAGAAGCCATCGCTGAACGCATAGCCATAGATCTAGCTTCAATTTTCGAAGCGGAAATCGGGCAGGCTCCCGAGCAAACGATCGAAATCTTAGTAACTAACCTTGAAATCATTTTAGGCAAAACCCCTGTGGACGCGGCAATGATCGCCGATAACGATTTCGATCCGACGAAGATTTATCAGTTAATAATCGGAAATAGCGGCCAAGAACTATCGCTTCTTGGTGAAAAGCTGGAACCCGTTGTCGCGAGAGCCCTGCAAGAGACCGTTAAATATGTCGTGGAGGTAGCGTCTGAACTGCCAAAGTTCTCTGAGAAAGTCGCGGCTGAGATCTTAAGACGTGAGACATTCTTGATCGACGCAGCTGAAAGAATTTTGGCGGAAATTAAGCGCATTTCTAGCTACGTCCCAAATAGCGACCTGCCCAGAGATGCAGCCAAGTTCGAAGCGGATTATAGACTGAGTATACTACGAAAGCTCGATGAGCTGGAGCTCTTCGGCGTCGACCTTCCGCCTTTTGCCAAAAAACGCCGTCTAAGCGTGGCATATGTCTCTCTGAATGTGCAAAAGGCCGAAAAGCCATCTCGCACGCGTGAGCTGAAATTGGAGGTTCAAGGCTCTCCCATAAACTCACCTAAGCCAAGCAATGCCCCGATTTCGATGGATACATTGCTGGAAACGAGCAGTCGGCTTTTGATCAAAGGATTGGCAGGGTCGGGTAAGACGACCCTACTACAATGGATTGCGGTCGGCTCCGCAGGTAAGCGATTCACGGGATCTTTGACGTCGTGGAACGATCTCGTCCCGTTCTATCTCACCTTAAGATCATACAAAGATTCAGCGCTTCCAAAGCTTTCGGAGTTTCTGCTCACCACAACACCCGTTCTCTCGGAACAAGCGCCTCAGGGATGGGTTAAAGACCTGCTCTCGTCGGGAAGAGCTGTAATTCTCGTCGATGGGGTCGACGAACTTCAGTCCAGCAAGCGCGCGAAGGTTAAGGAATGGCTAGAAGAGCTCCTAGGTCTTTTCCCAAACTCCAAGTACATAATAACGTCCAGGCCGAGTGCTATTGAAGAAGGCTGGCTAGATCCGATCGATTTTCAAACTGCGGAGCTTCAGCCCATGGATCTCAATGATATATCCGCGTTCATTGATCACTGGCACGCCGCGTTCGTGCTGCCACAAGGACAGGAAGCTGAAGCCAAGAAAATCGAGGCTGAGCATGCCGAACGACTGAAGCTGAGCGTGCGTAGTTCTCGCCCTATACGCGGACTTGCGACGAACCCGCTGCTGTGCGCCATCATTTGCGCGATGAACAGAGCTCGGTTCAAAAAGATCCCGGCCGATCGGATCGACCTTTATAATGCCTGCTGTGATATGTTGATCGAACGCCGCGATTCAGAACGTGAAGTGGATATGTCCGAATATCCGGACCTGAAGCTGAGACAGAAAGTGGCGATCCTTGAAGATGTCGCCTATTGGATGCTGCGGAACGGAGAATCCGAAGCCGAGATTGAGCAATTTACCGCGAGAGTGAGAACCAAGCTCACCATGATAACCCCTCTAGCACCCACGATTACTCTGCCGGCTGTTATCAAACTATTGGTAGAACGATGTGGGCTAATCCGGAGTCCTGCCGTCGGGAAACTAGATTTTGCTCACAGATCATTTCTCGAATTCTTAGCAGCACGGGAAATCCTTCATCAGGGTGACTTGGGAGTGCTCATCACAAATGCTCACGATGATCAATGGAGAGACGTTATCGTTCTTGCGACGGGACAAGCATCTCCTCCCCAACGCGAGCACATTATCAAAAAGCTTCTTCAACGAGGTTATGCGGAACCGGCAAATCGTCACCGTTTTCACCTACTCGCTGTAGCTTGTCTTGAAACTGCCACAGAGCTTCAACCCGAGCTCATTGGAGAAATCAATAAGTGCCTCCAAAAGATCGTTCCTCCCAAAGGCATGAGCGATGCCAAAGCACTCGCGGCAGCCGGTGAGTTAGCAGTGCCTTATCTAAGACGAAAAGGCTCCAGACGAGAAAATGCCATTACTACAGCTGCGATGATAAGAACCTTAGGAATTATCGGTTCTGATGCGTCTCTGGAGGCGATTGAATCCCACGCATCGGACAATCGACAGACGGTTACCAATGAGCTGGTAAGAGCTTGGCCCGAGTTCGATCAAGCAGAATACGCTGCGAGAATATTAAGCGATCGAACGGCACTAAATCTCAGTCGCATCAAATCCTTGGACGGCTATGATAAGCTCGTTCGTCTAGAACGTCTATTTGCGTACGACTGCACAGCCCTGACATCGCTGGCCCCCCTCGCCGCATGCAAGCGGTTATCGCAGCTAAACCTGCTAATTGCACCTTCGCTCAACGACATATCGCCGATTTTCGATCTCCCACAGCTTGACTATCTCATACTTGGAAATGCCACGTCGCTAGATCAAAAATCTTGGAGCGGAGCTGAACGTTCAAAATCCATTCAACGGATTCAGCTCTTCAGTACCCCGCTTACAGATATCACCCCGATTGCCAGTATTCCAACACTACGATTCTTAGAGTTGGGCTATTGTACTGAACTCAGGAGTTTATCTCCTCTCGCTGGTGCGAAGCATCTCACACAACTAAGACTGTTCAATGTCCCAATCGAGAGCCTCGAGTTCGTAAGAAATCTACCTAAGCTAAAAGCACTATTTGTGCATGGCTGCGCGCAGCTCCATGATGTCGCAGCAATTCAGTCCCTAACAAATCTTGATGTTTGCCAGGTTACAGGCTCACCAAAGATTAAAGAGATTAATTTCAAAAAATAGACTGGCTGGCCAAAGGCCGAGCCTAGCCAAAGATGACATGGGGCGGACAAGCGGGGCGCGAAGCGCCAGGCTGTCCGCGCTATGAGATCCAATCATAATACTCAGACAGGCTCCGGCGCTCGCGCTGGGGTAATCAAGCTCGGGCTGGACGTTCACGCCAGCTCGATTGTGGTGGTGCGGCAGATCGACGCGCAGGCGGCGCAGCCCGCGCAGCGGTTTACCCCGGAGCAGTTTCCCGCCTTCGTGCGACGGGACGGGCGAACAAGTCAGGTCTTGACTCTTGACTGACTCAATCGTCGTTGGCTCTTGGAGCGGCGAATAGTGAACATTCGAGACCGATCATGTTCATGCTTCTTCCAGCATCTAATCGAAGTCTATAGCGGTAATTGCCGCCGCATCCGCCTTGTTCAGCAGGTTGATGTCCCCTGTAACCAGAATCACCGACGAACTTGGGTCAGCAGCTTGCAGATCCAGCACATTCGCAATCAGTCGATCGTCTGGAACACTAGCATCCAACCAACTCGGCGCGGCTTCCATTCTCGGCTCTTGAGGGTATGCTTTGACCGTAATTGTTCGATCTACCGTAACCCCACTATTGAGCGATCCCTGCAGTCTCCACCCCTTAATCCGTTTAATCGCTTTCTCGACCTTTTCGCGAAATTCCGGATTGCGGTGATTGTTCTTAAGCTGGTCCAACTCTCCAAGGACCACCGGAAGAAGGAAGAATTGAAAACCGTCCCGACCTACTAAAGCGCGATATTCAACTGGGTCGGCGTGTGCAACCAACGCATTGGTGTCAGGCACCACAATAAGAGCCCCATCAGTCGTCGCGAACATCTTCAATAAGGTATCATATTCGGCTGCTTGCTCTCGAAATTTCTCTGCGTTTTTTGCCACGTCGCTGGACAATCCCCAATTCGTATTAAATTCGAGCCATGTAGTAAATCGGTCGTCGGCCGACTTGATCTTCTTTCGGAGTGAATCTGGCGACCCGCGAAATACAGAGTCCACAAGCTGCTTCCACGTGTCGTATCTACGCTTGAGCCGTAGTTGCGACGCCTCTTGCTCGGCGCTGCGCTTGGCAAAATAGAATTCCGGCGCAATAATCACGACGTTGCGGCTATGCCGATCAAGCCACTTGATGGGGACCTCGCGAATCAATGCGTCAAGTGACTCAGTGAGAGCTGTAAATTCCGCTCGCAGCTTCTCGATCGTCGACGGCATTCCGCAGCGAACCCTCAACCATGCGCTGACACAATCAGGAAAGCCGGACGGCCAGCCGAGCCGAAGATGAGCCGAAAGCCGAGCCGAAGGGGCCGGGTTGTGGGGTTCCCGATTGACGCGCCGGTGGTCCGCCTGCACTCAGGTTGGCACCGTGGAGCATTCTGTGCCCAGCCGCAAACGGTCCGCCCTGAATCCGATTGGATCACCGTGGGTCTTTTTCAGCCTGGCCCTCGGCCTCACCGTGGCCGGATTTTGGCCCAGCTTCTTTGCCACGCTGCCCACCACCAAACGACCGCACTTGATTCACGGCTTTTCGGCCACGGCCTGGATGCTGCTGCCGTTGCTCCAGGCTTGGTTCATCCAAACCAATCGCCGCCGGGCTCATCGTCTGGTCGGCTGGGCCTCGCTGCCGCTGGCGCTCGTCGTGGTGGTTAGCGGGCTGCACGTGATTCAACTCATGGCCGCGAAAAGCGCCCAAGCTTTCAACCTGGTCAGCGTCAAGTTTGTGTGGTTGGACCTGACCGGACTCGCGCTCTTTTGCGTTTGCGTAGCGCTGTCCATCGCCGCCGCGCGCCGGCGCGACATCGGCCAACATGTGCGCTGGATCGCCTGCTCCGCCCTGATTCCCCTCGAGGCCGCCTTGGAACGGCTCTTCGTCCTGCTGTTCCCACGGTGGATACCCAACTTCGACACGGCACTCACCGCCGCACTGATCGCCTTGGAATCCATTTTACTGCTGTTGATCGCGACCGAATGGCGCCGGGACCGCATCCGGCGCCCTTTTCCGATTCTCCTCGGCTACTACGTGATCATGCAACTCACCCTCACCCCCGTGGCGAAGTCCTCAAGCTTCCAAGCCTTTAGCATCTGGTTTGCCGATATCTGAGTTCCCATAGCTGGGCCGAGCCGAGGTGGTCAGGTTGCCCATTTCCCCATTCCACTGTCCGTCAAATCAGGTAAACCCCAGCATGACCCCTGCTATGGGATTTTCCAGCCGGTCCGGCTGCCCGCTTGCGTTATCCCCCCGCCCTGCGAGGATCGCCGGCATGACCCACCCCAGCCTTCGCGCGCGTGCTGTCCTTGCCGGCATTTTCCTGCTCTCCGCCCGGCTCGGAGCCGTGGAACTCGATCCCATCCCTCGCGGCCCCCTGCCGGTCGCCACCACCAACCTGGAAGTCACCGCGCAGGCCGACGCCAAGGTGATGTTCGACTACATGAACGGCAAGGTCGCGCAGTACCTCACGGACATTCTCGTCCATCCCGATGCGGTCCCCACGGTGCAGGTCGACGTCCCGGATGACAAGAAGCTGTTCGGCGCCCGGGCCGGCACCCGTGTGCCCTTTGTGCTCATGGTGGTGTACCCGACCACCGCGGATAATCCGCGCGTTGACTACGAGTACCCCTACAAGGATACGGGCGACGCGCTGCTCACCCACATGCAGCAGCCGGGAGACAAGCCGCTGGTGTCCCGCGCCGCGGAGAAACGCCCGCTGCTCCTCTTTTGCGGCGGCTACAACACTCACGGCCTCTGGCATCTCGGCCACATGAAGGACCTCGCGTCTCGCGGCTATATTGTGGTGGACATCTTCAACGCCGATGGCCGCGACGCCTCCTTTGAGGGAAACCTGGCCCTGCGCTCCCTCGCGCTGCGGGCTACGCTGAATTTTCTTTTGCAACGCTCCGATTTCGCTTCCGCCATCGATCCCGACCGCATCGGGGCGATCGGCGAAAGCGCAGGCGGCCATACGGTGCTGGCGGCCTTGGGCGGGATCGATCCCGCGGGCCGGCTGCCGGCGAGCGCAGATCCGCGGATCAAGGCAGCATTCGGGCAGGTGCCTTTCACCGGCAACCGTTTCGAGTTCGAGGGCGTCAAATACGACGCCTGGTACTTCGGAGAAGATCGTGCGGGCTTGCGCGGGGTAACGCGGCCCTTTCTTGCCCTCTACGCCGAAAAGGATGCCAACGTGACACCCGATGGGGTGGAAACCGCGGTGCGCGCAATGCCGGGCTCGGCGATGGCCGTAATGCTGGACGGAGAGAAGCACGTTATTTCAAATGCCGCCAGCGAGGATGTCCGCACGTGGGAAATCCTCTTCTTCGACACGTGGCTCCGGGATGATGCGATGGCCCGCCAGAAGCTCGAAGCGGGCACCTCCGTCCGCGGCGGCGTGCATGACCACAAGACCATCTCACCCGCCGCCAGCGCTCCGCGCTAATCAGGGCCGAGCCGAAGATGACATGGGCCGAACAGAGGCGGTCAGGTTGCCCACTTCCCCCTGACTCGCGGAAACGCGCGCAGGCGGCAACGCCGCTCCCGGAGAATCCCTGATGGCGGGTCGGTAAACCGCCGGATGGGGACCGATCCGATGCCAAGCAGGTGCGCACCTCCTGAATCGGACATGGCCGGCGGGGTACGCTGGGGGCATGCTGCTCCCGTTTGCTTCATTGCTGGCGTTTGGCGCCGCGCTGGTCCTCGGCCCGGCCACGCGGCCGGCCGATTCGCGCCTGCTGTTCCAC
>CAYZSN010000124.1:0-8428 GCA_964481095.1 uncultured Oleiharenicola sp. | reverse complement strand
TTGTGCGGCAAGTGCACGCGCTGCCTCGATGCCTGTCCGACGCAGGCCTTTCCCGCGCCGGGCACGGTCGATGCCCGCCGGTGCATTTCGTACCAGACGATCGAGAACAAGGGGATCATCCCGCGCGAGCTGCGCGCCGGCATCGGCGAGCGCATCTATGGCTGTGATGTGTGCCTCGAGGTGTGCCCGTGGAACCGCTTCGCGCAGGAAGGCCGCCGGGTGCTGCTCTCCTCGCGCACCGACCTCGCGGAGTTGGGGCTGGGCGAAATCCTCGGGCTGACGCCGGATCGCTTCGCGGAAATTTTCCGCCGCACGGCGGTGAAGCGGTTGAAACTCCCCGGGCTGCTGCGCAACGCCTGTGTCGTGGCTGGCAACACCGGCGACGCCACATTGGTCCCGGCGCTGGTCCGGCTTGCCGGGCATGGGGCCGCAATCGTGCGCGCCCATGCCGTGTGGGCGGTGCGGCGCCTCGCAGGAGCGGAGGCCGCCGGTTTGCTGGCGGCGGCGCGGTCGGCGGAAACCGACCCGCTTGTGCGCGAGGAATACGACGCTACGCTTTAGCGAACAGGGCCTTCATCCGCTCCGTCACCGTGGCCGGGGGGCGCACGGGCTCGCCGGACTTGTTGATGAAGGCATGCGTGGTGAAACCGGTCACGAGCAACTCCTCGCCGCGGCGCACCTCGTATTCG
Source organism: uncultured Oleiharenicola sp. (assembly GCA_964481095.1). Taxonomy (GTDB): domain Bacteria; phylum Verrucomicrobiota; class Verrucomicrobiia; order Opitutales; family Opitutaceae; genus Lacunisphaera. The sequence goes on along the minus strand of CAYZSN010000124.1, from coordinate 7,739 downwards.
AGATGGATGCGCAGCGTGGGCCGCTCCTTGAGCCGCGTGATGATGGTGAGGACGTCGTCATAGAGCGCGGGGCGGGAATATTTCACGCCGAGTTCGATCACCGGGAGATGGTAGCCCTGCGCCTCGAGCTCCTTGTAGGGCAGGCCGCATTCCTTGAGCAGCGTGGTGCGGCCCACCTCGAACCACGGCAGGTAATTGCCGTGATAGACGATGCCCATCATGTCGGTTTCCGCGTAGCGGACGGTGATCTGGGTGCGCGATTCGAGCATGGCTTCAGGTTGGGGGCGGCGAGGCGCGTTGTCCAAACAACGCGATGGCGGAATCCTGCCAGGAGCGCGCCAGCGCGCGCATGCGGCCGGCCTCGCCCAGGCGGCGCCGCAGGGAGGGATCGCCGATGAGCCGGGCGAAGGCGGCGGTGAGCCCGGCCGTATCACCCGGTTGAACGAGCAGTCCGGTGTAATCGTCAATCACGGCCTCGGGCACGCCGCCGATGTCGTGGGCCACCACCGGCAGGCCGTGCGCGCCAGCCTCGAGGTAGACAAGGCCGAACCCTTCGACGCTGTGTTTGTGCGGCATGCTGGTCATCGCGAAAATGTCGGCCTGCGCGTAGATCTCACCGAGTTTCTCGTCCGGAATGTCGCCGAGGAAGCGCACGGTGAAGCCGGCCTCCGCGGCGGCGGCGGCGAGCAGGGCGTCGTAGTTTTCCTTCCCATGCGCCCCGACGAGCCAGTACTCCAGCGTGGCCCGTTGTCCGGCCGGCAGGGCTTGGAGCGCGCGGATGACCTCGAGCTGGCCCTTGCGCGGGTTGAGCCGGGCCACGGTAAGGATGACGGTCCGGGCGCCGGGCAGGGTGACCGGGGAGGTCTGGCGGAAGCGGAGGTTCGGGCGCAGGGCGCCCGGCGTCACGACGACCTTGGTGGCCGCCGCCGGAAAATGGGTTTCGAGCAACTGGCGGGCGTAATTGCTCACGACGCTGATGCGGCTGGCCTTCGCCAGCAGATGACTGGTGCTCCAGCGCAAGAGCCGGCGCGAGGCCAGCCGCTGGATCTCCGAGCCATGGAAGGTGAGCGTCAGGCGCGCCGGCTGGATGGTGTCGAAATATTGAAGCAGCAGCATGGCCAGCAGCGGACCCGGCTCCGGGATGTAGAGCACGGCGTTGCGCAGGCGTTCCGCCTCGAGGCTGAGCGCCTTGGCCATGCGCCACTGGCTGAGCAGGCTGTGGTTGCCGGCCAATTGGAGCCGGCGGATCGCAAACGGCCAGTCTGGTTCGGTCACGCCGGCCGGCAAGGCGGGCGCCCAGACTTCCACGCCATAGCCCAGTTCATGCGCAGCGCGGGCCATCTCACCGGCATATACTGCGATGCCCCCGCGGTGCGGGTAGAACTCATGAGTGACAAGGACGAGCGACGGACCGGGCTGGGTCGAGGCGCTAGAGGCCTGAAGCGGCATGATTGTCAAAGGAAGGTGGCCAAAGTTGCACCGCGGCAGGCGCGGGATGTCGCCGGGCGCGGTGCACCGAGTCAATAAGCTAAATTTAACGCATAAAATTGAGTCTTTTTACCAACTGGCGGGAAGGATTTTGGAGTTTACATGTCCAGAGCTGCGAACCTAACTACTGCACCAATGGCACAGTCCGTTAACAACCATTCCGGCATGGCTCTGAAGCCATTTACAGCCGAAGATGATGTCAATTTGCGTGAGTCGCTGAAGCGCTGTTCCGCAGCCACTTACGAGGCTGCCGCCCAATTCCGTAAAACGGGAAACACGGAACATCTTCCGGCCATCGTTTTGGGCATAATTGAGCGTTATGTTGAGCCCGATTTGCGCGCCAAGCTGAAGGATGCCGACGATGACCTGCGCATTATCGAGGATCTCGGCATCGATTCTCTGACCATGATGGAAATCGTCGTTCTCGTGGAGGACGTCCTGGTGATGACCATCAACAATGAAGAACTCCGCCACCTGCGCACGATCGGTGATGTGAAGACCTTCATCGAGTGCAAGGTGCGCGGTCTGCCGCTCCCCAAGCCGACCAAGTTCATCCCGATCGAACAGATTGTCTCGGTGATGCCGATCCAGCCTCCGTTCCTGTTCCTCGGCGAGGCTTCCGTGAACGCACACGGCGCCAACGCCAAATACAAGATCAGCGGCCAGGAATTCTTCCTGCAAGGTCACTTCAAGGACAACCCGGTTCTCCCGGCCTCGATCATGCTCGAGGCGCTGGGCCAGCTCGCCGTGCTCTTCCTGTTGGAAGGCCAGGTGGGTGAAGCGGGCAAGACGGTCGACCATCGCACCATTTTCTTCACCTCGTGTGAAGGCGTCCGCTGCCACCGCATCTGCCGCCCGGGCGATGTGCTGAGCCTGTCGATCAAGCCGAAGCGCCTGAAGTCCCCGCTCGCCACGTTCGAGGGCCAGATCCGCGTCGGCCAGGAGAAGGCCGCGATCGCCGAGGAAATCACCCTGACTTTCGCGTTCGCCGAGGAAGTGGCGCAGCAGCCGCCCGTGCCGCAGGTTCCGCCGGCGGAACAGCCGGTGGCCGTCAGCCCGGTCAAGAAACCCCAGAAGTCGGTCGCCAGCGCCTGATCCTCTCTCCCCGTGCGGGAGTTGACCGTCGGGGCAAAAGGGCTTTGATACGCCGCACTCCGGCCCTGTCGCCCGCGCCGACGGACGGGAGCTGATCCATCCATGCGGAAAGTCTACATTACCGGCGTCGGTTTCATCACCAGCATTGGCAACGATGCCGCCTCGGTTTCGGAAAGCCTGCGCGAACTGCGCCATGGCATCGTGCAATACCCGCCGTTCCAGAAACCGGACGTCCCGGTGAAGGTGGCCGCGCCGATCCGGGACTTCCAGACCGACACGACCGACCCCGAGGACTGGGTTTTCCCGGCGCGCTACAACATCAAGCGGGAACTGCTGCGCGGCATGGCGCCGCACGGTGTGTACGCCTACTGCGCGATGCTGCAAGCGGTCGAGGACGCGAAGCTGGGCGAGGCCGATTATTCGAACACCCAGACCGGGTTGTACGCCGCCTCCGCCGGCTCGCCCTTCCTGCTCGGCCATCACCTCGAGCGCATGCGCAAGATGGGCGTGATGCGCTGCCCCCCGCTCGGAATTGTCGCCTCCATCTCGGGCACGATCAATTTCAACCTCGTCTCCCAGTTCAAGATCAAGGGCGCGTCGACGGGGTTCTCCTCGGCCTGCGCCTCCTCGGCCCATGCGATGGGATTCGCCTACGACGAGATCGCCCTCGGGCGGCAGAAGCGGATGTTCGTCATCGGCGCGGAGGACGGCAACGTCGAGAGCATCCTGCCGTTTGCCGGCATGCGCGCGCTGTCGCTGCAGTCCGACCCGTCGATCGCATCGCGGCCGTTTGACGCCGGCCGGGACGGCTTCGTCGGCACCGGCGGCGCCACCGTCCTCGTTTTGGAAAGCGAGGAGGAGGTTGCCCGCCGCCGGCCCAAGGTTTACGCCGAGATGCTCGGCTGGGGCCAGGCTTCCGACGGCCACAATGTCGCCATCTCGCATCCCGACGGCGACGGCCTGCGCGTGGCGATCGAGAATGCGCTCAGGGCCTCCGACATCACCCCGGAGGACGTTGATTACGTCAACGCGCACGCGACCTCGACGCCCATCGGCGATCTCTCCGAGGCGCGCGCCCTGAAGGCGATCTTCAGGAGCTCGCCCTCGCGGCCCGCGATCAGCAGCACCAAGGCGCTGACCGGGCACGGGCTTTCGCTCGCCGGGGCAATGGAGGCCGGGTTCTGCGCCCTGGCGATCAAGGAGGGCTTTATCCCGGGTTCCGCCCACATCTCGAAGCTCGATCCGATGTGCGCCGGCCTGAACATCATCGGGGCGACGCTGCCCCAGCGGCCCAACGTCGTGTTGAGCAACAGCAGCGGTTTCGGCGGCGCCAACGTCGCACTTGTTTTCCGGGCGGCCTGACCGCATGAGCTCCGGCCCGCTTTCCTCCCTCTATCGCACCGCCTTTGTGACGGGTGCGAGCACCGGACTGGGCCGGGCCTTCGCCGACATGCTCGTGGCCGAGGGCGTCGTGGTCTGGGGCACGGCGCGCGACCTCGCGCGGGTGCCCGACCGGCCGGGTTTCCACGGCGTCCAGCTCGACTTGGCCGACGGTGCCGCGGCGGAGAAGGCATTCCTCGCCGCCGAACACGCCGCGGGCGGTTTTGACCTTGTGCTCAACAATGCCGGGTTCGGCGCCTTCGGTTCCTATGCGCACACCGGTTTCGCCGTCTGGGAGGAGCAGTTTCGTGTCATGCTCGTGAACACGGCCCGCCTGACCCACGTGGCCCTGCGCGGCATGCTCGCCCGCCGGCGCGGGGCGCTCGTCAACGTCGCCTCCATCGCCGGGGAGTTCGGCATGCCGTACCAGGCCGCGTACAACTCGGTGAAGGCCGGCCTCTCCGCGCTCAACGAGAGCCTGATGTACGAGGTGAAGGGCACCGGCGTCTGCGTGATCGATTTCCGGCCGGGTGACTACCGGACCGATTTCGAGGGCTCGGTGCGCCGCCCGGAGCAGCCCGGCCTCGACCCGCTGAACGCCGGGCGCATGGCCCGCGCATGGGCCACCTTCGAGGCCATGATGCGCACCGGCCCCGCCCCCGCCGGCGCCGCGGCCGATCTCCGCGCCGCCCTGCGGCGCGGCCGCAGCGGCACGGTGCGCACCGGGCGCTTCTTCCAGGCCGTGCTGGCGCCGTTTGCCGCGCGCCTCGCCCCGCTGGCCCTGAAGCGGCGCATACAGGAAAACTATTTCGGCCTCTAACGTGACGCGCGTCCGCATTCTCATCCTCACCTCCAGCACCGGCGCCGGGCACGATGCCCGGGCCCCGGCCTTCGCCGAATGGTGCTTCGAGCTCTACCGGCACAACGTGGACGTGCGTATCGAGCAGATGCTCGAGAACTCCTCCGGCTTCTTCAGCGCCGGCGTGCGCTTCTACAATTGGATCCAGAAAAAATCGCCGTGGATCCACAAGGCCTTCTACCTCTTCGTCGAGCTGCTGAGCCTGCTCAACCGCAACTCCGTCTCGTTCGGCCGGCGCTACTACGAGGCCGTGCTTCGCGAATACCAGCCGCACCTCGTGTTCAGCGTGCACGACTGCCTCAACCGCGGCTATTTCCAGCTGGCGCGCCGCATCCTCGGGGCGAACAAGGTCCGCTGCGCCACCTATTGCGGCGAATTTTCCGGCGGCTTCGGCTATAGCGTCAACTGGGTCGAGCCCTCGGCCGACCTCTACATCTCCCGCACGCCCACGGCGCGCGACTACGCGGTCAAGCTGGGCATGCCCGCCGAGCGCACGCGCGTGCGCGGCCACCTGATGCAGCCCCGTCAGTACATCGGTTTCATCAGCCCGGCCGAGCGCACGGCCTACCTCGAGAACGAGCTCGAGTTGCGTTCCGACCTCTTCACCGTGTTCCTCGCCACCGGCGGCAACGGCGCCAACAACCACCTCGACCTGCTGCCGCTGCTGCTGCCGCACGCCGACCGCGTCCAAGCCATCGTCATCTGCGGGCGGAACCGCGACGCCTACAACCAGATCGTGCACTGGCGCGCGGAACACCCGCAGCTCAACTGCTTCGTCGACGGGTTTTCCGACGAGGTGCACCTGCTCATGCAGGTCAGCGACGTGATCGTCACGCGCGGCGGCACGACCTCCTGCGCCAAGGCCCTGCATTTCCGCTGCCCGATCATCTTCAACGCCATCGGCGGCGTGATGCCGCAGGAGGCGCTGACCGTGAAATTCTTCAGCCGCGCGGCCGGCGTGGAATTGCTCAACACGCCGGGGGATTTCCACCGCCTCATCGCCGGCTGGCTGGCCGACCGCAGCCGGTACGACCGGTTGCGGGAGAATTTCCTGAAGCTCCGCTACGAGGAGGATCCCACGCTCGTCATCACCGAGCTGGTCGACCTCGCGCAGGAGGTTTCCCACACCGAATACCGGCCGGGCCCTTTCCCGCCGCGACCGCGCCGGTCGGGCGACAGCGGCTCCAAGTCGCCGTTCGCGGGCGCCTAGCCCGCGGTCGGGTCCGCGCGGTAGGCGCGCTCGCGGTATTCGAACCAGTCGAAATCGGCCGGCAGCGCCGTGCCGGCCAGATCCTGGCAGGCCACGCCGACGAAGGCGCCGGTGAAGTTGGGCTGGCCCGGTGCTGTGGCCTCGTCCGAAAGGATGCTCGCGTCGAACTGCTGCGGCAGCCAGCGCCAGTCGCGGTCGGCGCCCACCACGCGGAACGCGAAGCGCAGGCGCTCCTCGTCCACCTCGACGCGCAGCTCCACCGGCTTGCCGGCGGGAATCGCAACGGGCGGAGTGAAGGCGTCGGCGACCACGCCGTCGGGAATCGCCGACATCACGCGCACGTGCTTCCCGAGTTTCTCGTCATGCGACAGGTAAAGGTAATGAAACTTCGCCGCGCCGTAGTAGCAGACCAGCCCCGCCAGCTGCTGGAAGTGCGCCGGCTCGAACTCGACCACCGTGCTCGCGCTGTAGTGGAAGGCCTGCTGGCGGCGCGCGACGAGGGCCTGCTTGAACAGGCTGCCGATCGTCTCGCGCCCGTAAAGCCGCAGGTGGCCGGGCCGCGCGGTGAGGCTGAAGAGTTCCTCCGGCCAGGGACTGCGCAGCCACTGGAATTCGAGCGGCAGCGTCTTCCCGTCGAAGTCGGTGCGCGCCGGGACCGCCGGGAAGGGATGGGCGGGGAGCTTCGGCGCCGGGGCCTCGAGTTGCACGACACCCTGGCCGTCGGTCGTGCGCAGCCAGCCATCCTGGCCCCACGCCATCGGCTGCAGCGCGGTTTCGCGCCCGAGCACGCAGCGGCCGCGGTTCCGAAGCGGGCGGCCGCACAGGTAGGTGATGTAGGTTTCGCCGGACGGCGTGTCGACGAGGTCGGCGTGGCCGGCGCGCTGCAGCGGGGCATCGGGCCGGTGGCGGGAGCTGAGGATGTAGGTGTCGGGATGGAGTTCGTACGGTCCCGACAGTTTCCGCGAACGGCACATCGTGACGGCGTGGTTCCACATCGTGCCGCCCTCGGCGGTGATGAGGTAATACCAGCCGTTGCGCTTGTAGAGGTGCGGCGCCTCGGTGAGGCCGAGGTCCGTGCCCTTGAAGATGTTCACGCGTTCGCCGATCAGCTTGCGCTCCTGCACCGAGTATTCCTGCAGCACGATGCCGGCGAAGCGGTTGTGGCCCGGGCGGAAATCCCAGAGCTGGTTGACGAACCACTTGCGGCCGTCGTCGTCATGGAACAGCGACGGGTCGAAGCCGCTGCTGTTCATGTACACCGGGTCGGACCACTCGCCGTCGATGCGATCGGCGGTGACGAGGTAGTTGTGGAAATCGCGCAGCGAGGCGCCCGACGCGCCGCCGACCGAGGTGCGGCCGTACCGCTTCACGTCGGTGTAAATCAGCCAGAACTTGCCGTCGGCATGGGAAAGGCACGGCGCCCAGATGCCGCACGAGTCCGGGTCGCCCAGCATGTTGAGCTGGCTCGGGCGGGTGAGGGGGCGCGTCAGCAGCCGCCAGTTCACCAGGTCGCGCGAGTGGTGGATCTGCACGCCCGGGAACCACTCGAAGGTGGAGGTCGCGATGTAGTAGTCGTCGCCGACGCGGAGGATGGAGGGGTCGGGGTTGAAGCCCGGGAGGACGGGGTTGCGAATCGTCGGGGTGGGGGCGCTCACAGGGGCAACATCGCCAACCCCGCCGCCGCCGCAAGCCCGGACGCCGTTATAC
>CAYZSN010000123.1:0-7747 GCA_964481095.1 uncultured Oleiharenicola sp. | reverse complement strand
CTGCCGGGATGACGGCGGGCAGCGGTGCGACGCGTGCTATTCGCCGGTGCCCGCCGGCGCGCTGTTCTGCGCCGAGTGCGGCCGGAAGGCCGGGTATGCCGCGGCCGGCGACTGGCGGCGGGCCCATGCCGCCGCCGGGAGGTTTTGCGCGGCCGCCGGGATGGAAAACAGCATGCCGCCCTTTCGCGCGCCCCATGAGGATCCCCCCGGCTTCGAAAACATCCGCGAAGTCGCCGTGTGCTTCGGCGTCATCCTGGGCGTGGTGCTGCTGAACCATGCCTGGGGATTCTACGCCCACGACAATTCCACGATGGCGGAAATTGTCTTCTCGGCCCTGCTCTACACCGCGACCGTGCTCTTCGCGTGGCGCTGGCGCGCGGTGGTGCGGCCGCTGCTGCGGTGGCCCGACCTCGACGCGGCGGCCCTGCTGGCGATGGTGCTGACCCCGGTGCTGACGCTCGCCGCCGTGGAAGGCCAGACCGTGGTGGCGCAATGGCTTCACCTGCCTGTCTACCGGTACCTCGACGGCTACACGCGCGATGGCTATGGCCTCGGCATGGCGCTGCTGCTGACCGCGGTGCTGCCGGCCATCTTCGAGGAAATTGCCTTCCGCGGGATCATCCTGTCAAAGTTGCGGCAGGTGATGACGCTCCCGCAGGCGCTGCTGGCCACCTCGCTCCTCTTTGCCGCGATCCACTTCAACATCGTCGGCCTTTTCATTTTCCTCGTCCCGCTGGCCTACCTCGGCGGCTGGCTCACCGCCCGCACCCGCTCCCTCCTGCCCGCGATGCTGATCCATTTCATCCACAACAGCGGCGTCCTGCTGCTGGAATATTACTACGGCCTATGAACGAACTGACCGCTGAACCTGCCGAGACGATCTGGGACACCGGCCCGAAGCACCGCGGCGGACCGCTGAGGTGGTTCCTCGCCCTGTCGTTCTCCTTCTTCTGCCTGCCGCTTCTCCTGGCTTGGAACGCCGAAAAGGACGCCGGCATCCTGGCCGTCGCGCTCATCTTTGCGCTCCTCGCCGCCTGGGCGTGGTGGGGCATCATCTCCTCCTTCAAAACCGGCGAACCTGTGCCACTGGTCTCGCCGCTCCTGCTGCAGGACCACCTGAAATTCATCATTCCGCGGTCGTTCAACGACGTCGCGCTCACGGCGTTCTTCCGGCCCGACAAGCCCGCGGTCGGCGGCGCCACCTGCCTCCTGCTCTTCCTCGAGAACTATTCCTCGCGGCGCCGGCTCGTGAAGGTCCGGCTCGGCAAGTCCGCGGCGCTCGTTCCGGCCGCCAATCACGAACTCGCGCTGCTGCTGGCGCCCGGGCAGGCGGCGGTCTACCGTTGCCCGTTCCAGCTCTACCCGAACGTCCGGGCGGGCGACTACGAGGTGAAGCTGCGTTTTTCGATCAAGGCCCCGAAGGGCCAGGGCCGCACGCTGAAATCCGCCTCCGGCAAAAAGGCCCCGGCGGCCGCGCAGCTGGCCGTGAGCAGCGCCTACCAGCTCAGTCCCGGTTTCAGGGTGGTCGCCGGCGAAACCGCGCTGGCGCGGCCGCTCGCGGAACCGGCCTTTCTCGCGCTGTCCTCGCCGCTGACCCCGCCGCGCTTCGATTTTCTCCGCCAGGTCTCGGAGCACGGGCCGCATCAGGCCATCATGCTCAGCCCGCCGCCGCTGGCGCCGGGCGCGCCGCCGGCCTGAGCTGCAGCAGGACGTTGGCGGACGCGATCAGCCCGCCGCCGACCAGCAGCTGCCAGGTGACCGTCTCGTTCGGGTAGTCGAAGCCCAGCCACCGCGACAGCAGCGCGGGCAGGAACAGCGCGAGCACCGCGGCGAACACCGACTCGAGGCAATAGACCAGCCCGGCCTCGGTGGCCGTGACGTGCGGCTGCCAGCGGTTCATCAGCATGAACGCGCCGAGCGTGCAGAAAACCGTCAGCGTGGCGGTGGACAGCAGCCACGGCCCGGAGCTCCACGGCACGAGGACGTCCGCCGGCTGCGGCGCCGTCGCGAACGCGAGCCCGGCAAACAACAGCCCCTCCAGCGCGAACATGATCGCGCTGACCGGCTGCACGCGGTTGCCGGCGTGGCGCGGATCCTCGAGCACAAAGATCTGCAGCATGAAGAACACCGAGCTCAGCAGCGTCTCGAACTCGCCGCGGCCGAAGCGCAGCGTGTGGAAATCGAACCGCCCGAGGATCGCGACGCCCGCCAGGACCAGCAGCGCGCACGGCCAGACCAGCGGCGGGGGCAGCCGGCGCGTGCGCACCGCGACCGCGATCGGGACCAGCAGGGCGGTGAACTGGGTGAGGAACGCCGACACCGAGGCCGGGGTGAACTGGAGTCCGTCGACCTGCAGCAGCATGCCGAGCGAGTTGGTCAGGCCGAGGAGCAGGCCCTGGCGCAGTTCGTTCCGGGTCGGGCGCAGCACCGCGCGCGGCGCCCACAGCAGCAGCAGCCCGCCCGCCAGCAGGAAGCGCGGCCCGACCATCATCGCCGTGGTGAACCAGTTGCCGGCCCCCGGGAGCAGCTGGCCGTGCACCTCCACCAGGCCCTTGATCACCGGGAAGCTCACCGCCCAGCACAGCGTCGCGAGCACGAGCCCGGTGAGGGCGCGGCGGTGCAGTGGACGAGGCGTGGAGGCGGACATGATTCGCACGTGGGAAGGGCTTTATGCCCCAACATGAATCAGACGGCCAACCGTCGGGACGTAAAGCCCCTCCCACTCGGGGATGCGTGAATGGGAAACCGGAAAACAAAAAACGCCGCGGATTGCTCCGCGGCGTTCAAAGTCGATTCGTTGGGAACGAAATCAGGACACGTGCTTCGAGACCAGCTTGGTCATGTCGAACATGCTGACGGTGGCCTTGCCACCGAAGACAACCTTCAGCGCGGCGTCCGCGTTGATGTTGCGCTTGTTCTTCGCGTCCTGAAGACCGTTCTTCTTGATGTATGCCCAGAGCTTCTTGGTGAGCTCAGTGCGGGGGAGCGGCTTCGAACCCACGATGGGGGCGAGAGCGGCGTCGGGAGTAACCGGCTTCATGAAAGCGGCGTTGGGTTTACGGGAGGATTTAGCCATAGTGCTATTCGTTGTAGAATCAGGATGACCCAATGCAATGATTTTCTAGAGGGAAAATTGATTTTTTCAGAGGAGAAATCGGGCGGGGATCCCGGCCAGAATAACCTTGCGAGCCGCACCGTGCACACTTCATGCGCGCTCGGCCGGTTCATCCATCTGCACGAACTGCCGGTAGAGCGCCGCGTAGTGCCCGCCCAGCGCCAGCAGGCTCGCATGCGTGCCGCGTTCGATGATGCGCCCCTGGTCCAGCACCAGCACGAGGTCGGCGTGCCGGATCGTGCTCAACCGGTGCGCCACCACGAAGCTCGTCCGGCCGCGCAGCAGCTCCACCAGCGCCTTTTGTAACCGCGCCTCGGTGACCGCGTCGATCGAACTGGTGGCTTCGTCGAGGATCACCAGCCGGGGGTCGGCGATCAGCGCCCGGGTGAAGCAGACCAGCTGCCGCTGGCCGAGGGAAAGCCCGCCGCCGCGCTCCCCCACTTCCGTGGCAAGCCCTTGCGGCAGCGCTTCAAGCAAATCCAGGCAGTCGAGCCGGCGCGCCGCCGCCCGCACCTCGTCCTCGGTCGCCTCCGGCTTCGCCAGGCGGATGTTTTCCAGCACCGTCCCGGTGAAAAGAAGGTTGGTCTGCTGCACCATGCCCATCTGCCGGTGCAGCGAATGGCTGGTGATGGTCCGGATTTCCCGGCCGTCCACCCGCACCTCGCCCTGCGTGGGCAGATAGAACTTGGCCGCGAGGTTGATGATCGAGCTCTTGCCGCTGCCGGTGTGGCCGACGAGGGCCACGGTCTGGCCGGGCCGGGCCTCGAAGCTGACATCGTGCAGCACCGGCTTTCCCGGGTCGTAGCCGAACGTGACGCCCTTGAACTCGACCCGCATCCCGGGTGGAGAAGCATCAGGTGCCAAGTTACAAGTGGCAAGAGACGTACCGGCCGACCAGCCCATCTGATGGCTCCCCCTTGATGCTTGTTCCTTGTCCCTTGTTACCTGCCGTGGATCGGGCAGCGGACCCGCGGCCGGGTCGTCCTCCCAGTCGGGCTTGACGTCGATCAGCCGGAAGACGCGCTCGGCCCCGGCCATGGCCACGAGCGCCTGGTTGTACTGGTTGCCGATGATGGCGATGGGCGCAAAGAACTGGTTCGCGAGCAGGAAGAAGGTGATGAGGCTGCCGATCGACATGTCGCCGTGGAAGACGCGCCAGCCGCCGAACAGGAGCAGCACGGCCACGAAGAACTGGCTGTTCAGCTCGAGCAGCGGCGTCAGGATCGCCGAGGTGCGGGCCAGCGCGATGTTGTAGCGCGCGTGGTCCGCCAGCAGGCGGCGGAACAGACCGGCGTTGGTCTCCTGCCGCACGAAGCCCTGCGTCACGCGGATCCCGCCGACCGACTCGGCCAGCGTCGCCGTGACGCGGCTGAAGCTTTCCTGCGAGGCGCGCGAGTCCCGGCTGAGCCGCACGCGGAAGTGCCGGTTGAGCAGCCACAGCACCGGCGCCATGGCCACCACCACGAGGAACAGCACCCAGTCGCTCCACAGCATCACCGCCGCCGAGAACAGCATCGAGCCGCCCTGCACGACGGTGACGAACAGCACGTCCTGGATGCCGGTGCGCACCGCCTCGATGTCGCTCGTCACGCGGCCGATGATGCGTCCGATCTTCACGCGGTGGAAAAAGCTCATCGGCTGGCGCTGCGTCTTCGCGAAGATTTCCGCGCGCAGCCCGTTCACCACCGTCTCGCCGATCTCCAGGGCGAAGCGCTGCCGGAAATGAAACAGGCCGTCGGTCGTCACCGCGAGCAGGCCGTAGGCGAGGGTGAAGCCCAGCAGCCGGTCGCCGCCGACCCGCGTGATGCCGACCGCCAGCATCCACCACAGCGCCGGCAGCTGGATGGAGCGGATGACCGTCAGGATGGCGAGCGCCGTCACCTTGCGCCGGACCGGCGCCGCGTAGGTGAACAGCCGGCGGATCAGGCCCCACTCGAGCGGCTGCTGCAGCGCCTCGTCCTCCTCCTCGCGGGCGCGCTGGATGAGGCCGAAATCGCGGACTTGGGACGGCCGGCTCATGCGGCACCTCCCGGCGCGAGTTGCGACAGCTCGCGCGCGTCCACCAGTTGCAGGTCGGCCACGCGCAGGTAGGGGCCGGGCACCTTCATCAGCTCCGCGTGCGTGCCGCGCTGCACGATGCGGCCGTCCTCGAGCACGATGATGAAGTCCGCGCGCCGCAGCGTGCTCAGCCGGTGTGCGACGATGAACGTCGTGCGTCCGGCGATGGCGCGGTCGAGCGCCGCGAAGATCTCGTGCTCCGTCTCGCTGTCGATCGCGGCGGTCGGGTCGTCGAGCAGCATGATCGCCGGCTCGAGCAGCACCGCGCGGGCGATCGCGAGGCGCTGCCGCTGGCCGCCCGAGAGCGTCTGCGCGCCCTCGCCGAGCAGCGTGTCGTAGCCCTGCGGCAGCGCCATGATGAAGTCGTGCGCGGCGGCGATCCGCGCCGCCCGCTCGATCTGCGCGGGCGTCGCCTCGGGGTGGCCGAACGCGATGTTCGCGGCGACGGTGTTGGAGAACAGGAAGCTTTCCTGGAAGACGATGCCGATGTTGCGGCGCACGTCGTCGAGGTCGAGCGTGCGCACGTCGTGGCCGTCGAGCAGCACGCGGCCCGCCGTCGGGTCGAAGAAGCGCGGGATAAGGCTCATCAGCACGCTCTTGCCCGAGCCGGTGGCGCCGAGGATCGCGACGCACTGGCCGGGCTCCACCGCGAGGTCGAGGTCGCGCACCACCGCCTCGGCGCCGTCGTACGCGAAGGTGACCCCGTCGAACCGCACCGCGCCCGCGAGCTTCGGGCGGCGGAGCGCGTGCGGCGGGTTCTTCACCTCGATGGGCGCGTCGAGGATCTCGAACACCCGGCGCGCGCCGATCAGCGACTGCTGCACGCTGTTCACGATCGTGGCCACGTTGTTCACCTGCCCGGAGAACTGCTCAAGCAGGCCGACGAACACGACCAGGCCCGCGCCGAGCGGCAGCTGCCCGCGCGCCACCAGCCAGCCGCCGTAGCCGAGCAGCACCATCATGTTGATGCGCGTGAGGAACCCGACCGCCGGGGAAAAGAGGCTCACGCGCCAGAAGATGCCGCGCTGCTGGTCGAAGCAGGCCTGGTTGGCCGCGTCGAATTTCGCGCGGGCCTCCGCCTCGCGGCCGAAGGCCTTGGTCACCTGCGCGCCGGCGATGCTCTCCGCCAGGATCTGGACCATGCGGTCGACCAGCTCGCGGTTGCGGTCGTAGAGCGGCTGCACGTGGCGCGAGAAGGCCGCGGCCATGAACCAGAGCGCGGGCGTCGTGGCGAGGCACGCCACCGTCAGCCCCGGGCTCAGGCCCGCCATGTAGACGACGTAGGCGGTGAGGGAGACCACCATGATCACGCTCTGGATGAGCACCTGGTCCACGAACATGCGCACCGACTGCACGTCGCTGGTCACGCGCGTGATGATCGAGCCGGTGCTGTTGGCGTCGTAGAAGCGGAAGCTCAGCCGCTGCAGCTTGTCGTAGACCTCCGCGCGCAGGTCCACGACCAGCTTCTGCTGCACGAGCCGGTTGACCGAGACCGCGTAGGCGTAGTTCAGCACCGCGCGGACCAGCGCGAAGCCCAGGATCAACGCGGCGAGCGTGCCGAGGATTCGGTAGGGCGGCAGGTCTTCCGCCAGGTGGAACGGCAGGTGCCCCGCCGCGAGCGGCGTGCCCTCGATCCGGTGGCGGATGTAGTCGATGCCGACGCCGGTGAACCGCAGGCCGCCGATGCCGAGCGTGAGCAGCACGAGCTGAATGGCGAGCACCCGCAGGCAGTGCAGCCGGTAGCGCCAGGCGAGCCGGAGCAGGCGCGCGACCAGCGCCCGGTTGTCGGGCGGCGGCGGGGCGGGCTCGGCGCGGCTTTCGGTCATGGAATGCTGACCCTACGCAACCGCGCCCGACGCGCACGAAATTTTTTCGGCGGCCCGCCCTGCGCCCCCGGGACCCGGCCACAAGTAGTTTAATAGACTACTTGTTTCCGGAGGGTCTCCGCCCACTAAGCGCTTGCCTCAAACTGCCCGCCGGGCAGCCTCGCGCCGTTGGGTTGGTTGTTTGTTAGTTTCTACCGCCACGGAGAATTGTCAGGTGAGCGCCGTTGTTCAGTGATGATTTGAAATCCGATAGCCGGGGACGGGCGGAAGGCAGCAGCAGCAGCTCTCAATCATCGCATGTCAGAAAACAACAAGCTCTACGTGGGGAACCTTCCCTTCGCCAGCACCGCGCAGGACCTCGAGGCCCTGTTCGGCCAGGTCGGTACCGTCAGCGTCG
The DNA here is from genome assembly GCA_964481095.1 of uncultured Oleiharenicola sp. Lineage (GTDB taxonomy): Bacteria > Verrucomicrobiota > Verrucomicrobiia > Opitutales > Opitutaceae > Lacunisphaera. The sequence continues at coordinate 351 of CAYZSN010000123.1, read as the reverse complement.
TCGAGATCATCTTCGACAAGTTCACCGGTCGTTCGCGCGGCTTCGCCTTCGTCACCATGGGCAGCGGCGACGAGGCCCAGCAGGCCGTCGAGAAATTCCACGGCTACCAGATGGAAGGCCGGGCCCTCGCGGTGAACATCGCCCGTCCGCGCGAGGAACGTCCGCCCGGTGGCGGCGGTGGCTTCCGCGGCGGCGGTGGCTACGGCGGCGGCCGGGGCGGTCGCGGCGGCGGCGGCGGTTACCGCGGCGGCCGGGGCGGCGGTGGCGGCTATCGTGGCGATCGCGGGGGCGGCGGCGGTTACCGCGGCGACCGGGGCGGCGATGGCGGCGGCGGTTACGGCCGCGAATAAG
>CAYZSN010000122.1:0-2557 GCA_964481095.1 uncultured Oleiharenicola sp. | reverse complement strand
GTCCTCCGCTGGCGTGGCGCCGCGGGGCCGGGTCCCGGCGATCGGGCGCACGGTGACCTCGCCTCCCTCCACCCGCACCAGCGCCTCGGGGCTCGACCCAACGAGGTGCAGGTCGTCGAGGTGCAGACAGAAGAGGTACGGTGCCGGGTTGAGGGCGCGGAGATACCGGTACGCGAGCAGGGGGTCGGGGGCCGGGACCTCGAGCCGCCGCGACAGCACCGCCTGAAAGATGTCCCCCGCCGCGATGTACTCCTTGATCTTCTTCACTCCCGCCCGATACCCCTCTGGCGGGTACGGCGAGAGGGGGAGGGCGCCGGCGCCGGTGGCGCCGAGGTCGAGGGGGCCGAGCTGGCTGGTGCGGGCCAGGCGCTTGGACCAGTCGGCGATGCGCGCCTGGGCCTGGTCGTAGAGCTCGCGGAGGACCGTGTCGTCGTGCTTGGCGGGGACCGCGACCGTGGCGATGACCTGCGCGCGATGGTGCAGGTTGTCCACCGCGAGGAGGGTGTCGACCAGCATCACCACCGCGTCGGGGAGGGCGCGGTCATCGGCCGCCCCCGCGGGGAGCTTTTCGATGGTGCGCACCACGTCATAGCCCACGAACCCGACCGCCCCGCCCGTGAAGCGGGGCAGGCCGGGGACCTCCACCGCCGGGAAGCGGCGGAGGGTCTGGGCCAGGTGGTCGAGCGGGGCGATGTCGAGGGCGATCGCCTTCCAGGCCCCCTGGGCCGCGGTCCACCGCTCGACGTTCCGTCCCCGGTAGCGGTAGACCTCGCGCGGTTCGGTTGCGAGGAAGCTGTAGCGCGCCCACCGCTCCCCCCCTTCGAGCGACTCGAGGAGGAACCCGTACGGGCCCTGGTGGACCTTGGCGAAGGCGGAGACCGCCGTGTCGCCGTCGAGGAGCACCTCGCGGGCGACCGGGACCATCCCGCCGTTGGCCGCCGCTCGGCGGAAGCTGTCGAAATCAGTCGTCAAAGGTTACAGGCGCTCAAGGCGCTCGAGGCGCTCAAGGGTTGAAACACGGAGTTCGCCGCTCGGCGTACCACGTACCACGTACCACGCACCACGCACCACGCACCTCTCACTTCCCGACCACCATCACCCACGTCCCCTCGCCCGGGATGAGCGCCCGCAGCACATCCGGGCTCGGCCGGGTCGAAAGGTACAGGGTCAGGTCCCCGTTCCGCTCCCGACGCGCCACGGTGAGCCGGCGGTCGATCTCGGTGAGGGTCCGGTATCGACGCACCGCGTCGGCGGGGGGATAGAAGTGCACCGCGTACTTGAACGCGAGCTGCGTCCCCGGCCCCCACTCGGCGTCGGCCGAAAGGTCGACCCCGTAGACGCCGGGACGGGGCTTGATCGTGACCTGCACGGTGTCGCGCGCGGCCCGCGCGAAGACGGTGGCCGGGAGGGTCAGCTCGACGAACTCCGCCCGGTCGGGGGGGCCGTGGCGGAGGATCACCACCCGCGACTCCCCGCGCCGCACCAGGACCACCGTGTCGTTGGGGGCGATCCCCCCGACCTCCACCGGTGCCGTTTCCCCGCGCGGCGCGGTGCGCACCACGACCGGACCGGCGGGCACCTGCGCCGACCCGTCGGGGTTCGGGGCCACGACCGGGGTCGGGCTCCCGCATCCGGCAAGGAGGAGGAGGGCGGTCAGGCGCTGGAGAGGACGGGTTAGCTTCACTGTATGCGGCTCGCAGCCTTCTCGCTCATGGCCTTGATGATGGCGGTCCCGGCGGTCGCCCGCGCCCAGGCGTGGAACGACTCCGCCGCCGTCGCGCTCGTGTCGCGCGCCGTGGCCCGGAGGACGATGGCGCAGGGGGATTCGGGGCTCCGCGGCTGGCACGTCCGGGCCCACGGGGTGGTGGTCTTCCTCGCCCAGGTCGGCGCCGGAGGAACGGGCTCGCCCCGCCTGGTGAAAGGGGACGAACTCGACGTCGAAGTGTATTGGAGCGCCCCGGGGCGGAGCAAGCAGGTGATCCGCGGCTGGCGCGACCGCCGCTACCTCCCCACCGACATCCGCTACCACCGCGACCACCTCGGCATCGTGACCGACGGCTACGGCCCCCGGATCCGGATCGGCGAGGGGGATGAGGTGAAGGACGTGGTGCATCCCCTCTCGGTGGAGGGGCTCGCCCGGTATGACTACCAGCTCCGGGACTCCGCCCAGGTCACCAGCGCCGGCCGGCGGGTCGTGCTCGACGTGCTGGACGTGCGCCCCCGGAGCGCCGATTCCGCCGGTGTCGTGGGGACCATCTACCTCGACCGGGAGACCGCTGAGCTGGTGCGGGCCCGCTGGTCGTTCACCCCGGTGAGCTACCTCGACCGCACGGTGGAGGATCTCACGGTCCTCCTCGACTACGCGCTGATCGACGGGCGCGCGTGGCTCCCGTACCGGCAGACCATCGAGATCACGCGGAACGCCGGGTGGCTCGACCTGCCGTACAAGGGGATCATCCGGGGCACCTGGGAGTTCGGCGACTACGAGCTGGACGTCGAGACGCCCGCCGCCACCTTCGCGGGCCCCGCGATCGGCGGGCTCCGCGCCCCGGGGGAC